>NZ_JAAOLG010000154.1:0-264 GCF_011602025.1 Rhodococcus sp. IC4_135
CGTCACCCGTGCGGTACAACACCTCGCCCGCATTGAACGGATTCGCCACAAACCGCGTCGACGTCAACCCCGCCTGACCCAGATAACCCCGAGCCAACTGCACACCCGAGACATACATCTCACCCGCGACACCGACGGGCACCGGAGCCAAACGCGTATCCAACACGAACACCCGCAGACCCGAAATAGCCTGACCCACAACACTCGCCGACGCATCCGCCGCCAACGCAGCATCCAACACACGATGGCTCACATGCACCGTCG
>NZ_JAAOLG010000155.1:0-261 GCF_011602025.1 Rhodococcus sp. IC4_135
TGGATATCACGCCGGAGGCACGCCGGCTGATCGCCGAACACGGTTTCGACCCTGTCTACGGTGCGCGGCCGCTGCGCCGGTACATCGCCCACGAGGTCGAGACCAAGATCGGTCGTGCGCTGTTGCGCGGCGAGATCAAACCGGGTGGCACCATCAGCGTCACGGTGGACGGCGGCGAGCTTGCCGTCGCGTATGCCGAACCCGCCGTCGCGGCGGCCTGAGAAGAGGTGTCGTCATGGGATCCGACAAGGTGAAGTGCCC
>NZ_JAAOLG010000156.1:0-261 GCF_011602025.1 Rhodococcus sp. IC4_135
TGACTTGTTCGGTGAGCAGGCCCATGGCCTGGTCGGTGAAGATGTCGTGGAGGCCGTCGTAGGCCATGTGGTCGCGCAGGGTGACGTCGCCGTATTTGAAGCCTTCGCGGCTTTTTTCGAGCATGTGGGGTGCGCGGGACATCGATTCCTGCCCGCCGGCGACGACGATGTCGAATTCTCCGGCGCGGATGAGTTGGTCGGCGAGGGCGATGGCGTCGATGCCGGACAGGCACACTTTGTTGATGGTCAGGGCGGGCACGT
>NZ_JAAOLG010000157.1:0-258 GCF_011602025.1 Rhodococcus sp. IC4_135
GGACTCTCCGTTGACGTGGCGACGCACGATCTCGAGTTTGGTCTCGAAGTCGTACTGTCTTCGGTCTCTCGTCACCAGCGCACCTGCTCCCCGTAGTTGCCATCGTTGATACAACATTTGGACAGGGTTCTGGGCGAGGTCAAGCGAAATGGCCACGGACTTGGCCGTGTAGCCCTGCTCGAACAGTTCGAGCGCCGACACGGCGTCGGTGTGGCTTAACGTGCTTTTCGAGTACATCTGACTACTCCCTGAAGAAGG
>NZ_JAAOLG010000158.1:0-258 GCF_011602025.1 Rhodococcus sp. IC4_135
GGAATCCGTTGCTGCGTGAAGTGGTCACCGAAGACGAGATCGCAGAGATCGTGGCCGCGTGGACGGGTATCCCGGTCGCCCGGCTGCAGGAAGGTGAGCGGGAGAAGTTGTTGAAGCTCGACGAGATCCTGCACGAGAGGGTCGTCGGTCAGGACGAGGCGGTGCAACTGGTCGCGGACGCGGTGATCCGGGCGAGGTCCGGTATCCGTGATCCGCGCCGGCCGATCGGTTCGTTCATTTTCCTGGGCCCGACGGGCG
>NZ_JAAOLG010000159.1:0-255 GCF_011602025.1 Rhodococcus sp. IC4_135
GCACGGCCACCGACTGTCGCTCGTACTCCGTTACCGACGTGAATCCCGCCGGTCGTCCGTGCCTGTCGATCGCGAACTTCGAAATCTCCTCGGTGGCTTGGCGTTTACGTTTGAGTGTGACGGAGAAATATCCCATGGTCGTGTCGACGCTGCGGTGATCCATCAATTCGCGTAGGACGTCCACCGGTGTGCCGTTGTCAGCGTGCCGCTGAGCGTAGGAGTGCCGCAATCCGTAAGGAGTGATCATTGATCTGT
>NZ_JAAOLG010000160.1:0-255 GCF_011602025.1 Rhodococcus sp. IC4_135
GAGGCAACCGCCCCAGTTAAACTACCCACCAGGCACTGTCCCTGAACCAGATCATGGTCCGAGGTTAGAGGTCCAATTCGATCAGAGTGGTATTTCAACAACGACTCCACGATAACTGGCGTCACCGCTTCACAGTCTCCCACCTATCCTACACAAACCGAACCGAACACCAATACCAAGCTGTAGTGAAGGTCCCGGGGTCTTTTCGTCCTGCCGCGCGTAACGAGCATCTTTACTCGTAATGCAATTTCGCCG
>NZ_JAAOLG010000161.1:0-255 GCF_011602025.1 Rhodococcus sp. IC4_135
GCACGGCCACCGACTGTCGCTCGTACTCCGTTACCGACGTGAATCCCGCCGGTCGTCCGTGCCTGTCGATCGCGAACTTCGAAATCTCCTCGGTGGCTTGGCGTTTACGTTTGAGTGTGACGGAGAAGTATCCCATGGTCGTGTCGACGCTGCGGTGATCCATCAATTCGCGTAGGACGTCCACCGGTGTGCCGTTGTCAGCGTGCCGCTGAGCGTAGGAGTGCCGCAATCCGTAAGGAGTGATCATTGATCTGT
>NZ_JAAOLG010000162.1:0-255 GCF_011602025.1 Rhodococcus sp. IC4_135
TCATTTCGTTGTCGACGTCTCCGGTGAATACCTGTCGGCGTGAATCCCATTCCGCGACTCGCCATTGCGGGTCGATTCGTTCGATCAACCACGCTTTCCAGGTCTGTTCGTTTCCAGTCGAGAGGGCACTTGACTCGACGGGTAGAGCGGTGATGCTCATATGCCCACTCTTTCCACTGCCGCCCTCAGGTCCTCCGCGTCGGGGTGTTGATAGATCGCGGTCGATGCTCGGCTCACATGACCGAGCAACGACTG
>NZ_JAAOLG010000163.1:0-255 GCF_011602025.1 Rhodococcus sp. IC4_135
CCCAATTGGCGTAGCCAGGTGAGAATTGCGCAGAGGGTGACGGCGGCTCGGTAGGTGATTGCGAGTTTGTCGTAGCGGGTGGCCAGGGCTCGCCATTGCTTGGCCAGAGCGAAGGATCGCTCGACGACATTTCGGCCTCTGTAGAGGTCAGCGTCGAGTTTTGGAGGTCTGCCACCGCGGCGGCCTCGGCGTTCGCGGGCGGCGATGGTGTCGCTTTTCTCCGGGATGACAACGGCGATACCACGGCTGCGGAGC
>NZ_JAAOLG010000017.1:0-127148 GCF_011602025.1 Rhodococcus sp. IC4_135
GTTCATGGTGCCGTCGGTGGTGGTGGTGTTGGGGGAGTTTCCGGTGACGGTGCATGGGAAGTTGGACCGTAAAGCCCTCCCGGACACTACTTTTACAGCCGCGGGCTATCGGATGCCGAGCACGCGAGCCGAAGTTCTGGTCGCCCGAGCCGTCGCCGAGGTACTCGGTCTCGACCAGGTGGGCGCGGATGACAATTTCTTCGAACTCGGTGGAGACTCGCTCAGCGCCACTCGCGTCGCAGCGCGCATCAGATCCGAATCGATCACCAACGTGGGGGTGAAGGCCCTGTTCGACACTCCTGTGGTCGCTGATCTGGCGGCATCGATCGATCCACTGGAAGCTGCGCTGCGAGGTTCGGGGCTGGAAGGTTCGAGGATTTCGGAAATCGCGGGTAAGCCACGGCCAGAACATATTCCACTATCGCTCTCACAGACGCGTATGTGGTTCGTCAACCAGTTCGACACGTCGTCTCCGCTCTACAACATCCCCGTCGCACTACAATTGGACGGGTTCCTGGATTCGGGTGCGCTCGAAGCCGCACTGGGTGATGTGGTGGAACGGCACGAATCCCTTCGAACGCTCTTCCCGACGTCCGCGAACGGGCCCTACCAGGTGATCGCCGAACCAGCGCTCGCTGCTCCTCGAATCCACCCCGTGCCGATTCCCGGCGAGCGGCTTTTTACGGACTTGCACGCGTTCTTCGACATCGGATTCGATGTGTCCGAAGAGTTCCCGCTGCACGTGAGGCTACTCCGAATCGGCCCGGAGCAGCATGTTCTTGCGATCGTTGTTCACCACATCGCCGCGGACGGTTTCTCGATGGCACCATTGGCACGTGACCTGATGCGCGCCTATACATCCCGTGCTCAGGAGCAGATTCCGGACTGGGCGCCACTGCTCGTCCAGTATGCCGACTACAGCCTGTGGCAGCGAGAGATCCTTGACGCAGAAGTTGGTCCGGAAACGTCGTCCTCGGAGGAATTCGATTATTGGACAGCAAAGCTGTCGGGTATTCCGGAAGTCTCGCCGCTCCCTCTCGATCGACCGCGGACGCTGAAACGGTCTGCCGAGGGTGCGGTGGTTTCGATGGACTTCTCGCCCGAGATCCATCGAGCTTTGAACGAACTTGCACACCAGAATGGTTCGTCCCTGTTCATGGTGATGCATGCGGCTCTCGCGGTACTGCTGGCACGGCTCACGACGGCGGACGACGTAGTGATCGGGACCCCGGTCGCAGGTCGCGGTGCATCGGTGTTCGACGATGTGGTCGGGATGTTCGTCAACACGCTCGTGCTTCGCACTCCTGTCACTTCCGGAGCAACCTTTGCCGAGGTGTTGGCCGCGGTGCGGTCAACCGATCTCGGTGCACTGGACCATGCAGACATTCCCTTCGAGAGGTTGGTGGATTACCTCTCGCCCGACCGTTCCACCGCACATTCACCTCTCTTTCAAGTACTCCTCGAATTCCAGACCGATACGGGACTGCGCTTCGAATTGCCGGAACTGACGGTTCGCTCGCTCGATGTCGATCTCGCGGTTGCAAAATTCGATCTGCAACTGAGTGTGATGGAGCACGTCGACGAGCACGGTGATCCCACCGGTATCAGCGCCGGTTTCCGTTATGCAACAGATATTTTCGATCGGATGTCGGTGGCGCGCATCGCGGCGCGCTTCGAGAGAGTGATCGGCGCCGTGATCGAGAACCCGTCGGCGGTCGTCGGCGATATCGACATACTTCTGGCCGGCGAACTCAGCGGGGTGCTGGGTGCGCCCTCGGCCTCGGGCTCGGCCTCGGTCTCGGGCGTCGGAACACACGAGGATTCTTTGTCGGATCTCTTCGATCGCACGGTGCGGACGTCCGGGGATGCGGTGGCGTTGCGCTGCGGCGGATTGTCCGTCACCTACCGCGAACTCGACGAGCGAGCAAACCGCCTCGCTCGACTATTGGTGGCGCAGGGGGTGATGCCGGAAACCCTGGTGGCAGTCGCGATGGCCCGCTCGATCGACCTGATGGTGGCATTGCTGGCGGTGGTGAAGGCCGGCGGCGGATACATACCGGTGGACTTGACCTCTCCGGTCGACCGGGTGGACTTCGTGCTGCGTGACTCCGCGCCGAAGTGCGTGCTGACCACTCGGGCCGACGGCGACGACATACGAGACAGTGACGCAGTCGCAGACAACGAGATTCCAGTGATTGCCGTGGACGACCAGGCGATTCGCGTTGCGCTGCACAGGTTTTCTCCGCTTCCGGTGACCGACCGAGATCGGCTGCGACCGCTCCGACCCGAATCGGTGGCCTACGTGATCTACACCTCGGGGTCTACCGGGCGCCCGAAGGGTGTGCAGGTTTCTCACCGCAACGTGGTGACGTTGCTGGCAAACGCCAGAGCGCTCTTCGGCTTCGACAGCGGCGATGTGTGGACGATGTTCCATTCAGAGGCATTCGACTTCTCGGTCTGGGAAATGTGGGGTGCTCTCGCACACGGTGGCCGACTGGTACTGGTCGACTACTTCACGGCCCGTTCACCAGAGGCATTCCTCGAATTGCTACGGCACGAACGTGTCACGGTGCTCAATCAAACTCCCACTGCCTTCTATCAATTGGCGGAAGCCGAACGGCTTACCGGGGGTGGAGCTCTGTCATTGCGCTACGTGATCTTCGGCGGAGAAGCCCTCGACTTCGGACAGGTGACGCGCTGGTACGCCCGCCGCGGGACTTCGTCACCAGATCTGGTCAACATGTACGGCATCACCGAGACCACCGTGCACGTCAGCCACCTACCGCTCGATCGTGAGCTGGCGCGTGAAGGATCTGCTTCGGTGATCGGGCAGGCGTTGCCCGGGTTGCGTGTGTACGTGCTGGATCAGCGGCTGCATCCAGTGCCGCCAGGTGTGGTGGGTGAACTGTATGTCTCCGGCGATCAGGTTTCACGCGGATACCTCGGCCGGTTCGGTCTGACCTCCGCGCGGTTCATTCCCGACCTCACGGTCAGTGGGGCGCGTATGTATCGGTCCGGTGACCTGGGGCGCTGGAACGACAGCGGGCAGCTGGAGTACCTCGGACGAAACGATCTGCAGGTGCAGGTGAAGGGGTACCGAATCGAACTCGGCGAGGTGGAGGCTGCGCTGCTCTCCGGAGTGGGCGTGTCTCAGTCGGCGGTGGTGGCCCGCAGAGACCGGTTGGTGGGCTACGTGGTACCGGAGCCCGGTGCGACCATCTCTCCGGCGGCGTTGCTCGAGTATCTCTCTCAGAGGTTGGCGCCGCACATGGTCCCCGCTGTCGTGACGGTTCTCGAGGTTATGCCGCTGACGGTGAACGGGAAGCTCGACCGGAAAGCGTTGCCTGAACCTGATTTCGGGCGACAGGCAACCGTGAGCCGTGGCCCCGCCTCCGAGACGGAAAACATCCTTGCGGACCTGTTCGCCGAAGTTCTGGGACTCGACGAGGTGGGGGTCGACGATTCGTTCTTCACTCTCGGCGGTGACTCGATCATGTCCATCCAGTTGGTGACGCGCGCCAAGTCTGCCGGAGTTCTGATCACACCGCGGGAGGTGTTCGAACTCAAAACCGTGACAGCGCTGGCCGAGACGGCTGGAATGGCCGGCAACCGCGTTGTGCTCGACGAGTTGCCAGGCGGCGGCGTCGGTGAGATCGAGTTGACGCCGATCATGAAGTGGATGATTGATCGTGGTGGAGATTTTCGCCGGTACTCACAATCTGTTCTGCTCACGATTCCTGCCGCGGTCGACGAGGGCACGCTGACGCGGGCCATCCAAGTCGTGGTGGACCATCACGACGTACTCCGGTCGAGCCTGCGGGCGTCGTCGCCCCCAGACTCCGTTCGGCGGATGGACGTTGCGCCTCCAGGTGCAGTGCGGGCCCAGACACTCGTGCATCGCATGCGTGTCGACAGCGCTGTGGCGCAGACGGTTTCGACGGCACTGGAGGCCGCTCTGGATCGGCTCGATCCGGCGGCCGGGGTGATGGTGCAGGCAGTCTTGCTCGACACCGATGCACACGACGAGAAACGGTTGCTCCTCGTCGCTCACCATCTCGTGATGGATGGGGTCTCCTGGCGAATCCTGATCCCCGATCTGGCACTTGCTTGTGCGCAGATGCAGTCAGGCGTCGACCCTTCACTGGCTCCGGTCGGGACGTCGATGCGTCGATGGGCACGTGGCCTTGTCGACGCCGCGCGCGAGCCGGATCGGGTGGCTGAACTCGACTACTGGCGAGAGGTGCTCGAGGGTCCCGATCCGAAGCTGGGTGTGCGCGCTCTGACGAAGAGGGACACCGCCTCGGCCACCACTGACATCGAAGTACGAGTTCCCCCGGGACTGACCGAGGTCGTGTCGACGACAGTGCCGCAGGCGATTCACGGGAGCGTCGAGGACGGTTTGTTGACGGCTTTGGCTCTTGCGATGGTCCGCTGGCGCATGGACTGCGGGGTCGACAATCCGGAGACGTTGATCAGTCTCGAGGGTCACGGACGCGAGGAGCAGGTGGTTCCCGGGGCAGATCTTGCTCGCACCGTGGGATGGTTCACGTCGATCTTCCCGGTGCGGATCGATTTGAGCGGAGTGGATCCGATCGACGCCTTCGCCGGCGGCCCGGCCGCGGGCGTCGCTGCCAAGGCCGTCAAGGAACAACTCCGGGCGGTGCCGGACCGCGGCGTCGGCTTCGGGTTGCTGCGCTATCTGAACCGCGAAACGGCACACACTCTTTCGCAACTTCCCGTGCCGCAGATCAGTTTCAACTACCTCGGACGCGTCGGTGGATCCGACTCCGACGCTTCAGCGGGATGGGTACCGATCCGTGACGAGGACCTGCGGACGGTTGCGGCCGTCGATCTTCCGCTCGCCGGCGTTCTCGAGGTCAACGTGATGACCGTCGACAACAGTGACACCGACAACAGTGACCCCGAGGACGGCCCGCAGCTCGTTGCCAGCTGGACGTTCCCACCGGACATTCTGGGTGCGGACGACGTTCGGCAACTGGCGCAGTGGTGGCTCGATGCACTGGCCGGGCTCGGAGAGTACGCGGCGGACGGCGGCGGATTCACACCCTCGGACTTCGACCTGGTCGATCTTCGACAGGACGCGGTCGACGACCTCGAAAGTCGGTGCCCCGACCTGACCGACGTCTGGTCGCTCTCTCCATTGCAGGCGGGGTTGTTGTTCCATGCCGAACTTGCCGAACGATCGGTCGACGCATACCTCGTACAAGTGGCTCTCGATCTTGCCGGCGCAGTCGATTCGGAGCGCCTGCGTCGCGCCGCCGACGCGCTGCTCCGCAGGCATGAGAACCTGCGTACCGCCTTCCTTCACGGACCGGACGGCCGTGCTGTCCAGGTGGTCCGAAGCAACGTGGCAGCGCCGTGGCAGGAAATCGTCCTCACTGGTGCAACAGATCAGGATCGTGATCGAGCGTTGGCCGAGGACCGAGCGCGCCCGTTCGACATGGCGCGGGCGCCGTTGATCAGATTCACTCTGATCGCTCTCACCTCCGAAAAGTTCACGCTGGTGCTCACCAACCATCACATCCTTCTGGACGGCTGGTCCATGCCACTGCTGATCCGGGAATTGGCGACGCTCTATGCCGCTGACGGTGAAGTGGCGGCCTTGCCTCACGCGCGCGCGTATCGCGATTATCTGACCTGGATGAGCCGCCGCGATCTGCAAGCCTCGAGAGCTGTATGGGCGAGAACGCTGCGCGGAGTCGAAGGACCGACGCTGCTGGCTCCGGCGGTTCGATCGCGTCGACTCTCCACCATGGCGGCCGAGTGGGTGTTCGATCTGAACGAGGAATTCACAGCCTCACTTCGCGGGATGGCGCGTGAACTCGGACTGACGATCAACACAATTGTTCAGGCATCGTGGGGGATCGTCCTCGCCGCACTGACCGGGAGAGACGATGTGGTGTTCGGTGCGACGGTGTCGGGTCGACCTCCCGAGCTGACCGGGATCGAAACCATGGTCGGGCTGTTCATCAACACAATTCCGGTCCGAATCACGCTGCGCCCGAGAGAAAGTATCGGCACCTTCCTCGCGCGGATCCAGGCCGAGCAAGCAGAGCTGTCGGATCACCACTATCTCGGGCTTTCCGAGATCCAAGGAGCCACCGGGCCGGAGACCGGCTTCGACACGTTGACTGTCTTCGAATCGTATCCCGTTGACCGTCAGGGTCTTTCGTCCGATACCGATACTGCGGGGATCCGGATCACCGATGTCCAAGCCAAGGACGCTGCCCACTACCCGCTCAGCCTGGTGGCATCGGTCGACACCAGGCTCCGCCTGAAATTCGAGTACCTACCCGAGGTGTTCGGTGCCGCCGACATCGAAGAGATCGCCGGACGACTGCGGCGTGTACTAGAAGCGTGTGTCCAGCCGGATCGCCCTGTGGCAGTGGTGTCGGTGCTCGCCCCGTCCGAACGTGCCGAGTTGGTACCAGCCCGTGGCACGGCTGGTGGGTCGTCGCGTGTTTTCCCGGAGATCTTCGACGCGGCAGCCCAGCGTGATCCGAACGCGTCGGCCGTGGAATCGACGGACGGCAGCATGACCTACGGCGAGCTGGACATCCTCTCCAATCGCATTGCTCGCGTGCTTGTCTCGCAAGGTCTGGGAACAGAGGACTACGTCGCAGTCGGTGTCCCACGTTCTCTCACGTCTGTGGTAGCGATACTCGCCGTCGCCAAGACAGGCGCTGCATTCGTGCCGATCGATCCCGATTATCCAGACGAGCGGATAAACCACATGCTGATCGATTCGAAGGTCGGCTTCGGATTGACCACCGCCGCTGACCGAGATCGACTGCCCGATATCGCGGAGTGGCTGATTCTCGACGATCCGCACTTCACGAAGAAGTGCGAGGGATTCTCGGGGAGCCCACTGACCGACAACGACCGACTCCGTCCGATCGGCTTGGATTCAGCCGCCTACGTCGTCTACACCTCGGGGTCGACCGGCGTGCCCAAGGGTGTCGTGGTCACGCAGCGAGGGCTCGACAACTTCGCCCGAGACCAGGTCGAACGCTACGGCGCAACTCCACAATCACGCACGCTGCACTTCTCCACTCCGAGTTTCGACGGGTCGCTCTTCGAATATCTGCAGGCGTTCGGCGCCGGGGCGACGATGGTTATCGCTCCACCCGGGATCTACGGGGGTGAGGACCTGGCGCAACTGCTGGCCGAGCACGCCGTCACGCACGCGTTCATCACCACGGCGGCACTGGCATCGGTGGATCCGGCTGGGCTGGAACAACTTGCGGACGTCGTATTCGGGGGCGAGGCGTGCCCGCCCGACCTCGTCGCACGCTGGGCACCTGGCCGCCGCCTGTACAACGCGTACGGACCGACCGAAGCAACCATCATGTCCAACGTCAGCCCGCCGATGGCCGCCGGGGAACCGATCACGATCGGTGGACCCGTCAGGGGCGTCAGCGAACTGGTGCTCGACGCTCGACTTCAAGCGGTTCCCGTCGGGGTCCCCGGCGAGCTGTACCTGGCCGGACCTGGCGTGGCACGGGGATACCACCGAAGGTCGGGGTTGACGGCAGAACGCTTTGTCGCCAACCCGGCTGACCCGGGAACGCGGATGTACCGCACCGGCGACATCGTGCGATGGACGCCGGACATGTGTGTCGAGTACGTCGGGCGAAGCGACTTCCAGGTCAAGGTCCGAGGCTTCCGTGTCGAACTCGGTGAGATCGACAGTGTGCTGACGGCGGAGCCCAACGTCGGATTTGCCGTTACGGTTGCCGATTCCGGCCCTACCGGAGACACCCGACTCGTGTCGTACGTCGTGCCTACGGCAGGTCAACTGGACACCGGGGTCTTGATTCGCGCCGTGGCCCGGCGCTTGCCTGCGCACATGGTGCCTGCCGTTCTCACGGTGCTCGAGAACATTCCGTTGACCGCTGTCGGAAAAGTCGACCGTTCGGCGTTGCCCAGCCCTGAGATCGGCACAACCACAGGGGATTTCCGGCCCCCGGTCGGACCGGTCGAACAGGCGGTGTCGGACGAGTTCGCAGAGGTGCTCGGCCTGGAACGAGTCGGAACCGACATCAGTTTCTTCGAGCTCGGGGGAAATTCTCTCAGCGCCACTTCGGTCGCGGCGAGGCTGCGGGCGGTGCTCGGAGCCACCGTCGGAGTGCGGGACCTGTTCGAGACGCCGACGGTGGCCGAGTTGGCCACGGTGATCGACCAGTCGGTTGCCGAACGGTCGGAGCGACTGGAACCGCGCCCCCGACCCGACGACATCCCCTTGTCGTTTGCCCAGCAGCGAATGTGGTTCGTCAATCAACTCGACACCAGTTCTCCCGCGTACAACATTCCGCTCGTGGTGCGGCTGAGCGGTGAACTCGACAAGCCGGCGTTGAGATCAGCGGTGTCCGATGTCATCGCCCGCCACGAATCGCTGCGAACGATGTTCCCGGTCCGCGGCGACGGACCGGTCCAGCACATCGTGCCCACCGAGAGCGCCGCGCTGCCGCAACTGGCCGAGACATCGGTGACCGACGAACATCATCTCCGTGACGAGCTTGCCCGAATGGTCTCGGCCGGTTTCGACGTCGCCGCACGAATTCCCCTGCGGGCATCGTTGTTCACCATGAATGAGTGCGAACACGTACTTGCCGTAGTGGTGCACCACATTTCGGCTGACGGCTTCTCGATGTCTCCGCTGACCCGAGACGTGATGATTGCATACGAGGCCCACGCGCACGGCGGGGAACCCCAGTGGACGCCGCTTCCAGTCCAGTACGCCGACTTTGCGCTCTGGCAACGTGAGATTCTGGGCTCAGCCGACGACCCGGGGTCGGTGATCACCGAGCAGTTGGCTTACTGGCGACGCGCACTGTCAGGCGCTCCCGACCTCTTGGAACTTCCCCTCGATCGAGACCGGCCGACACAACAGAGTTTTCACGGCTCGCGGATTCACTTCTCGATCAGCCGTGATCTTCACCGCCGGATTCGGGACGTGTCGAGGCAGCATGAGTCCACTGCATTCATGACTGTGCATGCAGCACTCGCGCTCTTGCTGGCACGTTTGGGCAGCACCGACGACATCGTGATCGGAACGCCGATCGCCGGCCGGGGAGATCGTGCCCTCGATGATCTGGTCGGCATGTTCGTCGGCACGCTCGCACTGCGCACACAGGTGGATCCGGCTCGATCGTTCCGGGAGTTGGTTGCGCATTGCCGCGAAGTCGACCTTGCCGCGTTCGCTCATTCCGACGTTCCCTTCGAGCGGGTAGTGGAGGCGGTCGGGCCGAAACGGTCGAGCGCTTATCCGCCGATTTCCTCGGTGTCCCTCGAATTCCAGAACAACGATCGGCCGATCCTGAACCTGGCGGGACTGGAAGTCCGCGGGATCGACCCCGAACTCGAGGTAGTGAAGGTAGACCTGGAATTCCTGCTCGCCGAAGAGTACGACGATCGCGGTGCACCGGGAGGAATGAGCGGAGCCGTCGACTTCGCCACTGATCTCTTCGACCCCGGCACGGTCAGCGGGTTTGCCGACATGTTCGTTCGTGTACTCGAGTCCGTGACCCGGAATCCGGAGGTACCGATCGGTGACATCGATCTACTCGGCGATCGTGAACGTCGCGCGTTGACGCCGGCGCGTGGGCTCCCCGAAGTACCTCCGAAACTGTGGCCTGAGTTGTTGGCGGACGCGGTGGCGATCGATCCGGACTCGGTGGCCCTGTCGCTGGAGAATCGGCAGCTCAGCTATCGCGACCTGGACGAGTGGTCGAATCGTGTTGCCCGGGAGTTGTGCGGTCGGGGTGTGGGCCCGGAGACGTTCGTGGCGCTGGGGATGCCTCGCTCGATCGAATCGGTGGTGGCGATCTGGTCGGTGACCAAAGCCGGAGCGGCTTTTGTGCCTGTCGATCCGGCCTATCCGCGCGAGCGCGTCGAATACATGCTCGCCGATTGCCGAGCCTCGCTCGGTTTGACTGTGCAGTCCAGCCGAACTCACCTACCCGACGTTGTTCCCTGGCTGGAACTCGACGATCCACACTTCGCCCGGCGGGTGGCCGCGCGGTCGCCGAAACCGATCAGCGATGACGATCGAACCGGTGAACTGAACCTCGATCATCCGGCCTACCTGATCTACACCTCGGGCTCTACGGGGAAACCCAAGGGAGTGAACATTACTCATCGAGGTTTGGCGAGCTTCACGGCAGAAACTCGTGAGAGGTTCGAGGTCACACACGACTCTCATGTTTCACAGTTGGCCTCGCCGAGTTTCGACGCTTCCATCTTCGAGTTGACGATGGCATTCAGTGCGTCGGCGCGAGTGGTGATCGTTCCGCCTGCTGTGTTCGGTGGCGCCGAATTGGCCGATGTCTTCCGGCAGGAGCAGGTCACACATGCCACCATTACACCGACCGCGCTGGCGGCGTTGGGTGCCAACGGTTTCGAGGCGCTCCGTGTTCTCGATCTGGTGGGCGAGGCCTGCCCGCCGGAGGTCGTCGCGCAATGGGCGCCGGGTCGGAGGCTGCACAACGGCTACGGCCCGACTGAAACCACCGTGCAGGCAAGCGTCAGCGATTCGATGAAACCCGGTGCGGGAGTGAACATCGGCTCACCGGCAGTGGGCTTCGGCTTCTTGGTGCTGGACGGGCGTTTGCAGCCCGTCCCGGTCGGTGTGCCGGGGGAGTTGTACATCATGGGCCCAGGTATGGCACGTGGGTACCATAATCGGGCGTCGCTCACGTCGGAACGATTTGTCGCTTGCGTGTACGGGTCTCCGGGGCGCCGAATGTACCGCACCGGGGATGTCGTGCGTTGGCATGAGTCCGGCGGTGCCAGTGCCGAAAGCGACAGTGCCGAAATCGTCGGGTCCGGCGAGGGCGCACATCACACACTCGAATACATCGGGCGAAGCGACTTCCAGGTCAAGGTCCGCGGATTCCGGATCGAACTCGGCGAAATCGATGCAGTTCTCATGCATCATCCGGCCGTGGGCTTCGCTGCCACCATCGGCCACGTCGGACCGTCGGGTGAGACGGTCCTGGTGTCGTACGTGCGCGTGTCAGCTGCCGACGCCACGGACAGCGACGAGATACGGGCGTATGCAGCCGACCGACTACCCTCCCACATGGTTCCGTCGGCAGTGGTGCTTCTCGAGCGGATTCCGATGACACCGGTGGGCAAGCTCGACCGAAAGGCTCTACCGGAACCCGAATTCGGTTCGGCTGCCGCCGAGTTCCACGAGCCGGTCACTGATACCGAGCGCGCCGTGGTCGACTCGTTCGTCGAGGTTCTGGGTCTCGACCGGGTGAGCACTACCGACAGCTTCTTCGACTTGGGTGGGTCCTCCCTGGTAGCCACCCGAATCGTCAGCGCACTGCACTCCCGTTTTCAACGCAGAATTCCGCTTCAGTGGATGTTCCTCGACCCGACGCCCGCTGGAATCGCTCGACGCCTCGACTTGCCGACCGTGGACGCCGGCATGGAAGAGCTTCTCGCCGTGGTAGTTCCGCTGCGGACGAAAGGAAGTGGGCGACCGCTGTTCTGTGTGCACCCTGGTATCGGCCTGTCCTGGGGGTATGCCGGATTGGTGCGGTATCTGCCCGAGGACAGACCGGTGTACGGATTTCAGCTACCCGCACTCAGCGACGACGGTGACTATCAGTCGATCGAACAGTTGGCGCATCGTTACGTGGAAGAGATGGAGGCCGTTTCGCCAGACGGGCCGTACGACTTACTCGGATGGTCCCTCGGTGGAGTCATCGCGCACGCCATGGCCGTCGAACTGCAATCGTCCGACCGCGAAGTCGCCACACTGGCCATGATGGACAGCTACCCCGACAACGGGGATGCGCCTGCGTCAGCCGAACTCGACGTCCGAGACCTACTTCGGGGACTCGGCCTCGAAGTCGAGACCGACCGAGATCTGACCTTCGACGAGGCGGCGGCCGTGGTGGCCCGGACGCTCGGGCCCGAAACGGGAGTCGACGGTCGGAACCTCGAGCGGATTGCCCGCGGGTATGAGACTTCGCAGAGAATCACCCACCAGTTCGTTCCGCAGATCTACCAGGGAGACCTGCTGATCTTCCCGGCTGACGGAAAAGACGACACGATTGCGCGCGAAAGGTCGCCACAGGAATGGCGTCCGCTCGTGACGGGACGGATCGTGGAGGTGCCGGTGCGTTGCGGACACAACGAGATGATCGAGGCCCCGGCCATGGCGGTCATCGGACCGGAGATGGCCCGGCTTCTCACGATGTTTTCCGGATACTCCGAACGGGCATGACACCTTCAAGCCACCGAGCCGCACGCCCGCGAAGCGAGCGCCACCGAGCTGTTGCCGGGCACCGCAATCGAGCACGAGGAGCGGCAATGAGAAGGATCGGACGTACTCGGGCGATACTGGTCGTCGCCCTCGTCGCTTGGACGGGATTGTTCGGCGAAGCCGCGCTCGCCTCGGCTGATCAGGCTCGAACGTTGCCTTCAGACGGTTCAGCTCTCGATCACGTCGAGGAAATCAACGCCCGTCAGCTGACTATGTACGTCTACTCGGCTGCAATGGACAAAGTGATTCCGCTCGAGGTGATTCGGCCGGCAGACACAAGTGCGCCCCGACCGACCCTCTACCTACTCAACGGCGCCGGCGGCGGCGAGGACACGGCGACGTGGCAGACACGGACAGACGTCGTCGACTTCTTCGGCGACAAGAACGTCAACGTCGTCAACCCCATCGGCGGTGCCTACAGTTATTACACCGACTGGGAGAAGCCCGATCCTGTTCTCGGACTGAACAAGTGGACCACATTTCTCACTCAGGAGTTGCCGCCGATCGTCGACGCCACGCTCGGCACCACGGGTGTGAACGCGGTCGCCGGCTTGTCGATGGCGGGAACCTCCGTTCTGAGCCTGGCCGAGGCTGCGCCGACGGTTTACCGCGCGGTCGGCGCTTTCAGCGGGTGCGCCGAGACGAGTACTCAACCCGGTCAGGACTACGTGAGATTCGTGGTCGGATTCCGCGGCGGCAACGTCGACAACATGTGGGGTCCGGTTGGTGGCCCGGGGTGGGTAGCCAACGACCCTGTGGTCAATGCCGAGAGATTGCGGGGTGTCGACCTCTACATCAGCAACGGATCGGGCTTGCCCGGCCCACACGAGAATCTGGGCGGACCGATGGTCAACGGCGACCTCGGGGTCCTGGCCAATCAGGTGATCGTCGGCGGAGTGATCGAGGCGGGGACGAACCAATGCACCCAGCGTTTGGCCGAGCGGCTCGACTCCCTGGGCATCCCCGCCACGTATGACTTCCGGGCAACGGGTACTCACTCGTGGGGTTATTGGCAGGACGATCTTCACAACTCGTGGTCGATGATTGCCGAGTCGATCGGTGCGCGTTAGCCGGCGAACCCGAGGATCGGTGGCTGAGTTGTTTCTCACTCCGGGGCGCTCTTGCCGAACCTAGCCGCCCGACCTGCAGGTCAGCGGCGTTATAGTCGCGGTATGAGTTCAGAAACACTCGCGCCCCTCGACACCGATGTACTTGCGCGCCGGTTCGCGTGCCTGGGTGATCCGACGCGGCTGCGAGTGCTCCGACTTGCTGCCGGCGGTCCGATCGACGTCGACACGATTGCACACGCCGCATCACTCGAGCCGTCGACGCTGAGTGCGCACCTCGAGGCCTTGATCGAGGTCGGTTTCGTCGAGGCTTCGGTGCGCGAAGGCACCTCGGTTGTCAGTGTTGCCGGAACGGCATACTCCGATCTGATGGCAGCCGCCGCCGTCGTGGCTGCGCGTGGTCCGGTCAAAGACACACTGGGAGTTCTTCCCGACGACGTGGTGCTGCGCCGCATGGAATCCGACGACTGGGATGCCGTGCGCTCGATCTACCGCGAAGGAATCGACACCGGAACCGCGACGTTCACCACCTCGGTGCCGTCCGCCGAGAAGCTCGACGCGCAATGGTTACCTGATCATCGATGGGTCGCGGAGATCGACGGCCGCGTCGAAGGCTGGGCGAGCCTGAGCCCGGTGTCCTCGCGAGACTGCTACCGCGGGGTCGCCGAGAACTCCATCTACATCGGTAGCGGCGCTCGCGGGCGCGGCGTGGGCAAGCTGCTGCTTCGCCGACAGGTGCAAGCTGCCGACGCCAGCGAGATCTGGACGGTGCAGTCGTCGATCTTCCCGGAGAACCGGGCAAGCGTCGCTTTGCATCAGGCCGTCGGATTCCGAGTCGTCGGCACTCGGTCGCGTATCGCTCAACTCGGTGGCAGGTGGCGTGACACGTTGTTCCTCGAACGTCGCAGCGAGGACGCTGAACTTTGAGAAGAGCTGTTCAGCCCTTGGCAGCGCTGATTCCGGCGCGTCGCCCGTAGAAGCTGCCGTCACCGAGGGACGTTCCGGAGGCATACCCGCCGGCGCAGACACCGGCAGTGCAGCGTCCAGCGGCAAAAAGACCCGGGATCGGTTCGCCGGAGACGTGCATGACCTCCGAGTTGATCGACGTGCGCAGACCGCCGAGCGTGAATCCTGCGGTGAAGTTGCGAAGGTCGAGCGCAGCGACGGGTGAGCCGATCGGCTTGACCCACTCCTGCTTCTTGCCGAGGACGGGGTCTTCACCACGGGCGGCGTGGCGATTGTAGACCTCGACGGTCGACTGAAGTGTGCCTTCCGGCAGGCCCATGTCGGATTCGAGTTCCTCGACGGTCTCGGCCACCCACTTGGGCTGGAATCTGAAGAACGGTGTGGAACTGTCGGCGGCGCAGCCCTCTTCGTAGGAGGCTTCGTCGATGATCAGGTAGGCCTGATTCTCGTTGCGCAACAGCGTCTCCTGACCGATTCTCCCCGGGTACGTGTCCTCGTTGACGTAGCGCTGGCCGCGTCCGTTGACGAGAATGCCGCGGATCATCAACTGGGGGTCGCCGAAGAACGCGACCTCGGTTGCGTCCATGTGTGCGAGGTCCGCCCCGAGAGCCTGGGCCATCTGGATCGCCTTGCCGTCGTGCTCTTCGATAGCCGCACCGGGGCGCCCGATCAGCCGTGGGGCGTACGACTGGATCATCGCTTCGTTGTAGGCGAAGCTTCCCGTCGCCAGCACGACACCCGTGCGTGCTCGAACCGCCACTTCCTTGCCGTACTGCTTGGCGATGATGCCGACTACTCGATCGCCGTCGACGACCAGTCGCTGCACTCGCATGTCGTATTCTGCTCGTACGCCGAGGCTTTCGGCCGTCTCGATCAACGGCTTCATCAACATGAAGCCGCCGCCCTTCTCGCCGGTACGCTTGCCGCTCATCTGCGGAACGTGTCCGCGAGGGGCCGGTGTCGCGATCGTGTTGAACGGTGCCGAGTTCTCGCCGCCGGAATACATGAGACCGTCGTCGAAGGGCGTTTCCCACCCGGGTTGGCCGTAGAAACTCTCCTTGAACGGCACGCCGTTGTCGACGAGCCAGTTGTAGTGTTCGACGCTGCCCTCGCAGTAGTCGGTGATCTTCTCCTCGTCGGCGCCGGGGCCGAGCGCGGCCATCATGAACGATTTCATGTTGGCAGGGGAGTCCTCGAACCCGAGTGCCTGTTGGAGCGGGGTTCCGCCACCCAGATAGATGAATCCGCCTGCCAGCGCCGCAGCGCCGCCCCAGCCGCTCGTGCGCTCGAGCACCAACACGTCGGCGCCCGCTCGCGCCGCCTCGATCGAAGCACTCACTCCGGCAATGCCGTAGCCGGCGACGACGACGTCAGCCTCGAAGTGCCACTGCTCGATGCTTGCGGCGGACTGCGGACGGATTGAGCTGGCCTCGGCCATGGATTCGGATCCTTCGTTCTTCTGGTTGGTTGGTGGGGGAATCGGTAGGTGTGATCGATGCCCTGATTGCAGTATCTCGACCGAAAGTCAGTCGGTGTCCGTTTTCGCGGAATCGGCCGCGGCCTTCTCCTTGGCGCGCGCGGCTTTACGTCTGTCGGCCTTCACGGCGATCAGCGCATTGTTGAGGCCGGTCGCCAGGGGCCAGCCGACGTAGTGGCACAGGAAGATCGCGGCCTCCTCGAATTGCTGCTCGGTCAACTCCTCGTTGTGAAGAGCAGCGTTGATCTGGATCTTTGCCACATCGCTCTGCCCCTGGGCTGTGATGGCACCAATCAGCAGCAGTCTCCGATCGCGCACCGACAGGCCCGGCCGCGTCCAGATGTCGGCGAAGAGGTGATCGGCGGTCACGGCGAAGAAGTCGCCGGGAACGTCGGCGGGGAGTTCCCAGCCGTACACCTCGTTCATCTTCGCTACGCCGCGAGCGCGGGTCTCGGAGACGCGGCTTCCGCCCGTTCCATTGGTGTCGGTCGTGTGAGTGGTCTCGGTCATGCGTGCTCCCGTGTAGTGGACGCCGTAGATGCCGGTGAAGGCTCGGCGAGCCTGTCTTCTCTGTCATTCCCGACGCCCAGACCGGCACCGAGTCCGGCGAGCGCAAGGTGCGCGAGCGGCAGGTCGAGATCCAGCCGATCACCGAGGTCGATGGCCAAGGCCAGGTCCTTCTCCCCGAGATTGCGAACATGCCGCAGTATCGAGAACCACGGGTCGTCCTCCGCGACTGGCGCGGTGGTGTCGCGGAGCATGATCGCGCCCGCGCCGCCGGTGATCGCATCGGTGTGTCTGACGACTTTTCCGAGCGTGCGGAGATCGAGTCCTGCTGCTTCGGCGAGTCGCGCAGCTTCGGTCGCGGCTGTGAACGAGATGAAGTGAAGAAGGTTGCGTGCGAGTTTCATTCGCGTTCCCGCACCGATGTCGCCGGCATGAACCACCAGTTCGGCCCAGGATCCGAAGGGCTCGCGGACGGCCTCGAACGCCTCGTCGGAGCCGCCGATCATCACGGCCAGCCTTCCCTGCGCTGCGCCGCCGGCGCCGCCACTGATCGGTGCGTCGACCAGCAGAACGCCACGCTGTCGACAGATACCAGCGAGTTCCACCGCCGTGGTGTCCGAGATGGTGGAGTGAATTGCGACGACAGTGCCTGGCTGTGCGGTCGACAGGATGCCGTGCGGCCCGCCTACAACCTCGCGCACCTGCGCGTCGTCGAGCACCGTGACGGAGATGATTCTCGCCTGCGCTGCAACGTCGGCGGGCGTCGATGCTCCACTCGCGCCCGCACTGGTGAACGGATCGAGGGCTTCTGCGCGGGCATCACACACGACCAGTCCGCCCGGCCAGTCCAGGAGGCGCGTCGCCATGGGCGCACCCATGTTGCCCAAACCGATGTACCCCAGTCTGGGTTTCGAAGGGCCGGCTTTGGGCGCCGAATCCGTCATGATCGGTACACCTGGCCGCCGTCGACGTGGAAGATCTGCCCGGTCACCCAGCCTGCGTCGTCGGAGAGAAGGAACAGGCACATGCCGACGAGATCCTCCGGCGTACCCATGCGCTGCAACGGGATTCGTTTGACCATGTCCTTGACGATATTTCCGGGGGTGACGGTTCGAGTCGCCTCCGTGTCGATGGGACCGGGAGCGATGGCGTT
The DNA here is from genome assembly GCF_011602025.1 of Rhodococcus sp. IC4_135. NCBI lineage: Bacteria > Bacillati > Actinomycetota > Actinomycetes > Mycobacteriales > Nocardiaceae > Rhodococcus > Rhodococcus sp. IC4_135. The sequence goes on from NZ_JAAOLG010000017.1 coordinate 17,472, forward strand.
GATCCGGATGTTCGACCAGCCGAGTTCGGTCGCGAGTTGTTGAGTCAGGCTGTTGACTCCGGCTTTGGCGAGTCCGTAGTAGTTCGAGTACAGCCACGCCGCCGTGGAGGATTGGTTGACGATCGAGCCACCCTTCTCCCGCATGTGAGGTACGACCGCCCGGCACACGTGCAACGCGCCGTCCATGTTGACGCTCATGAACTTTCGGTAGTAGTCCCAGTCGACGGTCAACAGCGAGTCGATCTTCATTCCGCCGTAGATGGCAGCGTTGTTCACCAGATGCTCGATGCTGCCGAACTGCTCGATCGTGAAGTCGGCAAGTGCCGCAGTCGATTCTCCGTCGGCAACGTCGACGTCCTTGAAGACCGCTCGTCCTCCGTCTGCGGTGATCTGCTTGGCGACAGCTTCGCCGAGTTCGCGATTGAGGTCGGCGACTACCACGTTGGCCCCCTCCGCGGCCAGAGCCCGGGCATACGCCTCTCCGATACCCTGCGCTGCTCCGGTGACTATCGCGGTGCGACCGTCGAAACGTCCCATGTCGACCTACTTTCGTGGTGATGATCCTGTGGTGAGGATGTGGAATGTCAGGAAGGTGAAGCGACGAGCTTGGTTTCGAGGTATTCCTCGAAACCCGCGAGGCCCATTTCGCGGCCGATCCCGGATTGCTTGTAGCCGCCGAACGGTGCGTCGGCCGAATACCAGACGCCGCCGTTGACGCTCAGCGTTCCGGTTCTGACACCGGCAACGACGTGCGCGACGCGATCGGGATCGGTGCCCCATACCGAGCCGGACAGGCCGTAGGGGGAGTCGTTGGCAATTCGGATTGCGTCGTCGTCGCTGTCGTACGGAATGATCACGAGAACGGGACCGAAAATCTCCTCCTGCGCTACGCGAGACGAGTTGTCCAGCCCGGCAACGAGAGTGGGCTCGACGAAGAAGCCGCGCTCGTGATCGTCTGGACGGCCACCACCCGTCACGATCGTGCCGCCCTCTTCGACCGCGAGGGAGAGGTAGCTCTCCACCCTGGCGCGCTGGCGCGCCGAGATGACCGGACCGCACACCGTTCCGCGCGCGCTGGGGTCACCGGCTCGGATACCCGCCATCGCGGCGGAGGCCGCGGCCAGAGCATCTTCGTACCGAGCGTGCGGCACCAGAAGTCTGGTACTGAGCGCGCATCCCTGACCGGCATGAACGCAGACGGAGAACGCGGCAACCGAGCATGCACCCTTGATGTCCGCGTCGTCGAGGACGATGAATGCGGACTTGCCCCCGAGTTCGAGGAAGACCTTCTTGAGGGTTTGCGCGGCCGTGGCCATCACCGTGCGTCCGGTGGCGGTGGAACCGGTGAAGGACACGAGATCGACGCGCGGATCGCTGCACAGCTGGGCGCCGAGAGAGTGATCCGTCGACGTCACCACGTTGACGACGCCGGCCGGGATCTCGGTTTCTTCGGCAATGACCTTGGCGACCAGCGCGGCGCACCAGGGCGTGTCCGGCGCGGGTTTGAGAACGATGGTGTTGCCGGCCGCGAGGGCAGGACCGAGTTTCGCGAAATTGATCTGGTGCGGAAAGTTCCACGGTGTGATTGCGCCGACGACGCCGACCGCTTCCTTGAGCAGTCGGCGATGAGTCGGAATCCCCATCGGTGACGCGTGCCCGAGATCTTGTTCCCAGGAATAGGTTTCGATCAGATCAGCCCAGTAGCGAAGATCTTCGATCGGGCCTTCGAGTTGTGGACCGCTCGTCAGCATGACGGGTGCGCCCACCTCGGCGACGGTGATCTCGCGCAGCTCCTCGATGTGAGACTGGAGTGCGTCGCACAGTTGGCGTAGGCAGCGAGCGCGAAATCCGTGATCGCGTGCCCATTCGGTGTCGTCGAACGCACGGCGCGCAGCGGCGATGGCCGCGTCCATGTCCGCTGCGGTCCCTTCGGCAGCGCGGCCGATCAGTTCCTCCGTGGCCGGGTTGAAAACTTCGAAGGTTCCACCGGATCCGGGAACCAGCTTTCCGTCGACGAGAAGTGCAGAACTGTCTGCGGGTCGAAGCGTCATAACGCAAACCCTCTCTTTCTGGACATGTGTCTGGACTCTAGTTCACACTCGTGGTTGAGGCAATGGTTTTTGGGGCATAAGAGATTTCGAGAGGGTCTCTGGATCTACTTCGGTGAAAATCGCCTCGTGCCTGGTGTGGCGCCGCTACGGTTCACCGCACATTCACAACCACGCCTTCACATCCACGGGAGAGAGGTCGAAATGAACAGAGTTGACGGAAAAGTGGTGCTGGTGACCGGTGCTGCTCGAGGTCAGGGGCGCAGTCACGCCGTCCATCTCGCACAGGAGGGCGCGCACGTCATCGCCTTCGATCTGTGCGCAGACATCGCCAGCAACGAATATCCGCTCGCCAGTCCAGCCGATCTGGAGGAAACGGCTCGACTGGTGAAAGAGGCCGGGCAGCAGGTGGTGACGGCGCGTGTCGACGTCCGTGATCGCGCCGGTCTCGAAACAGCACTTGCCGAGGCAGTAGGGCAGTTGGGCGGATTGCATGTCGTCGTGGCGAACGCCGGTATCTGTCCGCTCGGCAAGCACGTGTCGACTGCCGGTTTCGTCGACGCGTTCGATGTGAACTTTCTCGGTGTCGTCAACACAGTGCATGCATCGATGGACTACCTCGGCGAAGGTGGTTCGATCATCGCGATCGGCTCTGTTGCCGGTCTGGTGCCGCAGACCGGATTCAACGGGCAGCAGGCGCTCCAGGGTCCGGGCGGCGACGGATACGGCCTGGCCAAGAAGCTGATTCAGGCCTATACCAGTTCGTTGGCACTGACCCTCGGGCCGAGTTCCATTCGCGTCAATGCGATCCATCCGACCAACGTGAACACCGACATGTTGCAGAGCATGCCGATGTACCGGACGTTCCGTCCCGACCTCGAGAATCCGACCGCCGAGGATGCGGCAGTGACGTTCCCCTTCATGCAGGCGATGCCGACCCCGTGGGTCGAGCCCGCGGACATCTCGCATGCGGTCGTGTACTTGTCGTCGGACGAGTCGCGATTCGTCACCGGCCAGCAATTGCGCGTGGACGCTGGTGCCGGGATGAAGATCGGTCTGTAGTAGAACTTTTCGCGTCACGCCTGCCTGTTCGTGGTGAATTTTCGAAGTTTCCCCATTTCGTTGCCCTGGACAGGGCGCTGTAGTAACGTCCAGGCACGTGTCCAGCAAACGGGGCGATTCAAGTAGCGGGGGATCGATTGTCTACGAATCCACTCGCAGGCGCCTCACGGGCAAACAAGCGGAAACTGTCGCCAGGCTTGCCGAAGCGACAGTGAAAGTTCTACGCGAACAAGAGTTTTCCGGACTGACTGTCCGTTCGGTTGCGGCCGAAGCGGGTGTAGGAACTGCGACCGCCTACACGTATTTCGCGTCCAAGGAGCATCTGGTCGCAGAGGTCTTCTGGCGAAGACTTCAGAACTCGTCGGCGCCTGACGGCTCAGGGTTGGATCGCACCGCGCACGTGCTCTCTGTACTTCGAAATATCGCGCTGCTTCTCGCGGACGAACCGGAGGTATCGGCCGCCGTGACCAATGCACTGCTCGGCTCCGATCCGGAAGTGGAACATCTTCGCGGCCGGATCGGACTCGAGATCCATCAACGACTCGCCTCGGCGTTGGATCCTGACGGCGAGCCTGAAGTGTTGGAAGCGCTCGAAATGCTGTATGCCGGGGCGCTTCTGCGCGCAGGGATCGGCTACGGAACCTACGCGCAAATCGCTGGACGCCTCGAGGCCTCAGCTCTACTGATCCTGGAGAAATCATGACAGAAGCTTTGATCGATCCGGTGGTCTTCAATCCGTACGACTACCACTTTCACGACGATCCGTATCCGACGTACAAGCGTCTGCGCGAGGAATCACCGCTGTATCACAATCCGGACGTGGGCTTTTGGGCGTTGTCGCGATATGCGGACGTGGTCGACGGATTCAAGGACAACAAGCGTCTCTCGAGCGCAAACGGGGTATCGCTCGACCCCGCAGCCTACGGTCCACACGCGCACTATGTGATGTCGTTTCTCGCGATGGACGATCCTCGCCATATGCGGTTGCGCCAGTTGGTTTCTCGCGGATTCACACCGCGGCGGGTCGCGGAGCTCGACGGTCGGATACTCGAACTCACGAAGCAACATCTGGTACCTGCGCTGGGCGCGGGGGAGTTCGACTGGATTACGGAGGTGGCGGGAAAGCTGCCGATGGACGTCATCTCCGAACTCATGGGTGTCCCCGAACCCGACCGAGCCGAACTGCGGCGCAAGGCGGACCTGGTGGTGCATCGAGAGGCAGGTGTTCTCGACGTGCCGCAACCTGCGGTCGAGGCTTCGATCAGTTTGATGGGCTACTACAAGGAGATGATCGCGCAGCGGCGCCGATCGCGGACGGACGACCTGACCTCGGCCTTGCTCGACGCCGAGATCGACGGAGACAAACTCTCGGACCAGGAGATCCTCGGATTCATGTTTCTGATGGTCGTGGCCGGAAACGAGACCACGACCAAGCTTCTCGGAAACGCGCTGTACTGGGGTTCGCACCATCGGGAGCAGATCACACCGGTTCTCGACGATCCCGAACGAGCCTCGGAATGGGTGGAAGAGACTCTTCGCTACGACACGTCGAGCCAGATCGTGGCTCGGACTTCGGTCGTCGACCTCGAGTACCACGGGCGCACCATTCCGGCGGGGGAGAAGGTTCTGCTCCTGATCGGATCGGCCAACCGAGACGCCGACGTCTTCGAGGATGCCGACAGCTTCCAGATCGGCCGGAGTTCGTCGGGAAAACTCGCGAGTTTCGGTGGCGGCGTGCACTTCTGTCTGGGTGCCCACCTTGCCAAGCTCGAAGCCAAGATCGCCCTGGCGGAGTTCGGGCGTCGGGTCAGCGACTACGAAGTCGACGAGTCCGGAATCGAGCGTGTTCATTCGACAAACGTCCGGGGCTTTGCGGCCCTGCCGGTGAAAGTGCAGGTGCGCTGATGCCTCGTTTCGAACCCAATCCGGTTCGCCGGCCGGCACTGATCAGTGGTGCGTCGTCGGGAATCGGCACTGCCACCGCGTATGCCTTGGCCGAACTCGGGCATCCGGTTGCGCTCGGTGCGCGTCGAGTCACCGAATGCGAAGCCATCGCCGAGAAGATCCGCAGCAATGGTGGTGAAGCGTTCGCCCACTTCCTCGACGTCACGGACGGTGATTCGGTCGACGGATTCGTCTCGGCCGCAGAGGCAGTGCATGGTCCCGCCGAAATCGTGATCTCCGGGGCCGGTGATCTCGAATTCGGGGCTGCGGACGAGATGGATCCCGAGGCGTTTCTGCGGCAGATCCAAGTCCACCTCGTTGGTGCGCAGCGATTGGCGCATCGCGTACTCCCCGGTATGAGACAACGGCAGCGCGGTGACTTCGTACTGATCGGCTCGGATTGTGCCGAGCGCCAGCGTCCACTCATGGGTGCTTACGACGCAGCCAAGGCCGGGCTCGAAGCAATGGGGCGCCAGATGCGAATGGAGCTCGAGGGAACCGGCATTCGCGCGTCGATCGTGCGACCCGGGCCGACACTGACCGGCATGGGAATGGACACGACGCCGGAGATCATCGGACCGGTCGGGGAATCGTGGAGTAAGTGGGGGTTCGCCCGACACGGTTACTTTCTGCGCGCCTCGGACATCGCGAATGCCATCGTCGCCGTCGTGTCGGCGCCGCGAGGAGCACACATCGTGCTCGTCGAAGTTCAGCCCGAGGCACCACTGGACAAACTTCCCACTGCGAACTCACAGGAGACGACATGACGCACGGAGTGCAGGAGACGTCGCGAACACTGCCCGAGCCGCCGCGGGTGTCCGGCGGGGATCTCCCGCACGGGCATCTCGAGGAACTGAGAACCGACCCGATAGCGCTCATGCGCCGGGTGCGCGAAGAATGCGGTGACGTCGGCGCCTTTCAACTTGCCGATCGCACTGTGATCTTGCTGTCCGGAGCCGAGGCAAACGAGTTCTTCTTCCGTTCCACCGACGAGGATCTCGACCAACAAGCTGCATACCCCTTCATGAAGCCGATCTTCGGTGAAGGCGTCGTTTTCGATGCCAGTCCGGAGCGGCGAAAGGAGATGCTCCACAACTCGGCTCTGCGCGGCGAACAGATGCGTGGGCACGCCGCCACGATCGGCCGCGAGGTCGAGGCGATGGTCGCGCAGTGGGGAGACGAAGGCGAGATCGATCTGCTCGACTTCTTCGCCGAGCTGACCATCTACACCTCGTCGGCGTGCCTGATCGGCAAGAAGTTCCGCGACGAACTGGACGACAGTTTCGCCAAGCTGTATCACGAGCTCGAACAGGGAACCGATGCATTGGCTTTCGTGGATCCGTACGCGCCGATCGAGAGTTTCCGCCGTCGCGACGAGGCACGGTTGGCGTTGGTCGCTCTGGTACAGGACATCATGAACGGCCGCATCGCGAATCCTCCGCAGGGCAAGGAGGACCGCGACATGCTGGACGTGTTGGTGTCGGTCAAGGACGAGAACGGCGACCTCCGGTTCAGTGCCGACGAGATCACCGGCATCTTCATCTCGATGATGTTCGCCGGCCACCACACGACTTCCGGCACGGCAGCGTGGTCGCTGATCGAGATGTTGCGGCATCCCGACACCATGACGGACGTCGTCGACGAACTCGACAATCTGTACTCCGACGGCGCCGACATCAGTTTTCACGCCCTGCGCCAGATTCCGGTTCTCGAGGCTGTGGTCAAGGAAACCCTTCGACTGCATCCGCCGTTGATCATCCTGTTGCGGGTGGCACGTGGAGATTTCGAAGTGGGCGGCTTCGAGATCCGAGAAGGCCATCTTGTCGCGGCGACACCCGCGATCTCCAATCGAATCGCCGAGGACTTCCCGCGACCGGACACCTTCGATCCCGGGAGGTACATCGACCCGAATCAAGAGGACATCGTCAACCGCTGGACGTGGATTCCGTTCGGAGCCGGCCGGCATCGCTGTGTCGGCGCCGCGTTCGCTCAGATGCAGCTCAAGGCGATCTTCTCGATCCTGCTGCGGGACTTCGAGTTCGAGATGACGCAGCCGTCGGAGTCCTACCGAAACGACCACAGCAAGATGGTCGTCCAGTTGCAGCAGCCGTGCGCGGTGAGGTACCGGCGCCGAACACGTCCCGGGCGTGAGGGGTGATCATGCACGTCGAAGTCGACCTCGACCTGTGCCAGGGCCATGCGGCGTGCGAGCTCGAGGCGCCGGAGATCTTTGTCGTCCCGAAGCGGGGGAAGGTCAGTCTTCTGGACCCGGACCCACCCGAGTCGCTCCGCGGCGAAGCCGAGATGGCGGTCAGGTACTGCCCGACCGGCGCCCTGAGGATTGTCGACTGATTGCAGCGGATTGTCGATTGATGTCAGCGAATTCATGTGCTCGAGGGAGGAAGTTCAGATGACGGGTTTCGACCGCGCAGAGCTCGACGAGATGGTCCAACGCTGGATCGAGGCGAACAAGAAGGCCGAAGCCGCCGGTGATTGGAAACCGTTGGCGGACATGTACACCGAGGACGCCACGTACGGGTGGAACTACGGTCCCAAGCAGGATTTCATGGCGGTGGGGCGCGAGGAGATTCGTGAAGTCGCGCTCGGTCTCGAGATGAAGGGCCTCGAAGGCTGGGAGTATCCGTATCAAGAGTTTGTGATCGACGAACGTAGCGGAAACGTGATCGGCTTGTGGAAGCAGATTTCCGACGCCAAGCGCGAGGACGGTAGCAACTACTCCGTCTACGGTATCGGCGGCAGTTGGTTCCGCTACGGCGGGGACTTCCAATGGTCTTGGCAGCGTGACTTCTTCGACTTCGGGAACGTGTCGGCGTTGTTCATGGAGATGATCGGCAACAATGCTCTCTCGAAGGGGATGCAGGGCCGGATCCAGCGATCGATCTCGGGCGACCCGCTACCGGGCTGGTATCCGGTGGGCACCGCGCCGGTCCCGCTGTGGTGAGTCCGATGACCGTGCGCGATTCCTTCGAGACACTCTCGCAGCGCGACCTTGCCGTGTTGGTGCCCGAGTTGCTCCTGTGTGGGCAGCTGATCGATCGCTCGGGCATGGCGCATCTGATCGTCGAGTTCGGACGCGAGGGTATGGCGCAGGTGGCCGTCGAGGAGTGGGAATCGGCCAGCCCCTGGTACACCCGCCGCATGCAGAAGGCCCTCGGATACGAGGGCGACGACGTCGTGACGATCTTCAAAGGGCTACAACTCGACATCGGTGCTCCGCCACAGTTCATGGACTTTCGATACCGGGTCGACGATCCGCTGCACGGTGAATTCTGGCTCGATCATTGCGGGGCGCTCATGGACGTCGAGCCGTTGGGGGATGAGTTCGTGACCTCGATGTGTCACGACATCGAGGATCCGACTTTCGATGCGACGGCCATCGCGACCAACCCGCACGCCCAGATCCGTCCGATTCACCGACCACCGCGCAGGCCCGCGGACCGACATCCGCACTGCGCCTGGACCGTTTCTATCGACTCGTCGCACACGCCTCCCGTGATGACCGCGCACACCGAGCAGATCGGACGCACCGCCGCGGTGACGGTCGAGCTGAGCCCGATCGATCACGGTGGAGACGGTCGGGCGGACTACTCGGGTCCGTTGTTGTCGGACCTGAGGTTTTCCGACTTCTCGCGATCAGCCTTGGTTCGTATCGCAGAGGAGATCTGCGTGCAGCATCATCTGTTGGCGTTGGGCTTTCTGGCAGCGGTTCGCCGCCGTGCCGACGAAGACAAGGCGCGCGAGATCACGCGAAAGCAATTGACCGGAATCGCGGGAGTTGCGGCACAGCGTATTCGAGATGCGCTCGGGCTTCCTTCGACTCTGGAATCGTTGGCATTGGTCCTGTCCGTACACCCCTTGCTGAATCCGAAGCAGTATGTGGAGAGCGAGATCCGACCGGACGGCGGTGCTCTGGAGCTGTGGATCTCGCGAGACGCTCTGGTCGACCGCGACGGCGGTTGGCCGACCTTGCTCGGCAGCGAGCACCTCGATCCCCTCCAGGCTTTGGTCCGCGGCGTGAATCCGCATTTCACCGTGAGAGTGGTGGCCGAAGATGCCGCGGGGCTCCTTCTGGCCGTCGACATCACCGAAGCTCCTGCTCCGGAATGCGTCGAAGTCGCCATTACGAAGGTCAGTACCGGCGCGGCCTTCGTATTCGAAGATCGCGGAATTCCCTTGCCTCTGTTCGTCGTCTGACCGGCCGAAACCGAAGGACTCAACCTATGGCCTACACGTTCGCAGACCTGTTCGAGCATTCCGTCGATGCGATGCCCGATCGCCTCGCACTGATCGTTTCCGGCGAGGAGGTGACATACCGTGAGCTGGACGAGCGGGCCAACCGATTGGCGCATTACTTCCAGTCAGTCGGGTTAGGTGTCGGTTCGCACATCGGTATTCAGCTGCACAACTCGATCGAGGCGATGGTTGCTGTCCTCGCGGCGTTCAAGATCCGCGGCGTTCCCATCACGGTGAACTACCGCTACACGAGCGACGAATTGGTCTACCTGTACGAGAACGCGGATCTCGAGGCGTTGGTTTTCCATCGTGGTTTCGCTGAGCGGGTTGCCGGTGCCTTGGTGTCGGCCCCGCGGGTCAAGTACGTGATCGAGGTGCCGGACGAACTCGCTCTCGGGAACGAACCGTCGATTCCGGCGGCAGTGGCGTACGCCGATGCGCTCGGCAACCAATCCCCGCTTCGCGCAGGTGAACATGCATTTCCCGAGCGTTCCGGCGACGACGTCTACGTTCTCTACACCGGCGGAACAACCGGACGACCTAAAGGTGTCGTCTGGCGGCAGGAAGACATCTGGCGCGTGCTGGCCGGCGGTTACGACTTCTACTCGGGTGAGCCGATCGCGGACGAGTACCAGCAGTCGCGCGGTGGCGCCGCGGCAGCCGAACCGATGCGGTGGTGCATGCTTCCACCGCTGATCCACACCTCGGCTCTGATGCCGACGTTCAACGCTCTGTTCTCCGGAAACACCGTCATCTTCGAACCGAAATTCGATGCGGCACAAGTCTGGAAGGTCGTTGCCGAATATCGGCCGCAGGTCATGGTCATCACCGGCGACGCCATGGGCCGCCCACTGGTCGAAGCCCATCACGAATTGCAACCGGATGCGTCGAGCCTGGCTGTACTCGCCTCCGGCGCTGCGCTCTTCTCCGGATCGGTCAAAGACGCGTTCTTCGACGTCTTTCCGAATCTGATGATCTCCGATTCGGTCGGATCGTCCGAAACAGGCTTCGGCGGAATCGGATTCGCAACCAAAGGGCTCGAGCAGCGTGGAGGACCCAAGGTGGGCGCCAACAGATTCACGGTCGTCGTCGACGACGACAACCGTGTGTTGGAGCCGGGTTCGGGCGCCGAAGGATGGTTGGCGAAACTCGGCAACGTCCCACTCGGCTACTACAACGATCCGGTGAAGTCGGTCGAGATATTCCGAGAGGTGAACGGCGCGCGAGCAGTCGTGACCGGAGACCGAGCGCGGATAGAGGACGACGGCTCGGTCACTCTCCTCGGCCGGGGAAACATGGTGGTCAACACCGGCGGTGAGAAAGTCTTCGTGGAAGAGGTCGAAGCAGTGGTGAAGGCCCATCCCGACATCTACGACGCAACAGTGATCGGTATTGCCGACGAGCGGTGGGGCAATCGGGTGGCGGCGGTGCTCCGCGTCCGCGATGGTGTGGAACCGGATTTCGATTCCATTGAAAAACACACCCGCAGTCAGCTTGCCGGCTACAAGATTCCGCGTTCCTTCTGGATCGCCGACGAGGTCGTTCGAGCGCCGAGCGGCAAGCCGGACTACCGCTGGGCCAAGGAGTTCTCACAGAACAGCGACCCGGTCCACCGGATCGACTAGCGCTCACACGCAACACCCGGCACCCGGCACCCATCCGTAAAGGAGCATCTGCAATGCCTGAGATCGACCTTCCCGACGGGTTCGACGTGACCGACCCGCATCTGTACGGCGAGCGCGTCCCGCTTGCCGAGTTCGCCGAACTACGACGATGCGCTCCGGTCTGGTGGAACGCCCAGGAACCGGGTACCGGCGGATTTCACGACGGTGGTTGTTGGGTCGTCTCCCGCCACGCAGACGTCCGCGACGTCTCGTTGCGCAGCGAGGAGTTCTCGAGCAACGTCAACGGCTGCATTCCGCGGCATGAAGACAACATCTCGGCGGAGGAGTTGGAGGCGACAAAACACGTCCTCATCAACAAGGACGCCCCTGAGCACACACAGCTGCGCAAGTTGGTGGCGCGCTTGTTCACTCCGCGGTCGGTGGAAGCGATGCGGGCCGGGCTGGAAGCGCGGGCAGAAGACATAGCGGCGGCTGCCGTCGCGGAAGGTAGCGGTGATTTTGTCAGCCAGGTCGCCAGCGAGTTACCGATGCAGGCGATTTCGGAGCTGATCGGTGTACCGCAGGACGGGCGCCGTCAGCTGTACGACTGGTCGAATCAGATGACGGGATACGACGACGAGTCGCTCGCCGGCGAGTCTCGGATGGCGTCGGCGCAGATCTTGGGCTACGCCTATCAATTGGCCGAGGCGAGACGGGAGGAGCCGCTCGACGACATCATCTCGCGCTTGGTGCATGCCGACATCGACGGACAGAAACTCACCCCGGAACAGTTCGGTTTCTTCGTCATCATGTTGGCTGTCGCGGGCAACGAAACGACACGCAACGCCACGACACTCGGCATGATGGCATTTCTCGAGCATCCGGATCAGTGGGAGCTGTACAAGCGTGAGCGTCCGCGCACCGCCGCGGACGAGATCATCCGCTGGGCTTCGCCACTCACGTCGATGCAACGAACAGCAGTGGTGGACACACAGATTGCCGGTACTGCGATTGCGAAGGGGCAGCGTGTCGTACTGCTCTACGGCTCGGCGAACTTCGACGAAACCGTCTTCGAGAACCCCGACGTCTTCGACATCACCCGAGATCCGAACCCGCACCTCGCGTTCGGAGGAACCGGACCGCACTACTGTGTCGGCGCCAACCTGGCCAGAATGGAGGTCGATCTGATCTTCGGCAAGATCGCCGATCACATGCCCGACATCAGCAAGCTCGGCGATCCGAGCCGGCTCTCGTCCGGTTGGCTCAACGGGATCAAGGAATTCAAGGTCGACTACGGCAACTCCACGTCATGTCCTTCGGGGCATTGACGTGTACAGCGGAAGAGTTGCACTTGCGGGCCCGATGCGCGAACTCGGCCAGTTCTACGGGATGGGCGCCGATGTCGCAGTGGGCTTGTTCCGCACCCGCTTTCAGGTGCAGGAGTTTCTCGAGCAGAGTTGGATGATCGCCCGGGTGTCGATCGTGCCGACCGTGTTGGTAGCCGTGCCGTTCACGGTCCTGGTGAGTTTCACCCTCAACATCCTTCTCCGCGAGATCGGTGCCGCCGACCTCAGCGGCGCCGGGGCCGCGCTCGGTGCCGTGACTCAGGTCGGTCCGGTGGTGACGGTGCTGATCGTGGCAGGTGCGGGCGCGACAGCGATCGCCGCCGATCTGGGATCGAGAACGATTCGTGAAGAGATCGACGCCATGGAGGTGCTCGGGATCGATCCGATCAATCGGTTGGTGATTCCGCGTGTGGTCGCCTCGACCGTGGTGGCTCTTCTACTCAACGGACTCGTCTGCGTCATCGGCATCGCCGGCGGCTATGCCTTCTCGGTGTTTCTCCAGGGCGTCAACCCCGGCGCGTTCGTCGAGGGAATCACGTTGCTGACCGGCCTGCCCGAGGTGGCGTTGTCGATGGTCAAAGCTGCACTGTTCGGGATGCTGGCCGGATTGGTGGCCTGCTATCGCGGACTGTCGGTACGGGGTGGGCCGAAAGGTGTGGGGGAGGCCGTCAACGAAACGGTGGTGTACGCCTTCATGGCGTTGTTCGTCGTCAACACCATCGTCACCGCGGTCGGCATCCGATTGACGGCGGGGTGATCGAGGTGACGCTGTCGGATTCGCTGGCACAAATCGGCAAGTTCGGACGCACGCGGGCGCGGGTGGCTCGAACGTCACGCTCGATCGACGATGTCGGGCGACAAGCTGTCTTCTTCGCGCGCGCCATCGCTCACATCCCGTGGGCAATTCGCAAACACCCGAAAGAAGTGTTGAGGCTGGTAGCCGAGATCAGCATGGGCACCGGAGCTTTGGCAGTGATCGGCGGCACGGTTGCGGTCGTAGGATTTCTGACTCTCGCCTCGGGCGGCACCATTGCGATCCAAGGTTTCAGCTCACTGGGAAATATCGGAGTCGAAGCGCTCACCGGATTCTTCTCCGCCTTCATCAACGTTCGTATCGCTGCGCCGGTCATCGCGGGAATCGGCCTGTCGGCCACGATCGGCGCAGGTTCGACCGCGCAGATCGGTGCCATGCGCATCAGTGAGGAAATCGACGCCCTCGAATCGATGGCGATCAGTTCGGTCCCGTACGTCGTCAGCACCCGCGTCACCGCAGGGATGATCGCGATCTTGCCGCTGTACTCACTGGCGCTCGTGGGATCATTTCTGGCCGGACGATTCACCACGGTCGTGCTGTTCGGTCAGTCCTCCGGTCTTTACGACCACTACTTCACGACGTTCCTCGATCCGGTCGACGTCGCATGGTCCTTCGTTCAAGTGCTCGTGATGGCACTACTGGTGATGCTGATCCACACGTACTACGGATACAACGCGTCCGGGGGACCGTCGGGCGTGGGAACTGCAGTGGGCCGCGGGGTTCGGCTCTCGCTGATCTGCGTCGTGGCGGTGACCCTGCTCGTCTCACTCGCGCTCTACGGCGGTTCCGGCAACTTCAATCTGTCCGGTTAGGGGGACTGCGTGCACAGATACGGCTACAAGTTGGCTGCTCTGGGCTTGGCTGCGGCGATCGTCGGGGTCATCGCTTTGTCGGTCGCGTCTTTCAACCAGGTGTTTGTCGCTCGCGTCCCGATCACGGTGATCGCGGAGCGCGCGGGGCTCGTGATGGATCCGGGCGCGCGGGTGAAGATGGCCGGGGTGACCGTGGGCTCGGTGGAGTCCATCACGCCGACTGACGACGCTACCGCACAACTGTCGTTGTCGATCGATCCCGAAGCGCTCGAATCGATTCCGTCAAACGTGGATGTGGCGATCACGTCGAACACGGCTTTCGGCGCGAAATTCGTCAGCTTGTCCTCGCCGGAGCAACCGAGCAGCGCGCGACTTGCCGCCGGGGCGACGATCGACGTATCCCGGGTGACTGTCGAGCTGAACACGGTGTTCGAGAAACTCACCACCGTGCTCCGGACGGTGGACCCGGGCAAGCTCGATTCGACATTGGGTGCCCTCTCGACTGCTCTGCAAGGACGCGGCGAACGGCTCGGGGTCGCACTCGAACAAGCAGATTCCTCCTTGCTCGAATTCAACACTGCACGTGAGGCTCTCGATCATGTGTTGACTGATTTGCCAGCCGTCACGCAGACCTACCGCGACGCTGTTCTCGACTTGCTGGACACCCTCGACTCGCTCACGACGACGGGAACCACTGTGCTCGACGAGCAGCAGAATCTTGATCTCCTCTTGCTCAACGTGATCGGGGTCGCCCGCACCGGAGAAGATGTACTGGGAGCCAACGCCGACGGCATCGACACCGTTCTGTCGTTACTGCGGCCGACCACCGCATTACTGGAGGAGTATTCCCCGGTGATTCCCTGCATGTTCCACGGACTGCAGGAGAGCAAGAAGATCGGCGACGGCGCCTACAACGGACAACCAGGCATCAAGATGTCGATCGGTCTGATCGCCGGGACCGAACCGTACCGATATCCCGACGACCTCCCGAAGGTCGCGGCAACAGGTGGCCCGCAGTGTATGGGTCTTCCACTGCGCGACCCGAACGTCAATGCTCCGTACCTGGTGACCGATACCGGGGTGAATCCGTTTGCGCCCGAGCGTCAGCCGAATGGTGGGCAACCGATGAACACGGTCCCGGATCTGATGAGCTATCTGTTCGGGACGGAGATCCGATGAAAGTTCGTGGGTACATCGTCAAGTTCGGAGTTTTTGTTCTGGTGATGATCCTCGTCAACGCCGGGCTGATCCTCGTGTTCGGCCAGATGCGAGGTGGCGACGCGAGGTCGTACTCGGCGGAGTTCGTCAACGCCTCCGGGCTCAGAGCGGGCGACAAGGTGCGCATCGCGGGTGTGCCGGTCGGTTCTGTCGGCTCCGTCGAATTCGGTGGGAATCACCGTGCCCACGTGAGTTTCAGTGTGGATACGGGTGACACCGTGACTGTATCGACCAGAGCCGCTGTTCGATATCAGGATCTGGTGGGTAATCGATACCTCGAACTGCTCGACGATCCGGGGATCGCGGAACCGCAGCCACAGGGCGAGAGCATTCCCGTCGATCGCACCGCGCCGGCACTCGACCTCGATGCGCTACTCGGTGGTTTCAAGCCGCTGTTTCAAGCCCTGGACCCGGAGCAGGTCAACGCGTTGTCGATGTCCTTGCTCGAGGTGTTTCAAGGCCAGTCCGGAACTGTGGCATCGGTGCTGGCGCACACCGGATCGATCACGAACACTCTCGCAGACCGCGACCAACTGATCGGTCGAGTGATCGGCAACCTCGACGGTGTGCTCAGTGAATTGCGCAGCCGCGGTGGTCAGTTCAGCGACACTCTCGATCACCTACAACAGCTGGTCAGCGGGCTCGCGGCGGACAGGGAGATGATCGGGACTGCCGTCGAGAGCGTGAACACCGCATCAGGCACCTTCGCCGATCTCCTCGCCGGAGTTCGCCCGGACGTCGCGGGAAACCTGTCGAAGCTGGACGCAAGCCTGAATCCGCTGATCGAGCAACAAAGTGAGCTCGATCGGATTCTCGCGTCCATGCCCTCGAACTACAAGCAGCTGATCCGAGTCGGCTCGTACGGGTCGTTCTTCAACTTCTATCTGTGCGGAATCGCACTGAAGGTCGACGGTGCCGACGGTACGCCGCTCACTGTCGACCTGGTGGATCAGACGACCGGAAGGTGCGCACCACGATGAGAGAGATGGCACAGAGCCAGGCCGTACGCGTGGGGGTCGTGGGATTGGTCGTCACGGCCGCCGTCGTATTGGCATCGCTCCAGTATCAGAATCTGCAGTTCCTGAAATCGGGTGTCGGGTACAGCGCGGTGTTCGCCGACGCCAGCGGTCTCGCGCCGGGAGACGAAGTCAATGCCGCCGGAGTGAAGATCGGAACGGTGGACCGGATCGAGGTCGAGCACGGACTCGCGCGCGTGGACTTCACACTGGAAGGCTCGATCGGTTTGGGAGAAAGCACGTCGGCCGCGGTCACCACGATGTCGTTGCTCGGCAAGCGAGCTGTTTCACTCGATCTCGACGGTCCGGGAAGGATCGCGGTCGGCAGCGAGATCCCGGTCGAGCGAACAAGATCGGCCTACTCGCTCCCCGACGTTCTCGGTGACCTCACCACGACGGTCGAGGACATCGATCTCGACCAGCTCTCCGAATCGCTCGACGCAGTGGGACAGGTGATGTCCGGCAGTGCGCCGAGCCTGAGGCCGGCACTGGACGGCGTCGCACGGATCTCCGACAGCGTCAATCGGCGGGACGACATGTTGCGCACCTTGCTGTCCGATGCAAACGACGTCGCCGGGACGTTGGCCGAGCGTGGACCACAGGTCAACGCGCTACTCGTCGACGGCAACGCGTTGTTGGGAGAACTGGATCGGCGACAGGCGGCGCTTGGGGAAGTGATCACGAACATTTCGGCATTGTCGACCCAGCTGAGTGGACTCGTCCACGACAACGAGGCGCAATTGCAACCGGTCCTCGGCAAACTCGACACGGTTGTCGGCATTCTGCAGAACAACAAGGACAACCTTTCTCAGGGAATCGACGGTCTCGGTACGTACGTGGGCACGCTCGGCGACACCGTGGCCAGCGGTCCCTTCTATTACGCCTACGTCCAGAACCTGGTACCGGCGCAATACACCCAACCGTTGATCAACGCGATGTTCGGGCTACCACCTGCGCCGCTACCGATTCCGGAGGTTCGATGATGGGTGCCTTACGAGTTCGCAAACCGGTGAACTGGCGTCGAATCGGCGTGGTCGGTGGAAGCGTCGTCGGCGCGGCGATCGTCGTCGTGTCGGGATACCTTGCGGTGCAACATCTGCGCTACTACAACGTGACGGCCTACTTCACCTCGACGACCGGCCTGTATGTCGGTGACGACGTTCGTGTCGTGGGGGTCGACGTCGGCCGCGTCACCGAGATCGCCCCACAGGGAGATCGAATGCGCGTCGAACTGAAATTGGCGCGCGAGGTTCCCGTCGCCGAGGACGCGAAAGCGGTGATCGTTGCCCAGTCACTGGTCTCGGCCCGCTTCGTGCAGTTGACGCCGGCGGTGACGGACGGCGCCGACGCACTGAATGACGGTGCGGAGATCGGGCTCGACCGAACGGCGGTCCCGGTCGAGTGGGACCAGATCAAGGAACAGTTGGGCCGCGCCGCCGATGCTTTGGGTCCCGACGGGGACGATCGCGGTCCCGCCGCCAACTTCCTCGACGGTGCCGGATCCGCACTGGCGGGCAACGGGGAAGCGCTGGGGCGCTCGGTGACCGAACTCTCGGAGGCTATGAGCACACTCGACGAAGGCGGAGCCGATCTGTTCGGCACCATCCGCGGCCTGCAGACCTTCACGACGGCGCTCGCGGCAAGCGACGAACAGATCGTTCAGTTCCAAGCACGGCTGGCACATGTCTCGAGTGTGCTCGCCGAGAGCCGGACGCAATTGGCTCCGGCTCTCGCCGATCTGGACGCCGCCGTCGTCGACGTACAGCGGTTTGTCGAACAGAACCGAACCGGCTTGACGGAGCAGATCGCGAAGTTGGCAGATGTGTCCCAGGTATTGGTCGACAAGCGCGCAGGTCTCGAGAAGGTACTGCATCTGGCTCCGACAGCGTTGTCGAACTACTACAACGTCTACCGGCCGGCCCAAGGAGCGATGGTGGGTGTGCCCGCATTCCAGAACGTCGGCAACCCGATCGACTTGATCTGCGGCGGAATCGCCGGCCTGGCCAACGACACCTCGAAGAAGGGCGCGGATTTGTGCATCGAATACCTCGGCCCGTTGCTCAACACGATCAAGGCCAACTACCCGGACCTGAGCATCAACCCGACCCGGGCGCTCGGCGCTCTTCCGGACCAACTGGTGTACAGCGAGCCTGATCTGGAACCGACGGGCGCCTTGAGTTTTCCGACGGTACCGGTGGCGTCTGATCTGACCGGCTTGCTCATGCCGTCGACAGGATCACGATGACTGGCCGCCGGTGGGGAACAGTGTGTGTGGCGGCGAGCGCTGTGCTCGTTCTGACGGGTTGTCAATGGAGCGGGCTGAATTCGGTGTCGCTGCCGGGCGCGGCCGGCCGCGGTGAGGGAAGTTTCTCGGTCGTGATCGAGATGCCGGACGTCACGTCGATCAGCCCCAACTCCCCGGTCATGGTCAACGACGTGACAGTCGGAAGTATCAGTGCGATCGAGACCGACAACTGGCACGCACGGGTGACGGTTGCGCTCGACGGCTCGGTGTCGCTGCCCGCCAACGCGACTGCCAAGATCGGCCAAACCAGTCTGCTCGGATCCAAACACGTCGCGCTCGCGCCGCCCACCGAGGTGGCGCCGGAAGGGCGGTTGTCGGAGGGATCCGTGATTCCCCTTGCATCGGCCAGTGTCTATCCCACCACCGAGGAAGCGTTGACGGCACTGTCCTTGGTGCTCAACGGCGGTGGGCTGGCCCAGATTCACAGCATCACCACGGAACTGAACACTGCTCTCGGCGGACGGACCGATGCGGCGCGCGACCTGCTGAGCCAGATGGACACCGTGACCGAGACACTCGACCGTCAACGCGAGGCGATGGTCACGACCATGGAGAATCTCGACGTGTTCGCCGGCGAGATCACGGCTCAGCGAGACGTTCTCGGTGAGGCGTTGGAGACCCTTGATCCGGCCTTGGCGGAACTGAGCGCCCAACGCGTCGACCTGACCACCGCCCTCGATGCGGTCGGCAGGTTCGGGGACGTCGGGACCGATCTGGTCGACCGGACCCGCGACGATGTGAAAGCCAATTTGAGCGCCTTGGAATCGACGCTGCAGAAGGTGGTCGAAACCGGACCGGACCTGATCAACAATTTGGGCAATCTGAGTACCTTCCCCTTCCCGCAGACGACCATCGACGACGGAATGCGCGGCGACTACACCAATCTCTGGGCGCTGATCGACCTCACGAGTAATCGCCTCCAGTCGGGCCTCGGCTTCGGTACTCCGTTCGGGGCGCCGCAAACCCCGGTGGAGAACGGGATTCTGGTCGATCCGTTGATCGCCCCACTTGGCGCAGGGCGGATCGCCCCACTTGGCGCAGGGCCGGCCGGCCAGGGCGGTGGACGATGATCCTCACGACATTGGTGCGAAGGCAATTGACGATCTTCGCGATCCTGGCGGTAATAGGCATGAGCGCGGCGGCGATCTCGTATCTGCGAGTTCCCACCGTGCTCGGCATCGGGCGCTATACGGTGACACTCGAACTGCCTGACGCCGGTGGCCTCTATCGAAACGCGAACGTGACCTACCGCGGCGACACCATCGGTCAGGTCAGGTCGGTGCGTCTGTCTCCGGGAGTGGTACGCGCCGAATTATCCTTGGAGAGCGCGGTTCCCGTTCCCTCCAGCGGGCTCACAGTAGCGGTGCGAAGTGTGTCGGCCATCGGCGAGCAATATGTCGACATGCAACCGAGCACCGCGGACGGCCCTTTTCTGTCCGACGGAGACGTGATCGGCCCCGACGGTGTCACGATCCCGACCGAGATCGGACCGGTCCTCGATCAGGCGCAGGCGATGCTCGCATCCGTACCGCAGGATAAGTTGCGATCGGTGATCGACGAGTCCGCGGCGGCGTTCGGAGGCAGGGGAGAGGACCTGGCTCGTCTGCTGGATTCGACCACTTCGTTCGTCGATCAGATGTCCGCTGCCACGACACCGGCAACGACGCTCGTACAGCAGTTGGATCCGCTCCTGCAGACACAGGTGGTGACGGGCGACCAGATTCGCCAGTGGGCGTCCAGTGTCGCTCAACTCAGTGGACAGTTGGAGATCGCCGACGGCGCCGTGCGCAATATCCTCGAAACCGGACCGGGCTTCGCGACCGAAGCCGACCTGCTGTTTCAAGGCCTCAAACCCACTTTGCCTGTGCTGCTTGCCAATTTCACGAGCACCGCTCAGGTGGCTTTGACGTACAACGCCGGCTTGGAGCAGGTGCTCGTCATCTTGCCGCCATTGGTCGCGGCACAGGAAACCGTCGTACAACGCGGGCAGGTGGACGGTGCCGCGAACGTCAACTTCCACCTCCAGGCGCAAGATCCTGCAGCGTGCTCGACCGGTTACCTTCCGGCCGATCAGCGACGAGACCCGACCCAGATGAGTGTTCCGGACACCCCGGCCGACCTGTACTGCAAAGTTCCACAGAACTCGATCTTCGCAGTTCGTGGATCCCGGAACATTCCCTGCATGGAGGTACCGGGCAAACGAGCACCGAGCCCGGAGATCTGCCGGAGCCCCGAGGCGTACGTGCCGTCGGGGACCAATGCGCCCGGCGAGTTGTACACCGGGCCTGACGGAGTCGACTATCAACACACGGAGTTGGCTCCGGCCGCCTCCGGTCCGGGGGAGGGCGAGCCGTGGCAACAGTTGCTGACGCCGACGAATCGCTGAGGGGCGAGGTGCTGGATCCGGTACGAGGCAAACCCGGTGTTCTCACCGCCCTGGCCTGGATTGCACTCGCGGCTCTGAGCGTCGTCGTCGTCTTCGGCTGTCTGGCAGTTCGATCGGACCGCGCCCGAGAGTCCCAGCGTCAAGAGTTCGTCGCCGGTGCGGTCGCAGGAACCCTTGCCCTGATCGACGTCCACTCTGCCACGCTCGACGAGGATCTCGCGACGCTGAAGTCGCTGACTACGGGAACTTTTGCAGACGAACTGAAGTCCGGTGAATCTGCGTTCGTCGCATCGATCCGCGATTTCGCCGTCGATTCCGATGGTCGTGTCGACACCGCAGCCCTGGCATCGGAATCCGGTACCTCGGGAGTGGTACTGATCGCAGCCTCGGCCCAGGTCGGCAATTCAGCGGGAGAATCTTCGGCGCGAACCTACCGTCTGCGCATCGGTGTCGAGGAGGTCGACGGGCGGGTGCTGATGTCGAGTGTGGAGTTCGTCCCGTGAAGCGCGTGGTCTTGGTGTGTGCGGCGCTGATCTTGGTGGGAGTCGGTGGGACTCTGCTCTGGAGTCATCACCGTTCGGCAGCCGCTGACACCGCACGTGTAGAGGTGATCGGTGTGGCGCCGATGCTCGTCGAGAATCTCTTGAGCTACAACAGCGACACGGTCGACGACGACCTTGCACGTGCTGCCGAGGGCGCAAGCGGAACGTTTCAGGACAGCTTCGCCGAATTCGGATCGAAAACGGTTGCACCCCAATCGAAGGAGCAGGGAATCAGCACCAAGGCGCGGGTAGTCGACGTCGGCGTGCGCTCCGTGGCTGCAGACCGCGCAGAATTGCTCATGTTCGTCGATCAGATCACGACGAGTATCGCGCGGCCGGCACCAGCGTCGACGTCGAGCCGAGTCGAGGTGACACTCGACCGAGTCGACGGAACATGGCTGGTGAGTGCCATGATCCCCGTCTAGTGAAGGTTCTCGCGGCCCGCCATGATCAGCCTGGCAGTGACTTCGAGCCGGTCTGCGATCTGCGAATAGGACTCGTATCCCATGCCGGCTCGGACAAGCGCCCCGGACCAGGAGATTTCGAGTGCTTCGAGTACGTCGGCATCGTACGACGGCCCCAGTGCCTCGATGAGCCGCTCCCGGATGTTCTTGCCGATGCGTCCCCGAAGATGTTCGACGTCGGGATCGTTGCCCATCATCGCCGTGGTCACGGCCGCCGCCAGCTCCGGTTCGTCGGAAACGAGCAGTGCGACGCTACGAAGGACCGAGCAGACCTGCGCTTCCCGTTCCGCCTCCGGGGAGGGCTCGTGAGGTACCGCGTCGAGTCGGCGCCAGAACAGTTCTGCCACAAGGTGACTCTTGGACGAAAAATAGGTGTATGCCGTGGCCGCGGCGACACCCGCTTCCGCTGCCACCATCCGCACAGTCAGATCGGCAAACCCTTTGTCGCGCAGGACCGTGATCGCTGCCGCGGTCAATCGATCGACGGTTTCGGCTTGCTGCTGTGTGAGCCGTCGACGCGTGGACTCGAACTTGGTCTTACCAGACATGTGTCCAGACACTACGGGATCGGACCCGAGCGAGCAAAGTATGCGCTATCACATTCTCAATGTCGCTCCCGCTCGGTGTCCTCTCTCGCTCCCGCTCGGTGGGACAGAATTTCGATCCCCCGCGATCGCTAAGTCCATGTGTTAGAACGATTTCTAGAACACGTTCGGAAAATGTGCCCAGGATCGGAGAGGCTGATTATGACGAAGTGGGACGAGACATGCGACGTACTCGCTGTGGGCTCGGGCGGCGGACTCGCCGGCGCGTACACGGCGGCCCGCGAAGGTCTCGACGTCATTGTGATCGAAGCGACCGACAAGTACGGCGGAACAACGGCGTACTCGGGCGGCGGCGGAATGTGGTTCCCGTGCAACGCCGTTCTTCGCCGTTCCGGGGACGACGACACCATCGACGATGCGCTGGAGTACTACCGTTCGGTGGTGGGTGATCGGACGCCCGCCGACGTTCAGGAGGCATACGTTCGGGGCGGCGCCGGGTTGATCGACTATCTCGAAGAGGACTCGAATTTCGAGTTCCAGATACTGCCATGGCCCGACTACTTCGGGGAAAAACCCAAGGCTCGCGCGAGCGGTCGACACATCGTTCCCAAACCGATGAACGCGACGAGGCTTGGTGTGCTTCGTGATTCACTTCGATCGCCGCTCGCGACGGAGCGGTTGGGAGAAGAGTTGCCGGCGTACCTCGTCGGTGGGCAGTCGTTGATCGGCCGATTCATGCTGGCACTTTCGACATACCCGAATGCCGCCATGCACCTGAACACCGCACTCGAAGAATTGGTTGTCGAGGACGGACGGGTCGTCGGCGCTGTCGTCGAGCAAGGTGGTCGGCGTCGAATGATCCGAGCCCACAGAGGAGTGATCCTGGCCGCCGGCGGATTCGAACAGAACGAGACCCTGCGGGCCGAATTCGGTGTCCCTGGTTCTGCTCTCGACACGATGGGCTGCCCCGGCAACCTCGGTAAGGCTCACCAGGCGGCCATCGCCGTGGGCGCCGACACCGACCTCATGGGGGAGGCCTGGTGGTCGCCCGGGCTGACCCATCCAGATGGCCGCTCTGCGTTTGCGCTGTGGTTCACCGGCGGAATCTTCGTGGACGACAAGGGTCGCCGGTTCGTCAACGAGTCTGCGCCGTACGACCGCTTGGGTCGCTCCGTCATCGAACACATGCGGGCAGGGAAAGTAACCACGCCGTACTGGATGATCTACGACAACAGAGAAGGCGCAGTGCCACCGGTGAAGGCACCCAATGTGCCTATGGCGCAGACGAAGCAATACGTGGATGCGGGATTGTGGAAGAGTGCGCAGACGCTCGAAGACCTCGCCGCCCAGATCGATGTCCCCGCAGCGGAACTGGTGGAGACCGTGAAGCGATTCAACGCGTCTGCGGCGACCGGCGTCGACGCGGACTTCGGCCGAGGAGACACTGCATACGACCGCGCCTTCTCGGAGGGGGCTTCGCCGCTCGTACCGATCGACCAAGGTCCGTTTCACGCTGCTGCTTTCGGAATCTCCGACCTCGGGACCAAAGGTGGTCTACGCACCGACGCGACCGCGAGGGTACTCAAAGCCGACGGTACGGCGATTGCCGGGTTGTACGCTGCGGGGAACACGATGGCAGCGGCCAGCGGGGCAACGTACCCCGGCGGTGGAAATCCGATCGGAGCGAGCATGTTGTTCAGCCACTTGGCTGCACTCCACCTCACGAAGCCGCTGTCGTAAGTCAGCCCGCTCGTGTCGGGAAGCGTCAGGCCTTGCCGAGTCCGGCGGCGATTCCCTTGTCCAGTTGGGTGAGCATTGCCGTACCCAACGACGAAAGCTGGGCGACCTGTCGATCGTCGAGGCCCTCGAAGAGGAGACCTTGAACCGAGGCGACGTGCGGCGGCGCGGCCGCGACGACCTTTGCCATTCCTTCGTCGGTGAGCACTGCGTTGGAGCCGCGGCTGCCGCGAATGACTTCCCGTTTCACCCAGCCGGCTTTCTCCATCTTCGTGATGACGTGCGACAGGCGGGACAGGGACGCGTTCGCTCGCTGGGCAAGTACCGACAACTGGAGCTTGTGGTCGGGGGCGTCCGAGAGTGCGGCTAGGACGAAGTACTCGAAGTGGGTGAGTGCCGAATCGCGTTGCAGTTGAGTGTCGAGGGCGGCAGGCAATCGAGTCACGAGAGCGATCAGTGTCAGCCAGGCTTCCTGCTGCTCGGCTGTGAGCCACTTTGTCTGAGACTGCGCGTCGGGCTGCGCGGTCGGTTCACTCATCGGTGACTTCTCCTTCGGGTCGAGCATTCTTCGTGCGCGGAGCGTGCTGGTGTACAGCGTCTCAGACGCATGTCCAGAAGAATATTGCGGGGAATAGTTGCGGGACGCAAGTGTTGAGTTCTATATTAGGTTGAACCTTCAACTTAATGACGAATGTCTATCCCGAGGAGTCCGTATGTCCACCGCAACCATGCCTGCGCTGTATCTCAGCCACGGTGCTCCGCCGCTGGTGGACAGCGCGTTGTGGGTCGACCAGTTGGGGGCGTGGGCCGGCGATCTTCCGCGCCCGACGGCAATCCTCGTCGTCTCGGCGCACTGGGAATCGGCGCCGCTGACGATCGGTTCGACGACCACGGGCACCCCGCTCATCTACGACTTCGGTGGTTTTCCCGAGAGGTTCTACCGCGCGAAGTACAACTCTCCCGGCGCTCCGGAACTCGCCGCCCAGGTTGCCGCGTTGATGCCGGACAACGAACGAGTGGTTCAGCAGCCGAATCGAGGCCTGGATCATGGTGCCTACGTGCCGCTCACGGTGATGTACCCGGACGCAGACATCCCGGTACTGCAAATTTCGCTGCCCACTCTCGATCCCGAGCGTTTGCTCCATCTCGGAGAGCGCCTACGGCCACTCCGTGAGCAAGGCGTACTGATCGTGGGATCCGGATTCACCACGCACGGGTTACCGTTCCTGCGCGATCCGTCACCGGAAGCGCAGGCCCCGGGATGGTCGGCGGAATTCGACGCGTGGGCAGGGGAGAGGTTCGCTGCCGGTGACGTCGATTCGTTGATCGACTTCCGCGCCCAAGCTCCCGGGATGCCGTACGCGCATCCGACCATCGAACACTTCGCCCCGTTGTTCGTCACGCTCGGTGCGTCGTCCGATCTGGAACAGGTGCCCACCCAGGTGATCGACGGATTCTGGATGGGGCTTGCGAAGCGCTCGATTCAGGTCGCCTAGGGAATCAGGTCCCCAGGAAAGTCAGCTTCGATTGCGAAGGAACTCGAGTGCCTGGTCGCCGTGGGTGTTGGCGCGTAGCTCACTCGAGATGACTTTGAGAACGGTGCGGTCGGTGTCGATCACGAAGGTCGAGCGTTTGACCGGAGCCAACTTGCCCAGGAGTCCGCGCTTGACGCCGAACTGTTCGGCTACCTTGCCGTCGGTGTCTGCGAGTAGGGGGTAGTCGAAGGATTGTGCGGTGGCAAAGGTGGACTGAGCTTCGACCGTATCGGTGCTGATACCCGCCCGCGAAGCGCCCACCGCGGCGAATTCGCTGCCCAGATCACGGAAGTGGCACGCCTCGGCGGTGCACACCGGCGTCGAGGCTGCCGGGTAGAAGAAGAGGACCAAGGGTCCGTTCGCGAGCAGGCTCGTCAGCGAGCGCGGAGTCCCGTCCTGGTCGGGCAGCGAGAAATCGGGAGCGAGTTGGCCTGGTTTCATTCGGCCGAGGTTACCCGCGCACGACGACCGCGTGGGGGAGCCTGGGATGATGGAGTCATGCACGGCGAGCCCACCTCCATGTCCGCACGGTCGTCCGACACCGCGATCGTCGGTGACGCGTCCGATTCCACCACCACTCGGGAGCAGTTCCGAGCTCTCGCGGCCGAGCACCGGGTCGTTCCCGTCACTCGGAAAGTGTTGGCGGACTCCGAAACTCCGCTCTCGGCGTACGAGAAGTTGGCCGGCAATCGTCCCGGCACCTTCTTGCTCGAGTCGGCCGAGAACGGTCGTTCGTGGTCGCGGTGGTCGTTCATCGGCGTCGGGAGTCCGGCTGCACTGACCGTCGTGGACGGAGAGGCAGCTTGGTACGGCAATGTTCCGGCCGGTGCTCCGGCCGGAGGCGATCCGATCGACGCGCTCGGTGCCACCTTGGAGCTACTTCGTTCGGAGCGGCTGCCCGACCTACCCCCGTTGACGGGCGGGATGGTCGGATTCCTCGGCTACGACGCGGTGCGACGCCTCGAGCGATTGGGTGATTCGGCGGTCGACGACCTGCAGATACCCGAGATGGTCATGCTGCTTGCTGCCGACATCGCCGCAGTAGATCACCACGAAGGGGCGATCACCCTCATCGCCAACGCGGTCAACTGGGACGGCACCGACGAGCGTGTCGACACGGCGTACGACGACGCAGTCGCCAGGTTGGACGCGATGACTCGCGCTCTTGCGGCGCCCGCGAAATCGACGGTGTCGACATTCTCGAAAGCGACTCCGAACTACCGCCGTCAGCGCACCACCGAGAGTTTCGGTGTCGACGTCGAAAAGTTGATCGGCGACATCGAAGCGGGCGAGGCATTCCAGGTTGTCCTCTCGCAGAGATTCGAGATCGATTGCACTGCAGCGCCGATCGACGTGTACCGAATGCTCCGCGCGTCGAACCCCAGCCCGTACATGTACCTGCTCAACGTGCCGAACGGTGATGGCGAGACCGCGTTTTCGATCGTCGGATCGAGCCCTGAGGCGCTGGTCACCGTCGCCGAGGGCGTAGCGACAACACACCCGATCGCGGGAACCAGATGGCGCGGTGCCACAGAGGAGGACGACATCCTGCTCGAAAAGGATCTCCTCGCCGACGAGAAGGAGAACTCCGAGCACCTCATGCTCGTCGATCTGGGGCGAAACGATCTGGGGCGTGTCTGTCGCCCGGGCACGGTGAAGGTGCACGACTACCGGCACATCGAGCGGTACAGCCACGTGATGCATCTCGTATCGACCGTCACCGGTCATCTGGCCGAGGGAAAGCACGCTCTCGACGCGGTCACGGCGTGCTTCCCCGCCGGAACGCTGTCAGGGGCACCCAAGGTGCGTGCGATGCAGTTGATCGAAGAACTCGAGCCCACCAGGCGAGGTATCTACGGCGGCATCGTCGGCTACCTCGACTTCGCCGGCGACGCCGACACCGCGATCGCGATCCGAACAGCATTGATCAAGGACGGGATCGGATATGTCCAAGCGGGTGCCGGCGTCGTCGCCGACTCGGACCCGGTCTACGAGGACACCGAGGCCCGCAACAAGGCGATGGCAGTACTGAGCGCCATCGCGTCGGCGCACACCCTGCGCACCATCGGAGGTGACGATCTGTGAGTGAGAACGAGTCGATTGCAGCGGAGCAGCCTACAAGCGCTTCTCGTGGCACCGCCGTGCCGAGAACGCTTTTGCTTGCGTTGTCGGCAGCAGCGTTGTGGGGCAGCTCACGAATGACGTGGGTTCATCTGACCTCGAGCGACGGCAAGACGCTGGAGCGGACGACGGATCTCGACGGCAGCACCTGGGCGGCGGCGATGACTCCGCTCGCGCTCGCGCTTCTCGCGGCGATCGCGGCGTCGTTTGCGGTGCGAGGTTGGGCACTTCGGGTAGTCGGACTGTTGGTTGCACTCGTCGCCATCGCGGTAGCGGTTCCGGCGGTGCAGTTGTTGGTGTCCGGAGCCTCTGCGGACCGAGCGGTGGAGTTGGCCGAGTTGTCCGGTCACCCGGAAGATCTCTCGACGACTGTATCGGTGCTGCCTGCCTTGCTCGCGTTGGTCGGAGCGGTGGCGGCGCTCGGCGCAGCAGTACTTCTGATGCGCAAACCTCCAGTGCGAGGCGGGTTGTCGTCGAAGTACGACAACCCCGCCGCGCGCCGCGAAGCCGCAGCCAAGCTCGGTCAGGGAGACAAACCCGCGTCGGACGAGCCTGTGACACAACGGATGTTGTGGGATGCGCTCGACGCCGGAGAGGACCCGACAGTGGCCGACGGAGACGACGGAGTCGGGGGAGGCGACGGTGCGAAACCGGGGTCGTCCCACTGAGTAAGACTGAACCCTCACCTGCGTGGGTACCCCGACGGAGTAGCAAAATTTCGTCCCACTAGGCTGAGACCACCCTGATGACGTATCTCACATCGGGCTCTTGCCCAGAAAGGATTCGGGCCACGATGACCGTACTCGACTCGATTCTCGACGGGGTGCGCGCTGATGTCGCCGCCCGCGAAGCCGTACTCGACTTCGCTGCAGTCAAGGCTGCTGCGGCCGCTGCACCGCCTGCACTCGATGCTGCAGCAGCACTTCTGGAATCGAGCATCGGCGTCATCGCCGAGGTCAAGCGCGCGAGCCCGTCAAAGGGTGCGCTGGCCGACATTGCCGATCCCGCAGAGCTTGCCGCGGCGTACCAAGCCGGTGGCGCACGCATCATCAGTGTCCTCACCGAAGAGCGCCGTTTTCACGGCTCGTTGGCCGACCTCGACGCAGTCCGTAAAGCGGTCACCATTCCGGTGCTGCGCAAGGACTTCATCGTGGGGCCGTACCAGATTCACGAGGCTCGCGCTCACGGCGCCGACGTCATCTTGCTGATCGTTGCCGCACTCGAACAGCAGGCCCTCGCCTCGCTCATCGATCGCACCGAATCTCTGGGAATGACTGCCCTCGTCGAGGTGCACACGGAAGAAGAAGCCAACCGCGCGCTCGAAGCCGGCGCCAAGGTTATCGGTGTGAACGCCCGCAATCTCAAGACTCTCGAGGTGGACAAGAACACCTTCGGTCGCATCGCTCCCGGTTTGCCGACCGAGACGATCAAGATCGCCGAGTCCGGTGTTCGCGGAACCGCCGATCTGTTGGCGTACGCCGGGGCGGGCGCCGACGCAGTGCTCGTCGGTGAAGGCCTCGTGACCAGCGGCGACCCTCGCAAGGCCGTCGCAGATCTGGTCAATGCAGGCGCACACCCGTCCTGCCCCAAACCGTCGCGATAAATCGCTTCACCCGCCCGGCGTGCTTTGATGCACCCGGGCGGTGACCAGCGACACCCTTGGGGCAGACTGGTGGGGTGACTTCACGTACTCAGGAACCAGGCTCCGGTGCACTATTCAAGGGCGGCAATCTGCCGCCGGCCAGCGCGGGACTCACCGAGCGCTCTCACGATCCCGACGCCGGAGGCCATTTCGGCGTC
This sequence comes from Rhodococcus sp. IC4_135, assembly GCF_011602025.1. Classification (NCBI taxonomy): domain Bacteria; kingdom Bacillati; phylum Actinomycetota; class Actinomycetes; order Mycobacteriales; family Nocardiaceae; genus Rhodococcus; species Rhodococcus sp. IC4_135. The sequence goes on from NZ_JAAOLG010000017.1 coordinate 47,025, forward strand.
TATGGCGGACGGCATGTGCCTGAAGCACTCATGGCGGTTATCGAGGAAGTCACTGCGGAGTACGAAAAGGCTCGCGCGGACGACTCGTTCTTGAACGAACTCGATCGCTTGCAGCGCGATTACACCGGGCGTCCGTCGCCGATTTTCGAGGCAACGCGAATGAGCGAGTTCGCCGGCGGCGCGCGCATCATCCTCAAGCGTGAAGATCTGAACCACACCGGTTCTCACAAGATCAACAACGTTCTCGGTCAGGTTCTGCTGGCAAAGCGGATGGGCAAGACCCGCATCATCGCCGAGACCGGAGCGGGCCAGCACGGTGTGGCATCGGCCACCGCCTGTGCACTGCTCGGTCTCGAGTGCGTCATCTACATGGGTGCTGTCGACACCGAACGTCAAGCACTGAACGTCGCCCGCATGCGCCTTCTCGGCGCGGAGGTGGTCTCCGTCGAAACAGGTTCGCGCACGCTCAAGGACGCGATCAACGAAGCCTTGCGCGACTGGGTTTCCCACGCGGACAACACCTATTACTGCTTCGGTACCGCGGCAGGCCCGCACCCCTTCCCGACGATCGTGCGCGATTTCCAGCGCGTGGTCGGCCTCGAAACTCGCGCGCAGATTCAGGCGTTGACCGGCCGACTGCCCGATGCAGTCACAGCGTGCGTCGGTGGCGGCTCCAATGCGATCGGAATCTTCCACCCGTTCATCGACGATCTGTCGGTCCGTCTGGTCGGCTACGAAGCAGCCGGCGACGGCGTCGAAACCGGAAGGCATGCAGCAACGTTCGCCGGCGGTACCCCAGGCGCATTCCAAGGTGCCTACTCCTACCTGCTCCAGGACGAAGACGGTCAGACCATCGAATCGCATTCGATCTCTGCCGGTCTGGACTACCCGGGCGTCGGGCCCGAGCACGCTTACCTGAGCGACATCGGGCGCGCCACCTACGAGCCCGTCACCGACAGCGAAGCGATGGATGCGCTTCTGCTGCTCTCGCGCCGCGAAGGCATCATCCCGGCCATCGAATCCGCCCACGCCGTCGCCGGCGCACTCCGACTGGGCAAGGAACTCGGAGAGGGCGCGATCATCGTCGTCAATCTCTCCGGTCGCGGTGACAAGGACATGGACACCGCCGCAAGCTGGTTCGGTCTCTTCGACGGCGCCTCGGGTCAGGCAACCGTTCCGGATGACGCAGCAGACCAGAACGACAACACGGAAGGCTCGGACAAGTGAGCGAACGACCATCACGCCTCGCACCCACCTTTGCAGCGTGCAAGGCTGACAAGCGTGCCGCCCTCGTCGGTTACCTGCCGGCCGGTTATCCGACCGTTCCCGAATCGATCGACGTGTTCAAGGCGATGGTCGACGGTGGCTGCGACATCATCGAGGTCGGTGTCGCGTATTCCGATCCCGTCATGGACGGTCCGACAATCCAGCGTGCAGCCGAAACCGCACTCACCAACGGCGTTCGACTGCGCGACATCTTCACCGTGATCGAGCAGATCAGTTCGGTCGGCGGCAAGGCCGTCGTGATGACCTACTGGAACCCGGTACTGCAGTACGGCGTCGACAAGTTTGCACGAGACCTCGCCTCTGCCGGTGGGCTCGGACTCATCACCCCCAACCTCATTCCGGAAGAAGCAGGCGCCTGGATGGAAGCATCCGAGGAGCACCACCTCGACCGGATCTTCCTTGTCGCGCCGTCCTCGACGGAAGAACGACTCGCGATGACGCTCGACGCGAGTAGTGGATTCATCTACGCGGCCTCGACGATGGGCGTCACCGGCGCTCGCGACGCCGTGTCCTCGATGGCTCCGGAACTGACCGCACGAATCCGCGCGCATTCCGACATTCCCGTCGGCGTCGGATTGGGTGTTCGGTCCGGCGCACAGGCTGCCGAAATCGCGGCATACGCCGATGCCGTCATCGTCGGCTCGGCTCTGGTCTCCGCGGTCGAGAACGGCTTGGGAGCGGTTCGCTCGCTCACCGAAGAACTCGCCGAGGGCGTCCGCTCGGCTACCGTGGCGTCGTGACCTCAACTGTGGACCTGCTGGCCTATATCCCCAGCCCGCCCCAAGGCGTCTGGTACGTCGGACCGGTAGCGCTGCGCGCCTACGCGCTCTTCATCATCCTCGGCATCATCGTCGCGATCGTGTGGGGAGATCGTCGTTGGGTGGCCCGCGGCGGTGAGAAGGGGACTGTTCTCGACATCGCGATCTGGGCTGTTCCCTTCGGTCTGATCGGTGGCAGGCTCTACCACGTATTGACCGACTGGCCCGCCTATTTCGGCGAGAACGGGCAGCCTCTCGACGCACTCAAGGTGTGGCAGGGAGGCCTCGGAATCTGGGGAGCAGTGTTCCTCGGCGGCATCGGTGCGTGGATCGGCTGCCGTCGACGCGGCATTCCGGTGTCCGCGCTAGGTGACGCGATTGCGCCCGGAATCTTGCTCGCACAGGCCATCGGTCGTATCGGCAACTACTTCAACCAGGAGTTGTACGGTCGCGAGACCACCGTCCCATGGGGCCTCGAGATCTTCGAACGGGTGAACTCTTCCGGCCAACTCGATCAACTGGCTGGTGTCTCCAACGGAGAAGTCATTCGGGTCGTTCACCCGACGTTCCTCTACGAAGCTGTGTGGAACGTCTTGATCGTGATCCTGCTGGTCCTCGTCGACCGCCGATTCAAGATCGGCCACGGACGCCTGTTTGCTCTGTACGTCGCGGGCTATTGCCTGGGCCGGTTCGTCGTCGAACTGATGCGTGACGATTTCGCCTACGAGATCGCCGGCATTCGAGTCAACACATTCACCTCGGGGATCGTGTTCTTCGCCGCACTGGCCTACTTCTTCCTGGCGAAGAAGGGCCGTGAGGATCCGGCTGATTTGAAGTCGAAGAACTACGTCGCTGCGGTAGCTGCCGGTGAAGCAGCAGTCGCAGCGCAAGGCACCGACACTGATTCGGCGAAGGCCGAGGCGAAAGTCACCGACGCAAAAGCATCCGAAGCGAAGGCCGCTGAATCCGATGCCGCTGGATCCGATGTCACTGGATCCGATGCCAGTGAGGCAAGCGACTCCACGGCAGCGTCGGACGAGTCGTCGGACGCGGTGAAGCTGTCGAAGAAAGACAAGCCGTGACAGGTCCCTATTCGCAAGGGGGATTCCCCGACGATCAGGGACCGGTCTACGGCGCGCCCAATCCGTACGGCTATCAGCAGCCTCTACCTGCTGCGTCGATGTACGGGTTCGGTGATCCCTATGCCCCGTACGGTCGGCACCCGGTAACCGGGGAACCGTATTCCGACAAGTCGAAGGCCACCGCTGGACTGTTGCAGATCTTGCTGGGCTTCTTCGGAATCTGTGGAGTCGGGCGCCTCTACATCGGAAGTGTCGGCATCGGATTGTGCCAACTGCTCGGCATGTTCTTCGCGCTGTTCATGTCGGCGTTCCTGATCGGGATTCCGTTCGCCATCGGAATCTGGATCTGGGCGTTCGTCGACGGCATCGTGATACTTTCGGGCAATGCACGGGACGGTGTTCGTCGGCCGTTACGGGGATGAACCGCGAGGATGAACGCGCAAACAGATGTGTGGGGGTCCGGCCACGCGAAGGTCGAAATCCTTCGCGCGGCCCGATAACAAAAGCTATTACGTACCGTCGTCGAATCGAAGGAAAGTACGTTGCCTAACTTGAACAAGAATCCGGAACCTTCCGAGTCGGGGGACTCGTCAGGATCGCAGTCGCCGGTTCCACCGCAGTTCGGGTCGCCATTCGACTACGACGCGACGGCGGATGCGTCGTTGACGGAAACCTCGGCGCCCACGGAAAAGACGCCGTCGACGGAGACCACCGGCACGGGCCCGGGCTGGGACACGTATTCGGGAGTCGGAAACGGTCCGGGCTGGGGAAACCACCCCATCTACCCGCCGCCGACCGGAACCGAATCCACCACAGCTTTTCCCACCGCGGGTTCTGATTCCACCCCGAATCACCCCACGGCGCCGTACACGTCGCAGGAAAGCTACGTGGCCCAGAACTATCCGGCGCCGGACTACTCGGGTTCTACCCAATCCTCGACGGACGGTCCCGTCTACGGGGCGCCGGCAGATCAGACTCCGAATCCCTACGCGGCTCCGCCGCAGGACTACCCCGCCGCTCCGCCGCAGGGAAGCCAGAACTACGGTCAGCCGCAGGGCTACCCCCAGCCTGGATATTCGCAGCCAAGTTACGGTCAGCCTCAGGGCTACCCGCAAGGTCAGGGTTATCCTCAGCCTGGCTACGGCCTGGTCGACCCGTCCGCACCGTACGGCCGTGATCCGCTGACGGGTGAACCGTTCTCGGACAAATCGAAGACCACCGCTGGCCTGTTGCAGATTCTTCTCGGATTCATAGGTATCTGCGGCATCGGCCGGTTGTACATCGGCAGCACGACTATCGGACTGCTCCAGCTCCTCGGAATCTTCCTCGGCTACATTCTTCTGTTTCTGGTCGTGGGAATTGTGGTCGTCCCAGCGATCTGGATCTGGGCCTTCATCGACGGAATCATGATGTTGACGGGTAGCGTGCGTGATGGCCAAGGTCGGCCACTGCGTAGCTGATCGAAACGACTTTCGGAAACTGTGACCCCCTGATGCCCCGGTGTCAGGGGGTCACAGTTTTCTCTCGCGACCTGCGGTTATGTGCTGATAAACTGGCGCACGTCGGCTGCATGTCCGCGTGGAGGTCGCCGAGTGCCGTTTTCTCGAATACCTGATCCTCGAGGCCTGTACGACCCCGATCAGGAAACCGATTCATGTGGTGTAGCCCTGGTAGCAGACACCTCTGGACGCCGCGCGCATTCCATTGTCGACGAGGCAATCGCGGTCCTGGGAAATCTCACCCACCGTGGCGCAGCCGGGCGCGAATCCAACAGCGGTGACGGCGCGGGGATCCTGATTCAGCTGCCGACGGAGTTATTCGACGCGGTGACCGAGTTCGAGCTTCCACCACCCAATGCGATGGGTGAGAACACCTACGCAGCCGGAAACTGCTTTCTTCCGGTGGATCAGGAAGCACGTGACTGCGCGCTGGTCCGGATAGACCGGTACGCAGCGGAAGAAGGACTGCGGATTATCGGGTGGCGAGAGGTGCCGGTCGAGAGCGACTGCGTCGGAACCGTTGCCGCGCAGTGTGCTCCGTACATCAGCCAGTGTTTTGTGACGTGCGCCGAGCCACGAGAGCGCAGTGTGGGCGGAATTGCCTTGGACCGACGAGTGTTTGCGCTCAGGAGGCAAGTCGAACGGATCGACCAGGACGGGGCCGCGGTGTATTTCCCCTCGTTGTCAGCTCGAACGATCGTGTACAAAGGCATGCTCACGCCGGCGCAGTTGCCCGGATACTTCACCGACCTCCGTGACGGCAGGATGCGAACTGCCTTGGCCGTCGTGCACAGTAGATACTCCACGAACACATTTCCCTCGTGGCCACTCGCACAGCCGTATCGCTGCATCGCTCACAACGGCGAGATCAACACGATTGTGGGAAACAGGAATTGGATGCGCGCTCGCGAGCCGATGCTGCGAAGCGCACTGCTCCATGGGGACATCGCTCGCCTGTTTCCGATCTGCACCCCGGGCGGATCCGACTCGGCGTCGTTAGACGAAGTGCTCGAGCTCTTGTCCCTCGGGGGCCGCAGCATGCAGCACGCCATCGCGATGATGATTCCCGGTGCCTGGGAGAACGATTCTTCGATGCCGGACGAGATGAGGGCCTTCTACCAATTTCATGCTTGCCTGATGGAACCGTGGGACGGTCCGGCGTCCGTGACTTTCAGCGATGGCACCGTCGTCGGGGCGGTGTTGGATCGCAACGGTCTTCGCCCAGGGCGGTGGTGGCGGATGAAGAACGGCCGTATCGTGCTGGCCAGTGAGAGCGGTGTGTTCGACGCTCCGACTTCCGAGGTATTGGAGAAGGGGCGCCTCGAACCGGGACGCATGTTCCTCGTCGACACCGCTCGCCGTGGCATCGTTTCCGATGCGGAGATCAAATCCGAACTCGCGAGCACAGCACCCTACCGGGGCTGGGTCGACGGAGGATTGGTCGATCTCGAGGAGATCCCCGTGTCTGGACCTGCCCGAGGCGATCCGGCTCCGCTGTTGCAGAGGCAACTGCTCTTCGGATACCAGGCAGAGGACTTGCAGGAAGTTCTCCTTCCAATGGCTCGCTCAGGATCGGAGCCGTTGGGATCGATGGGTGTCGACACACCCCTGGCTGTTCTCTCGGATCGGCCGAAGCTGTTGTACGACTATTTCGTCCAGCTCTTCGCGCAGGTGACGAACCCGCCATTGGATGCGATTCGCGAGCAGGTTGTCACGACTCTCGCAACCACGCTCGGTACCGAGCAGAACTTGTTCGAAGCATCTGCCCGCTCGTGTCGGAGGATCGTTCTGCACAAGCCGGTGATCGGGCCGGTGGTCATGAAGAAGATCACCGAACTCCACGGCCCTCGAACTCCGACATGCTTTGTCCTACCGGGACTGTTCGATGTTCGGGGCGGTCTGGCCGAGGGTATCGAGAGGCTTCGGGAGTCTGCCCGAACTGCCGCCGTCGACGGTATCGAGATTCTCGTGATCTCCGACCGTGGATCGGGCCCAGACCAGGCTCCCATTCCGTCGCTCCTCGCAGTATCGGCCGTGCACCACGATCTCGTTCGTCATGGCCTGCGGACCAAGGTGTCACTCGTCGTCGAATCAGGAGATGCCCGCGAACTTCATCACATCGCGCTCCTGATCGGATACGGTGCGGCGGCTGTTCATCCCTATCTTGCTCTCGAATCCGTGGAGGCACTCAGCGAGCAAGGCGAGCTTCCCGGGACAGATCCGAAGACGGCATCGGAGAACTATCTGAGAGCAACGAATTCCGGAGTGCTCAAGGTGATGTCGAAAATGGGCATAGCCACGGTTCACTCCTACACCGGCGCTCAGGTATTCGAGGCCGTGGGTTTGGGCCGGGCTTTGATCGACACGTACTTCTGCAACACACGAAGCCGGATCGGCGGAATCGGTATCACCGAAGTCGCGCGAGAAGTTCTGATGCGTCACGCGGCCACGTATCGCGCGGTGCAGCATCGGCAGTTGAGTAGCAGCGGAGAGTTCCGGTATCGCCGCGGTGGTGAATTGCATGTGTTCACACCCGAGTCCGTGTTCTTTCTCCAGCATGCGACCCGGACAGGGCGAAGTGAGATGTTTCGTCGCTACAGCGACGAAGTCGATCGACTGAGTGCGCAGGGCGGAACACTTCGGGGGCTGTTTCGATTTCGGCGTGGGATTCGTTCGCCGATTCCGCTCGATCAGGTCGAACCCGTCGAGATGATTCTCGCTCGATTCAACACCGGCGCGATGAGCTACGGTTCCCTCTCTGCCGAGGCGCACGAGACGATGGCGGTTGCGATGAATGCTCTCGGCGGACGTTCCAACACCGGTGAGGGCGGAGAGTCACCGGAGCGGTTGCGTGACGACAAGCGTCGTAGCGCTGTCAAGCAGGTCGCGAGTGGGCGCTTCGGGGTGACCAGCGATTACCTGGTCAATGCCACCGACATTCAGATCAAGATGGCCCAAGGTGCCAAACCCGGTGAAGGAGGGCAGCTTCCGGGGTCCAAGGTGTACCCGTGGATCGCGGAAACCCGGTACTCGACGCCTGGAGTCGGGCTGATTTCTCCGCCCCCGCACCACGACATCTATTCGATCGAGGATCTCGCCCAATTGATCTACGACCTCAGATGCGCAAACGATCGTGCGCGGATACACGTGAAGTTGGTCAGCGCAGTCGGAGTCGGGACTGTTACAGCTGGTGTGGCCAAAGCGCACGCCGACGTGGTGCTGATCTCCGGTCATGACGGGGGGACGGGCGCGGCGGCGCTCTCGTCCATCCACCACGCCGGTACGCCGTGGGAGATCGGGCTGGCCGAAACTCAGCAGACTCTGGTGCTCAACGGGTTACGCGATCGGATCGTCGTCCAGTGTGACGGGGGTTTGCGCACGGCGCGGGACGTCGTCGTCGCCGCGTTGCTGGGGGCACAGGAGTACGGGTTTTCCACGGCGCCACTCATCGCGGCCGGCTGCGTCATGATGCGGGTATGTCACCTCGACACCTGCCCCGTCGGAGTAGCGACGCAGAATCCCGAACTGCGCGAGCGATTCACGGGCCGGCCGGAGTACGTCGAGAACTTCTTTCGCTTCATCGCCGACGACGTACGACGGTTGTTGGCAGAACTGGGGTTTCGAAGTATCGACGATGCGCTGGGGCACGCAGACGTATTGGAAATGTCTCCGGCGGTGGCGCATTGGAAGAGTCGGACGTTGGACCTCTCACCAATCTTCGGCGTTCCGGCCGCGCCGGCCGGCACGGCCTACCAGCCGTGTGTACCTGTTTCGAGCGAACTCGAAGGCACCCTGATCGAGTTCGCCGCGAACTCTCTCGAGGACGCTCGACCCGTGCATATCGAACTGCCAGTACACAATACGGACCGGGCGGTGGGAACGAGGCTGGGCGCTGAGGTGACCAGACGCTACGGCGCTGGCGGGCTACCCGAAGGCACCATCGACATCGTGCTCAGCGGAACGGCAGGCCAGTCGCTCGGTGCGTTCCTGCCGCCCGGCATCTCGCTGGTCGTAGTCGGCGATGCAAACGATTACGTGGGGAAGGGTCTCTCCGGTGGACGAATTGTGATTCGGCCGAGTGAGGATGCACCCTTCGTGGCCGAGGAGCAGGTCATTGCCGGCAATACTCTGCTGTACGGCGCTACGAGCGGTGCACTCTATGTCCGGGGGCGTGTCGGGGAACGATTCGCGGTGCGCAACTCGGGCGCGGTCGCTGTGGTGGAAGGCGTCGGCGACCATGCGTGTGAGTACATGACCGGAGGCCGCGTCGTCATAATCGGCCCAACTGGTAGGAACCTTGCTGCAGGAATGTCCGGCGGAATTGCTTTCGTACTCGACGTGAAAGCAGAGAAGGTCAACTGCGACATGGTCGTTCTGGAGCGGCCTTCGACGGAAGACTGTAGTCAGCTGGTCGAAATTCTCGGCGAGCATGTGGCTGCGACCGGCTCGCCGGTGGCGGCAGAACTTCTCGAGGACTGGGTTGGCCAGAGTCCGAGATTCACCAAAGTTTTACCTGTCGATTATCAAAAGGTCGTGGAAGAGAACGAACTGGTGGAGCCGGCCCATGCCTGACCCACGCGGGTTCCTCAATGTGGAACGATCCGGCACACCGACCAGATCGACCGAAGTGCGTGTCGGCGACTGGGCGTCGGTATACGAGTCGCTGGATCCCGTCGTGCGAAATCGAGGCGTATCTTCACAGGCCTCGCGCTGCATGGACTGCGCTGTGCCGTACTGTCATTCGGCCGACGTCGGGTGTCCGCTCGGCAATCTCATCCCGGAATGGAACGACCTCGTTCGGCGTGGACGGTGGTCCGAAGCTTCGGAGAATCTGCATTCCACCAACAATTTCCCCGAGTTCACCGGACATCTGTGCCCCGCTCCGTGCGAAACGGCGTGCGTTCTCGCACTCGACGACGAGCACACGTCGGGAGGCGTCACCATCAAGCGCATCGAACAGGCAATCGTCGACAACGCCTGGGAGTCGGGTTGGTTGGGGCCGCAGGGACCTGTAGGTCACAGCGGACATCGTGTCGCTGTAGTCGGTTCGGGACCGGCGGGACTTGCTGCGGCTCAACAACTGACACGAGCCGGACATAGTGTCACGGTGTTCGAGCGGAGCGATCGGATCGGGGGACTGCTTCGCTACGGAATTCCGGAATTCAAGTTGCCCAAGGCCTTGATCAACCGGCGGCTGGACCAACTGACCGCCGAAGGGACCAGATTCGTCACCGACTGCGCCGTCGGAGTGAACGTGAGCGCGCACGACCTGCTGACGGATTTCGAGGCGGTGGTCCTGGCGGTAGGGGCCGATCGTGCCAGAGACACCGACGTACCGGGTCGTGGACTTCGCGGAATCCACCGTGCGATGACGTACCTGCGTGCGGCCAACCGCGAATGCGAGGGGGACGGCGCGTCGAGCATCTCGGCACGAGGTAAGAACGTCGTGATCATCGGTGGCGGTGACACGGCCGCCGACTGCATCGGCACCGTGCATCGCCAGGGCGGCCTCTCGGTGGCGGAATTGGATTACCACGTCCCACCTCCGGCACGCCGCGATCGAGATCGCGACCCATGGCCGCTGTGGCCGCGGGTCCTGCGCACCTCGCCGGCAGACGAGGAGGGCAGTGACAAACGGTTCCGATGGGCGGCGCAGGAATTTCTCGACGACGGCGAGGGTGCGGTCCGTGCAATCCGGATGGTTCCGGTAGCCGTGTCACGAGGGGCGAACGGACAACGGACCCTGGTGGAGACCGGCGACACGACGGATCTGGCGTGCGAGATGGTCCTACTCGCGCTCGGTTTCGAGGGCGTCGAAACCGCCCCGCTGCTCACCGACCTTGATGTCGGCACCGATCCACTCGGCCGAATCGAGTGTGATGTCAGGTGGCAGACCCGGACGCCTGGTGTATTCGTCTGCGGCGACGCGCATCGCGGGGCGTCACTCGTCGTCTGGGCGATTGCCGAAGGACGGTCGGCCGCACGTGCCGTCGACGTGTATCTCACAGGCGAGTCTGAGCTTCCCGCTCCAGTTCATCCAAAGGCATTTCCGCTGTTCGTAAGCTGAACAACTGAATCGAGTAAGTACAGAAAGCGCAGGTCGCAAATGCCGGATAGAAGTGCGGTGGGGTAGCGACTAGGCTCGAGCCGTGAACCGACGGACAAAAATTGTATGCACACTTGGACCTGCGACAGCTTCTGGCGACCGCATCCGTGAGCTCGTGGAGAGCGGCATGGACGTGGCTCGCCTCAACTTCAGCCACGGCGAGCATGCCGATCACGAAGAAAACTACATTCGCGTCCGCGCCGCGTCGGACGCCACCGGAAAGGCCGTCGGTGTTCTCGCCGACCTTCAGGGACCCAAGATTCGCCTCGGCCGATTCAAGGACGAGCGGACCACCTGGGCCAACGGCGAAGAAGTTCGTATCACCGTCGACGACGTCGAGGGAACGCACGATCGCGTCGGCACCACGTACAAGGAATTGGCGCGCGACGCCAAGGCCGGCGATCGACTTCTGGTCGACGACGGAAAGGTCGGCCTGGTCGTCACGTCCATCGACGGCAACGACGTCGTCTGTCGGGTCACCGAAGGCGGTCCGGTCAGCAACAACAAGGGCCTCTCACTGCCCGGTATGAACGTCTCCGTTCCAGCCCTGTCGGGCAAGGACATTGCCGACCTCGAGTTTGCGCTCAAGCTGGGCGTCGACTTCATTGCACTGTCCTTCGTTCGCTCACCCGCGGATGTCGAATTGGTTCACGCCATCATGGATCGAGTCGGGCGCCGCGTTCCCGTCATCGCGAAGCTCGAGAAGCCCGAGGCCATCGACAATCTCGAAGCCATCGTGCTCGCGTTCGACGCCGTCATGGTCGCCCGCGGTGACCTCGGTGTCGAGTTGCCGCTCGAGCAGGTCCCGCTCGTTCAGAAGCGCGCAATCCAGATTGCTCGTGAGAACGCGAAGCCGGTCATCGTCGCCACGCAGATGCTCGAATCGATGATCGAGAACTCACGTCCGACTCGTGCAGAGGCGTCCGATGTCGCCAACGCCGTTCTCGACGGCGCGGATGCAGTCATGCTCTCGGGCGAGACTTCGGTGGGCAAGTACGTCATGGAAACCGTTCGCACCATGGCCCGCATCGTCGAGGCCGTCGAGAACGAATCAACCCGTGTCCCACCGCTGACCCACGTCCCGCGCACCAAGCGCGGTGTCATCTCGTACGCCGCACGCGACATCGGCGAACGTCTCGACGCCAAGGCCTTGGTTGCGTTCACTCAGTCCGGTGACACGGTGCGTCGACTGGCTCGTCTGCACACGCCGCTGCCGTTGCTCGCCTTCACGCCGCTGCCCGCTGTGCGCAGTCAACTGACGCTGACATGGGGAACCGAGACGTTCCTGGTCGATGCGGTGGCCACCACCGACGAGATGGTGCGTCAGGTGGACAGTGCATTGCTCTCTCTCGGGCGGTACGTCAAGGGCGACCTCGTGGTGATCGTTGCCGGGTCCCCTCCGGGAACTGTCGGCTCCACCAACCTCATTCACGTCCACCGCATCGGCGAAGAGGACCACTGAGTGACCCACGCGAACGCGTCCGCCGACCTCGGTACTCTCCTCGGTCTGTTGGATCTGGAGCAGATCGGTGAAGACGCGTTCCGTGGATACCACCCGAAGCAGGTAGGTTCGCGGACGTTCGGCGGTCAGTTGGTGTCTCAGGCACTGATGGCCGCCGGACGGACCGTCGATGGTGATCGCCCCATCCATGCCGTGAACGCCCACTTCATTCGGGGCGGAGATGTCAAGGCGCCTATCGACTACCGGGTGGAGCGTCATCGCGACGGGAGGGCATTCGCCAATCGCCAGGTGACGGCCTATCAGGGTGAGAACGAATTGTTCGTGATGCTCGCGGCATTTCAGGACTCCGGCAAGGGGCTCGACCATGCTGTCGAGATTCCGGATGTTCCACTTCCGGAGTCGTTGCCTCCCATCGGCGATCATCTAGTGGGGTACGAGGAGAAGCTGCCGCATTTCAGTGCAGCGCTCAAGCCGATCGACATGCGGTACGCCAACGATCCGGCGTGGATCCTCAAGGACACCGGCGAGAAACTCAACCACAATCGGGTGTGGATGCGCCCCGACGGTGATCTGCCGGACGATTCGCTCATTCACGCTGCGACGCTGGCATATTCGTCCGACACCACCGTGCTCGATTCGATTCTGACCACTCATGGTTTGTCCTGGGGTCATGATCGTATCGTCGCGGCGACGGTCAATCATTCGATCTGGTTCCATCGCCCGTTCCGGTTCACCGACTGGGTTCTGTACGCCACCGAATCGCCGGTCGCCGCAGGTTCGCGCGGTCTGGCAACCGGACGGTACTTCTCGGTGGAAGGACTGCTGTTGGCGACGGTGGTCCAAGAAGGAATGATCAGGCATTTCCCGCGTAAAGGGGAATGAGAAGCGGGCCCGAGACTGAACTCGGGCCCAGAATCAAGCAGACTTGCGATATTGCGGTGAGAGTTCGTCGGCTCGGTCCCACGGAGACCAGTCGACCTCGCGTCCATCGAGCTGGGCCGCAACAACTTCCAAGCCCGCGTGCCAACCGGCGGCGTGGGCGTACGCCGACTCTTCGTCTTCCATCGTGTGGGTGAGGGTCAGCCAACAGCCGCCGGTGCCGTCCGGCGCCAGTTCCCAATGCAGAGTATCTGCGTCCCAGAGGAATTCGAGAATTCGGTGCGGGTGGACGCTGATGACCGTCCCGCGCGTCACATGATCTGCGGGCAGTCCGAATCGCTCGACTTGTTCCGGTGTCACCTTGAACAGCAGATCCGCGCCTGGAGTGAGATTGAAGTCGACGTCCGCCGGGAACCAGGCGTCGAGGTACTCGCGTTCCGTTATGACCTTCCAGACCTTGTCCGGTGCGTGCGGAATCGCCAATTGGAAGCTCAGTGACACCCGACCGTCATAGGTCAGGTTGATCTTGCCGTTGTCCATCGGTGCCTCCAATGCTTGGTGCCCGTGCGGTTGCCCCCATCGTGCCATCTAATTGCTTAGGATGGAATAACTGCAGGTCAGATCGTTACCTATTGATAGGTACTGTCGATTTGTCTCGTTTTGAGAGCGGCGTTCTGGATGCGTTTCGTGGCAGTGAAACAAACGCGCGGTACGCTGACCATGCACGACTGGCGCGGGTGGGAATTACCACCGGGGAGTGCACATCGCGAGGCATCGACCGCCTGGGTGCTTCACACATCTTGTGTGAAGGGGATCCATGTCTACTGAAAAGCTGTCTACTGAAAAACTGCCTACCGGAAATCTGTCTACCGGAAATCTGCCCAGCCAGAACGCGCCCGCTCGAGTTATCGACGGACGCGCAATTGCCGATGCTGCGCTCGCGGACTTGTCGGTGCGCACCAGGCAGTTTCGTGATGAGACGGGGCACGTTCCTTGCCTGGCCGCCGTCATCGTGGGAGCGGACCCGGCGTCGAAGGCCTATGTGCGGATGAAGGCCAATCGGTCTGTCGCCGTTGGAATGACGTCGCGGACGGTCGAACTCCCGGTGAGTACAACCACCGAAGAACTCGTCGACGTGCTGAGAGCGTTGTCGGATGATCCTGTGGTCGACGGCATACTGCTGCAGCATCCGGTGCCGGTCCATATCGACGAGCGGGTCGCGTTCGACGCGATCTCGGCCGACAAGGACGTCGACGGCGTTACCTCGGCTTCGTTCGCGGCAATGGCCTTGAACGGTGGGGGATTCGAATCGTGTACCCCGAGTGGCATCCTGCGCCTGCTCGACGCCACAGGCGTCGAACTCGCCGGAAAGCATGCCGTCGTGGTCGGCCGAAGCCCGATACTCGGATTGCCGATGGGGATGCTGCTCCTGCGTCGGGACGCGACAGTGACGTACTGCCATTCGCGAACCGTCGACCTTGCCGCACACGTCGGTACGGCAGACGTCGTCATCGCCGCTGTCGGCGTTCCGGAACTGATCAAAGGGGCGTGGATCAAGCCTGGGGCAGTGGTGATCGATGCGGGGTACAACGAGGGCAACGTCGGAGACGTGGAGTACGTCGCCGCGCTCCCTCATGCCGGCGCGATCACACCGGTGCCGGGTGGCGTCGGCCCCATGACGGTTGCCGTCCTGCTGGAACAAACACTGGCAGCAGCAGTTCGGGCAGCAGCAGTTCGGGCATGAGGATCATGACAGTCGTGTGGGACCGGTCCCACAATCGCCTCGGACCGATTGTGAGACCTCGGTTTCGAGACGGAGATTCAGCCGACCCTCGACAACCGGATTACGGCAGTTGACGACGGCTGCGCCGGGATGCCTGCGCTGGAAGCACAATTGGGTAGTCAATGTCAGTTGTCGACTGCGGGGATGTCGACCGTCAACCGGGACGGTGAATCGGATGTCGACACCGTGTACGTCGGACGGATGTCGACCGTCCCGACAAACGACTGCAGGATCGTATTGTTCACCGCTGAACTGTCCATACGCGTGATACTCGCGCCCTCGTGCGATACAGAGTCGAGCACGGAATCCGATTGGACTCCCATCAGATCGACCTGAAGTATCGATCGACTACCGACGTCCACGACTGTGCTGTCACCCGCTCGGATCGCTTCACTGACATATTCGGCTTTCCAGAACACAGATCCGCTTCCGTCGAAGCGATAGGTGATGCGAGTGAAACCATCGTGATCGGTCACGTCGATCTCGGTCACCTCGACGCGCGGATTCGGTGAAGGGATCTCCGTGTCGTTCGGCAACGGGGGAAGCATGGAGATCTCGGTGGATGGGGCATCGACCGGAGGGGATCCGACCTGAAGGGTGCCGGTCTGTGTTGCAGCATCGAGGACGGTCTGGGTGGAAGATTCGCCGGCAGTGTTGGATTCGCGGACAGTGTTGGATTCGCGGGCGGTGTCGAATTGGTCGTCAGTCTGACACCCGGAGAGCAGCACGAAGATAAAGATTGCTCCGAGCAGAGCAATCAGCCGACGACCGTTCATGGATCGAATCTAGCTGCGGTTGATCTGGGGTACAGCCGAATGCCGAACCTTGCGGTACGGCGGCTGCGGCAGGTGGTGCCCTCGGTGAGACTCGAACTCACACTGGACGGGTTTTGAATCCGTTTCCTCTGCCAATTGGGATACGAGGGCTTGTTGCGATGACTACATTAGAAGATGCGATTTCAATGTCAAACACCGGTACCCTCTAATCGTTCGCGTCTCGTGTCGGGGCGGTTCGATGGAGGAGGATGGTGGCCATGAATTCGCCGCAGCCGCAAGGCAATCAGCTCGCACCCCGTCGTGTTGTCGTCGCTGAAGACGAGGCGTTGATCCGCATGGATCTGGTCGAGATGCTTCGCGAAGAGGGCTACGACGTCGTCGGTGAGGCCGGCGACGGGCAGGTCGCGGTGGAGTTGGCCGAGTCGCTCAAGCCTGATCTGGTCATCATGGACGTGAAGATGCCCAGGAGAGACGGCATCGACGCCGCTTCGGAGATTGCCGCCAAACGCATCGCTCCTGTTGTCATTCTCACAGCGTTCAGTCAGCGCGAGTTGGTGGAGCGCGCGCGCGATGCCGGCGCCATGGCTTACTTGGTCAAGCCGTTCTCCATCAGTGACCTCGTTCCCGCCGTCGAATTGGCGGTCAGTCGTTTCCGAGAGGTGACGGCGCTCGAGCGTGAGGTCGCCGATCTGTCCGACCGGCTCGAAGCACGCAAGCTGATCGAGCGTGCCAAGAGTGTTCTGATGGTTCGCCAAGCGCTCACCGAACCCGAGGCGTTCAAGTGGATCCAGCGCGCGGCGATGGACAGGCGTTCCACGATGAAGGCCGTCGCACAGGTCGTGCTGGAAACCCTGGGCGGTGAACCGGACGCTTGAGCGAAGTGTCCGGAACCCGGCTGTATCGAGCAGCTGCGTCGACGTTCGAAACCTCGCGCAGCGCTACAGCCGTGTAAACACTGTGCGCCTTCAGATAACAGTCAGGTCACAGGGCTTTCTTGACGGATCGCGAAACGGTTCCAAGGTCTAGCGTCTGATCCCACAGCGAGCGCCAGTTCGGGTGGCGCGAGCACCGGCTGATCTTAGGAGCGTGGGATGGCTAGACGAACACTTGTGCGTACTGCTGCAGTTCTCGGCGCGGCATCACTGGCACTTGCAGGCTGTAGCTCGGACAAGTCGGATGACTCGTCTTCGAGTGGCTCTACGTCCGGCGCTTCTGCCGCGACGACATCCGTCACGACCGATTGCACCCCGGAGCAGGCCAAGGCCGGCGCCACCCCGTCCACGGAAGCACTGCGCATCGGCACGCTTCTTCCCGACACCGGCAGCTTGTCGTTTCTCGGGCCGCCGATGGTCGCGGGCACCCAGCTGGGAGTCAACGACGTCAACGCAGCCGGAGGCGTTCTCGGCCAACCGGTCCAGCTGATTCCCGGCGATTCGGGTGACACCACAACGGACACCGCCAACACCACCGTCGACCGCGAATTGGCTGCAGGCACTCAGGTCATCGTCGGCGCCGCGTCGTCGTCGGTCTCGCTCAAGGTGATCGACAAGATCGCCAGCGCAGGCGTCGTGATGTTCTCGCCCGCCAACACCTCGGACCAATTCGTTTGCTACCCCGACAAGGGCATGTACTTCCGCACCGCTCCGACGGACGTACTGCAGGCTCAGGCCGTCGCACAGCTCATTTCGGACGATGGTGGTCAGCGCGTAGCGATCATGGCCCTCAACGACCCGTACGGGACGGGTCTGGCGGACAACATCGAAAAGAATCTGATCGATTCGGGTGTCCCGTCCGATCAGATCGAGAAGATCATCTACGACCCGAACGCACAGTCGTTCAACTCCGAAGTCGATCAGGTCAAGAACTTCAATCCGGATGCAGTGGCATTGGTGGGCTTCGAAGAGTCGGCGAAGATCATCACGCGCATGCACGAAGTGGGCATCGGTCCGTCGGACGGAATGGCGATGTACGGCGTGGACGGCAACATGGGTAACGCGCTGGGCGAATCCGTGGCGAAGCCGTTGCTCGACACGATGCAGGGAACTACGCCCCTGACGGACGTCGGAGCTGCCTTCCAGGATCGTCTGAAGGCTGTGAACCCCTCCCTGATCGACTTCAACTACGCCGGAGAGTCGTACGACGCGGTGGTGATCTCAGCGCTCGCTGCCGAGCAGGCGAAGTCGACGGCCGGTACCGACATCGCAGCCAACATCAACAGCGTCACCGAAGGTGGCACCAAGTGCACGTCCTATGTCGAGTGCCTGCCGTTGGTGAAGGCGGGAACCGACATCGACTACGACGGCATCACCGGTGAGTTGGACTTCAACGATTCGGGAGAACCGTCCATCGGTTCGTACGGAAAGCTCAAGTTCGGCCCTGAGAACACGCTGACCACAGAAGGATTCGTGGTCGTGGGCAAGTAAGTGGTGTGCAAGTAAGCAGTCGACGAGAACGGGCCAGGGTCGCCAGACCCTGGCCCGTTCTCGTGTCCTTCCTACTTCTCTTTGCTTCCGGCGAGCGTTCCCAGGTACAACTCGATAACCTTGGGGTCGTTCATCAGATTGGCGCCGGTGTCGGTGTACGCGTTCTTACCCTGATCGAGTACGTAGCCGCGGTCGCAGATCTGAAGGCAGCGGCGCGCGTTCTGCTCGACCATGATGACCGAGACACCCGCAGCATTGATCTTCTTGCAGCGGATGAACACCTCGTCCTGGAACATCGGGGACAGACCCGCGGACGGTTCGTCGAGGAGCAGAACCGACGGATCCATCATCAGGGCCCGGCCCATGGCGACCATCTGACGTTCACCACCGGAGAGTGCACCGGCCTTCACCTTTCGTCGTTCACTCAGCAGCGGGAACAGTTCACTCACGAAGGCGAATCGTTCCGCGAATGCCTTGGGTCGCAGATAAATCCCCATTTCTAGGTTTTCTTCGATAGTCAAAGTCTGAAAGACGTTCTGCGTCTGAGGGACGTACCCGACTCCCTTCTGGACGAGGACATGGGCGGGCGCAGATGTGATGTTGTCCTCGCGGAGGGTGACCGACCCTTCGCGTACCGGTATCAGTCCGAACAGTGATTTCAGGAGTGTCGATTTGCCTGCGCCGTTCGGTCCGATGATCCCGACGATTTCTCCTTCCTTCAGGAAGAAGTTGCATTCACGCAGGATGTTGACGCCCGGAATGTAGCCCGCGACGAGGCTGTCGGCGCGGAGCAGGGCACCGGCCGACAGTCTCTGATGCTCCTCGGCAGTCGCGGCGAATTCTGCAGGCGTGAGTGAACGTGCTTGGTTCTCGCTCATGGCTTCTCGTGCCTTCCGCGCGGTTCCTCGGGACTCGATTCCAGCGCAGCGGCGAGATCGGCCGGAAGGTTGTCGATGTCGGGCTCCGACAGATCCCCACCTGTTTCGAGGGTTTCGACCTCGGCTTCAGCCAGAGCGGCGGCCAGAACGGCCGTCTCGCCCATCGGATTTCCGTTGTCGTCGAACTCGAGGGCCTGGTCATGGTGGCTGCCCAGATATGCGTCGACGACGGCAGTGTTGGACGAGAGCTCGTCCGGGGTGGATTCGGCGATGACGCTGCCCTGTGCCATGACCACCACCCAATCGCTGATGTCTCGGATCACGTCCATGTCGTGCTCGACGAACACGACCGTCATTCCGTCGTCGCGCAGTGACTTGATGTGTCCGAGCAGGCTTTGCGTCAGAGCAGGATTGACCCCGGCCATCGGTTCGTCGAGCATCACCACCGAGGGAGAGGTCATGAGTGCGCGAGCCATTTCGAGCAGTTTGCGCTGCCCACCGGAGAGTGAACCGGCGAGGTCGTCTGCCTTGGTGTCGAGTTTGAATCGTGCGAGGAGTTCGTTGGCGCGTTCGGTGATCTCGCGTTCCTGCCCTTTCCAGATCCACGGGACGAGAGAAGCGAAGATGCGTTCACCTCGTTGGCCGGTGGCACCCAGTCGTACGTTGTCCAGCACCGTGAGTTTGGAGAGCGCCTTGGTCAACTGGAACGTCCGTACCACTCCTTTCCTGGCTACCTGGTGGGGATACATGCGGCCCAGCGATTGACCGTCCATCGACCACGTACCGGTGTCCGGCCGGTCGAATCCGGTGAGGAGGTTGAAGAGCGTCGTTTTTCCAGCACCGTTGGGGCCGATCAGACCCGTGATGCACCCGCGTTGAATCTCGAGGTGATCGACGTCGACAGCCTTGAGACCGCCGAACGTCCGCGAGACGTGGTCAGCGACCAATACCGGGTCGGGTTTCGCCGACCCGGGAAGGTGAGGAACGTCGGCAAAGATCTGTGCTCTGGTATCGGCGTCAAGCATTGAGTTGCACCTCCCGCTTGTTACCCAGTATTCCCTGCGGTCTGAAGACCATCAGGAGAGCGATCATCAACCCGAGCAGGACATACCTGGTGGCTCCGACTTGCTGTTCCGTCAGTGAAAGCAGCGGATTTTCGCCGGAGATCGCCTGACGCAACAATGCATCAGGGATTGCGAGAAGGAACCAGAACAACATTGCGCCGACCACCGGGCCGAATACCGTTGCCGCCCCGCCCAGAATCAGCGCGCCGAACGCGAAGAACGTCTGCGCGGTCGAGTAGAAGTCCGGGTTGATGGACTTGGTCTGCAGGGCGTTGAACACACCGGCCAGACCACCGATCACGCCGCCGAGAACCAGCGCCTGCATCTTGTACACGAAGACGTTCTTGCCCAACGATCGCGCTGCGTCCTCGTCTTCACGCACCGCCTTGAGGACACGCCCCCACGGACTGTGCGTCAACAGGTAGACGAATCCGCACAAGATCAACACGAGGGTCCATCCCACGACCATCGACCAGAGGTCGTCTCCGTAGAACTTCACGCCGAGAAACGAGTACTGCTTGGCCGAGTCGAAGGGGCTCAGTGCGGTGAACGGGTCTGCGAAACCGAACAGGCCGTTGGTGGAACCGGTCACCGAATCCGACGCGGTCGAGCGGAAGATCAGACGCAGGATCTCCGACGCGGCGATGGTGACGATGGCGAGATAGTCGGCGCGCAGACGCAGCGTCGGGATACCGAGCACGAGTGCGAGGAGACCGGCTGCGGTGAGTCCGACGAGGATGCCGAGCCACAACGGCTGGTCGTAGGTCACGGTCATGATGCCGACGCCGTAGCCGCCCAGGAGGGCGAAACCGATCTGACCGAAGTTGAGCAGTCCGGCGTAGCCGAAGTGCAGGTTCAGCCCGATTGCCAGCAGTGCGTAGAAGATTGCCGACGGCCCGATCAACTGGGCGAAGGAAACCTGGAAAGCTCCCATGATGTCCATATTCGTCACCCGATCCTTTGTCTGGATCCGAGGATGCCCTGGGGGCGAACCACGAGGATCACGATCAAGACGAGAAGTCCGCCGATGTATTTGAGGTCGGGGTTGATGATGAGCGTGGAGAGTTGGACCAGAAGTCCGACGATGACGCAGCCGAGTAGCGCCCCGTACGCGGTTCCCAGACCACCGAGGGTGATTCCGGCGAACATGAGCAGCAAGAGTTTGAAGCCCATTTCCCACTGGACGCGTCCGCCGAGTTCGGAGATACCGAACAGCACACCGCCGAGGGCGGCCAATCCGCCGCCGAGACCCCAGACGAACATGATCACGCGTTCGACGTTGATTCCCGAGGACGCGGCGAGGTCACGATTGTCGGAGACAGCGCGCATGGCCTTTCCGATCCGAGTTTTCTGCAGGAGAAGGGCGACGCCGACCAGGACGACCAGACTGACGATCATGACTATCGCGTTGGCGTCGGTCAGTGCGATCGGGCCCCAGTTCTTCTCGACCTGGCCCTGGTAGTCGTCGAACGGTTCGGCGCGGTCGGAGAAGAAGATCAGGATCAAGTAGCGCAGGGAAATCGCGAGACCGATCGAGACCACCAATTGTGCGATCAACCCGGTCTTGCGCTTGCGCAGTGGTTTCCAGACGATCCCGTTGGTCAGCAGGCCGATACCGATGCCGACCAAGATCGCGAGGATCGTGGCCGGAATCAGCGGAACGCCGAAGGACGTGTTGATCACCCACGCAGCGACGGCTCCCAACGTCACCATCTCGCCGTGAGCGAAGTTGGTCAGGCCCGTGGTGCCGTAGATCAGGCTCAAACCCACTCCGGCGATCGCGATCACGAGGCCGAACCGCAGGCCGTCGACCGTCGTGCGAATCAGCTTCTCGCCGAAGCTGACATTCGAGGCGGTACGTACCTCGCCGAACGAGAAGATCACGGTGTTCGCGCGGCCGGCCACCACCTCGCGTTCGACAGCGGCTTGCACACTGACCCCGTCGGGGAGTGAGTCGGCAACGATCTCGAAGGTGTAGGTGCCCGGTGCCACGGCCAGCTCCCAACGGCCGTTGGATGCCGATTCTCCGGCGGCGACTTCGGTGCCGGAAGAATCGAGTGCACGCACGGTGACGCCTGCGAGGCGTGTGCCGCCGTTGTTGAGATTGCCGCTGACGGGGACAGCGTTGTCGGGAACCGGTGCTGTCGGCGGTGCAGGGGAAGTGGTCGGTTCCTGAGCCGAAGCAGTTCCGGCCAGGCTGAGTAATGCGAAGAACGTCAGTAATGCAAAGGCCAGTAGTCGGCTGAGTGTCGCGAGGGTCTGCCGTTTCACTACGGGTGGGGCCACGTACGTCCTCCGAGCGGGTCGGGAATAGCGCGTCTGGACAAAGGTGCCGCGCAGCAGAGGGATTGTTCCGTTGCTGCGATTTCCGGACTCTAACGGCTCCGTTCGCTTCAGATGGGGTTCTGAGATTTCCGGGATGTTTCGGTTCCGTATCGAAGGGCAATGGCTGCATCAATTGTCCGATTCTTGCGTCTGTTCCTGCATAAACAACGGCGAAGGCGTCGATGTCGGTCGCGATCCCTAGACTGATGAACCGTGAGCCCCGCAACCACAACTCGGTCCAGCACGTCCACCGCTCCAGCCGGCACCACCGGCAAGGCGGACGATCGCCCTCTCTTGATGCTTCTCGACGGGCATTCGTTGGCGTTCCGCGCCTTCTACGCGCTGCCCGCAGAGAACTTCAAGACACACAGTGGTCAGGCCACCAACGCGGTGTACGGCTTCACGTCGATGTTGATCAATCTTCTTCGTGACGAGCAGCCCACCCACTTGGCCGCGGCCTTCGACGTGTCGCGTCAGACGTTTCGCGCCGACCTGTTCCCCGAGTACAAGGCACAGCGCGCGAAGGCTCCGGACGAATTCAAGGGCCAGATCGACATCACCAAGGACGTTCTCGGCGCGCTGGGCATCCCGGTCATGGCCGAGGAAGGTTTCGAAGCCGACGACGTGATCGCCACGTTGACCACGCAGGCGGAGGCACTCGGATACCGGGTTCTCGTCGTGACCGGTGACCGCGACTCGCTGCAGTTGGTGACCGACAACGTCACTGTGCTCTACCCGAAGAAGGGCGTCTCGGAGCTCACCCGATTCACGCCGACTGCGGTAGAGGAGAAGTACAGCCTCAGCCCGTCGCAGTATCCGGATTTTGCTGCCCTGCGCGGCGACCCGAGTGACAACCTCCCCGGCATCCCCGGCGTCGGCGAGAAGACCGCAACCAAGTGGATCCGTGAGTACGGCGACCTGCAGGGACTGGTCGACAACGTGGACAAGGTTCGCGGCAAGGTGGGGGACTCACTACGCGAGAACCTCGCGAACGTCCTGCTCAACCGTCAGCTCACCGAGATGGTTCGCGACGTTCCGTTGCCGTACACGCCTGAGCAGTTGGTGTTGGCTCCGTGGGACCGCGAGAAGATTCATGCGTTGTTCGACGATCTCGAGTTCAAGGTTCTCCGCGATCGGCTGTTCGCCACCCTGTCGTCGTCCGAGCCCGAAGCAGAGGAAGGGTTCGAGGTCAGCGGCGACGCACTCGCCCCGGGTGCGGTTGCCGCGTGGCTCGACGCCCACGCGCGAACCGGTGAGCGTCACGGCGTGACGGTGCTCGGAACCAGAACTCCGTTTGCCGGCGACGTCACTGCGCTCGCGATCGCGGCCTCGGACGGTGAATGTGCATACATCGCGGCATCGACGGCAACGCCGGAAGACGAAGCAGCTCTCGGTGATTGGCTCGCCGACCCATCGCAGCCGAAGGCCCTGCACGAAGCCAAATGGGCGATCCACGCTCTGCGTGGGCGGGGTTGGACGCTCGGTGGACTGACCAGCGACACCGCTCTGGCCGCATACCTCGTCCGGCCGGGTCAGCGCAGCTTCAACCTCGACGACCTCTCGCTCCGCTACCTCAAGCGCGAACTTCGCGCCGAAACATCCGGCCAGGAACAGCTTTCACTGCTCGACGACACCGAACAGCTCGATGCCGAAGCGGCTGAGACCGCGATGCTCAGCGCTCAGGCCGTTCTCGACTTGGCAGCTGCGCTGGACACCGAGTTGGAGTCGATCGAGTCCAAGTCGCTGCTCTCCGACATGGAACTGCCGTTGACGATCGAGCTCGCCCAGATCGAGGCCACCGGCATCGCCGTCGACAGCGCGCATCTGCATGATCTTCAGAGCCGTTTCGCCTCCCAGGTCGCCGACGCCGCCAATTCCGCGTACGAGGTGATCGACAAGCAGATCAACCTGGGTTCGCCCAAGCAGTTGCAGGTGGTCTTGTTCGAAGAACTGGACATGCCCAAGACCAAGAAGACGAAGACGGGCTACACCACCGACGCCGAGGCGTTGCAAGGTCTGTTCGACAAGACAGGACACCCGTTCCTCGAACACCTTCTCGCGCACCGTGATGCGACGCGTATGAAGGTGACCGTCGACGGTCTTCTCAAGGCCGTGGCCGAAGACGGGCGCATCCACACGACGTTCAACCAGACGGTTGCCGCAACCGGGCGTCTGTCGTCGACCGATCCGAACTTGCAGAACATCCCGGTGCGAAACGACGCGGGACGCGAGATTCGCGACGGATTCGTAGTCGGGCAGGGTTTCGACGTTCTGCTCACTGCCGACTACAGCCAGATCGAAATGCGCATCATGGCGCACGTGTCAGGCGACGAGGGACTGATCGAGGCATTCAACACCGGTGAGGACCTGCACAGCTTTGTCGGCTCGCGCGCATTCGGGGTACCGATCGAAGAAGTAACACCTGAACTGCGGCGCCGGGTCAAGGCGATGTCTTACGGTCTGGCGTACGGGCTGAGTGCCTACGGTTTGGCGTCGCAGCTGAAGATTTCGACCGAAGAAGCGAAGCAGCAGATGGATGCGTACTTCGCTCGCTTCGGCGGCGTGCGGGATTACCTCCACGCGGTGGTCGAGCAGGCACGTAAGGACGGTTACACCTCGACGCTCTACGGTCGTCGTCGCTACCTGCCGGACCTCAACAGCGACAACCGTCAGCGTCGTGAGGTGGCCGAACGTGCTGCCCTGAATGCGCCGATCCAGGGCACCGCAGCCGACATCATCAAGGTTGCGATGATCAATGTTCAGAAGGCTCTCGCCGACGCCGGATTGAAGTCGCGCATGCTGTTGCAGGTGCACGACGAATTGGTGCTCGAAGTGGTCGCCTCCGAGTTGGAGGAAGTCACCGCACTGGTCAAGGACAAGATGGCCACAGCCATCGAGTTGTCGGTACCCCTGGATGTTTCGGTGGGTACGGGTCGAAGCTGGGACAGCGCGGCTCACTGACTCGGCTTCAAGACAGTCTCTCCACGAAAAGAGCGCGCTCCGAATCGAATTCGATTCAGAGCGCGCTCTTTTTCACTATTCAGCTGAAGCGGTCTGCTCTGCGATCTGCTTGCGGACCTCGTCCATGTCGAGTGCCTTGACCTGAGTGACGAGCTCTTCGAGCTGAGCGGCGGGAAGAGCGCCGGCCTGGTTGAACACGAGTACGCCTTCGCGGAAGGCCATGATCGTGGGGATCGAGCGGATGTTGGCGGCTGCAGCGATTCCCTGCTCGGCCTCGGTGTCGACCTTTGCGTGAACGACGTCGGCGTGCTTCTCCGAAGAGGCTTCGAACGTCGGCGCGAACTGGCGGCACGGGCCGCACCAGGAGGCCCAGAAGTCCACGAGGACGACGTCGCTGCCGTTGATCGTTTCGTCGAAGTTCTGCTGGGTGAGTGTCTGGGTGGCCACAGGGGTCCTTTCCATTGTGCGGGCTGTTGGTGTGTGCAACGCCCCGGAACCGCTGATTCTTCCCTGAGCCGATTTCAGCTTGCGTTCTCGGTCGCCCGAAACGTCCGGCGGTAGGCCTGGGGCGTGGTGCAGCGAAGCCGGATGAAGTGCTGGCGAAGCACGGCGCCGCCGCCGAAACCGACGCGTTCTGCGATGACATCGACGGAGAGATCCGAATTCTCCAGGAGTTGCTGGGCGGCCAGTACCCGTTGATCACTGAGCCATCGGGCGGGAGTCGTTCCCGTTTCCGCTTGGAAACGGCGGGCAAACGTGCGAGCGGACATGTTCGCTCGGGCCGCGACCATACCGACAGTGAGATCGAGGGTGAGATTCTCCGTCATCCAATCGAGGAGTGGGGCAAGGGTTGCACTCGGCGTCGAAGTGAGGGGAGTGGCGACGTACTGGGCCTGCCCACCGTCGCGGTGGGGTGGCACCACCATCCTTCTCGCGATGCCGTTGGCCACGCGAGAACCCTGTTCCTTCCGCACGATGTGCAGGCACAAGTCGATTCCAGCCGCGGTGCCTGCGCTGGTGAACACCGGATCCTCGTCCACGTACAGCACGTCCGGATCGACCTTGGCTTCCGGATACGTCTGCGCCAGCCTTTCTGCGTGACGCCAATGCGTCGTGCATCGCTTGCCGTCCAGGAGTCCTGCCGCCCCGAGGACGAACGCTCCGGTGCACAGGCTGGCCACCTTGGCGCCGCGGGCTACAGCCTCACGCAGTTTGACCAACAGGGGATCGACACTCGAGTCGGGACTCGGTGAACACATGTAGGCGTCGCCTGCGTCGTAGGTTCCGCCGGCGGAAACGACGATGAGATCGGCGTCGTCGAGGGAATCGAGGTTGTACGGAACATCGATGGTGTAGCCGAAGCGCGTTCGGATCGGGCCCGGAACAGCGGCGATCAGAGAGAAGTCGTAAGTCGGGAGGCCGTCGTCGGATCGGTCGAAGCCGAATACTTCACATGCCACACCGAGTTCGAACGCCTCGGTCATCGGCATCAGTGGGACCACCACTTTCGCGAGCATCTTTCGAGTGTGACAGAAAAAGGGCGAAGTGGCAGAAAATCGTCCAAGTCTGGCTTTTCTGCCACTATTGCTGTGTCGGACATTCCGTCAGGCTGTACACATGGCAATCATCGTCGTCAGCCTCCTGGTCCTACTGGTCCTGAACGTACTAGCTCTTGCCGGACGCACACCCGACACTCGTCACGATGTCAGTCCGCATGGAGACTTCACCCTTTGAGGGCAAGTCTGGCCATTCAATACACCGCAGCTGCGCTGGTGTGGGGAGCCAGTTTCCTCTTCATGAAGATCGGGCTCGAAGGTCTGTCCTTCACGCAGGTGGTTCTGTGGCGCTTGGTCTTCGGTGCGTTCGCGCTGATTCTCGTGTCAGCGGTCAGCCGGATCGGCCTACCGCGGGAATTTCGCGTCTGGAAGCACATGGCGCTTCTCGCAGCGACGCAATGCATCGTGCCATGGCTGCTGTTCAGTTGGGCGGAGCAGAACATGTCCTCGGGGCTCGCGAGCATCTACAACGCCACCACGCCGCTGATGACAATGGCTGTCTCCCTTGCCTTCCTGCCGGGGGAAACGCTGACGCGATACACGTCGCTGGGGTTGCTTCTCGGATTCGGAGGAGTGCTGATCGTGTTGGCGCCGTGGAATCTCGGCGTCGCCGGAAGTGTGAGTGCTCAGGTCGCTTGCCTGGGAGCGACT
This sequence comes from Rhodococcus sp. IC4_135, assembly GCF_011602025.1. Classification (NCBI taxonomy): domain Bacteria; kingdom Bacillati; phylum Actinomycetota; class Actinomycetes; order Mycobacteriales; family Nocardiaceae; genus Rhodococcus; species Rhodococcus sp. IC4_135. The sequence continues at coordinate 74,515 of NZ_JAAOLG010000017.1, forward strand.
GCGTCGTACGGCATTTCGTTTGTCTACCTCAGACGTTTCGTGCTTCCGCTCGGTGTCGACACTCGTGCGGTCGCGCTTATGCAGATCAGTATCGGCGCTTTCGTGATGGTTCTGGCCTCTCCGATCGTCGCAAGCGCGCCGATGCACCTGACGCCGGCAGTTGTCCTGTCGATGATCGCGCTGGGCGCACTGGGGACCGGACTCGCATTCATCTGGAACACCAACGTCGTTCGCGGGTGGGGGCCGACAGCGGCATCCACCGTCACTTACCTCAGCCCAGTGGTGGGCGTCGCGCTCGGCGCAATCGTGTTGGACGAAAGCGTTGGCTGGAATCAGCCTGTTGGTGCACTGGCGGTGATCGCGGGAATCCTGGTGACCCGACGTGCAACCCGCTCTGTCACAGCGGCGGCGTCAGTAACCATTCCGTCTTCCGTTCACCGTCCCAGCGCCTGATCGCGCCGCTGTGCCCGAGAATCACGTCGGTACCGACCAAGCCGATGGCTTCGCCCAGACGTGCAGGTTCGACGCGTCGGGCGAGCGTTACATGCGGCGTCCACCCGCCGGGCTCGACGTGGGCGGGAAGTGCCGTCGAGCCAGCTGTGGCTTCGGCTATTTCCCGGTGCAGGTGAAGGAGTGCGCGCGAAGGAATGACCGAGCGCGCCAAGACCATCTGCTTGCCGCCGAACACGACGTAGCCGCCGAGTCGGACTTCGAAGTCCGGGGCCGAGAAGCGCCGTTTCAACTGTTCGTCGATCTCCGCGGGGATCTCGCGGGCGACGAACAGCGTTATGTGCGGGCGGTTGGACGGGCCGTGATGGGACGCCTGACTTGGTAGTCCGGCGTCGGCGAGAAGCTGCCATTGTGCTCGGACTGCCGCCTCGCTCGCCGGATCGAGGAGCAATTCCACCGACTGGACCATGGTGAGCAATGATTGCCTGATGACAGGTGCGAGCGCAATCGGTACTCCGGCCATGCGGCTGGGACTCATGCACGGCGACGGAATCGGCCACGAAATCGTCCCGGCGACACGGCAGATCGTGGATGCGGCGCTGTCATCGGTTCATGCTCCTCCCGTCGAGTGGGTCGAGCTTCCGCTCGGGAGTACAGCCATCGACACTCATGGCACGCCGATTCCCGACGAGACTATCGATGCGTTGGGGCAGCTGCAGGGCTGGATCCTCGGACCCCATGACAGCGCGTCGTATCCCGAGAGGTTTCGCGGACAACTCACCCCCGGCGGCGTCATCCGGAAGAAGTTCGAGTTGTTCGCGAACATCCGACCGGCAGCAGCGTTCCCCGGCGTCAAGGCGATGGTCCCCGACATGGATCTTGTGATCGTCCGCGAGAACACCGAGGGGTTGTACGCGGATCGGAACATGGCGGTCGGCAGCGGCGAATTCATGCCGACGCCCGACATCGCGCTGGCCGTCGGTGTGTTCACCCGCGCTGCGTGTGAACGGATCGCACGCACTGCCTTCACGTTGGCGTCGCGTCGTCGCAGTCACGTCACGATCGTCCACAAGGCGAACGTCCTCACGCTGACCACCGGCCTCTTCCGCGACGCCTGCAGAACCGTCGCCGCAGAGTTCCCACACGTGGTCGTCGACGACGAGCACGTCGACGCGATGGCGGCGCACCTGGTTCGGCGCGGCGGCGACTTCGATGTCGTGGTGACCGAAAACATGTTCGGCGACATTCTGTCCGATCTGGCGGGCGAGCTGTCCGGTTCACTCGGAACCGCGCCGTCGATCAACGCTTCCGAGACACAGGTCATGGCTCAGGCTGCGCATGGTGCAGCACCCGACATCGCCGGGAAGAACCGGGCGAACCCGACGGCACTGTTCCTCTCCAGCGCGATGATGCTCGACTGGCTCGGTGATGCACGGGGAGATCGGTTGTTGTCTGCGGCAGCACGCCGGATTTCAGATGCCGTTCGCACGACCATCGCGTCGGGCATCGCGACCGCCGACCTCGGCGGTTTGGCATCGACCAGCGAATTTTCCGAAGTCGTGTACGCACACACTCTGCGTCGCTGATTCTTGTACGACAGGCCGGAATCTTGCGAAGTCGGCGACGGTGGAACTCCTGCCGTAACCTACCGTTCGACTGAATTTCGGATGGACGTTGCAAGTGCGGCGATCGACGAGTGGAGAGCAGAGTCGTGGTCGATGAAAACGCACGGGCACCAAGGCCTCGTGGCGTGAGTTATGGCTCGAGCAGCGGCGGGCGTTTGCGCGCCAACGTGGTGCGAGTCCTGTTGGTGGGCTTGATCGTCGCACTGTGCGGCGGATGTGTCACCAACAACGAGGGTCTCGTTCCCGAAGGACCGCCGCTCGATATCCAGAAGGTGCCCGAGATCGCCGCACTTCTGCCGCCCAAGGTCACGGATTCGGGCAAGCTGCAGGTCGGCGTCAACATTCCGTACGCCCCAAACGAATTCAAAGACGAGAATGGCAAGATCGTCGGTTTCGACGTCGACCTGATGAATGCCGTTGCCGCCGTGCTCGGGGTCGAAGCTGTCTTCAACCAAGCCGACTTCGACAAGATCATCCCCGCTATCCAGTCTGGAAGTTACGACCTCGGCATGTCCTCGTTCACCGACTCCAAGGAGCGCGAGAAGACGGTCGACTTCGTCACGTACTACAGCGCGGGTATCCAGTGGGCGCAACGGCCGGACAAGCCAGTCGATCCGAACAACGCATGCGGGCTGCGAGTGGCGGTGCAGACCACGACCACCGAGGACATCGACGAGGTGCCTGCCAAGAGCGAGGCATGCGTGGCCGAGGGCAAGCCCCCGATCGACAAGATCAAGTACGACAGCCAGGACGACGCGGCCAACGCGCTCATTCTCGGTCGAGTCGACGCGCTGTCCGCTGATTCGCCAGTGACCGGCTATGCGATCAAACGGAGCAAGGGCCGGATGGAAGCTGCGGGAGAACCCTTTGATTCGGCGCCTTACGGCTGGCCGATCGTGAAGGGTTCCGCCCTTGGACCCGCCCTGCAGCAGGCAATGCAGTATCTGATCGACAACGGCGTCTATCAACAGATCGCGCAGACCTGGAGTGTCGAGGCCGGCGTCATCGAAGTATCCAAGATCAACGGCGCGGAGAGCTGATGAACATGACAACAACTGAGACCGGCGATCCGGTGCCGATCAAGGCGATCCCACTACGTAGGCCTGGTCGTTGGATCGCCGCGGTGGTCGTCGTGGTCCTCTTCGGACTCTTCGTTTACGGCGCGGCGACCAACGAAGCATTTGCGTGGGGGACTTACGGTCAGTACTTGTTCGACAAACGTATTTCCGCAGGTGCGTGGACAACGATCCAGCTCACGGTGCTGGCAATGGTGATCGCAATCGTCCTCGGCGTGATTCTGGCAGTGATGCGACTCTCTCCCAATCCGGTGCTTCGCGCCGCTGCCTGGGGTTATCTGTGGATCTTTCGCGGCACCCCGGTGTACGTCCAGTTGGTCTTCTGGGGCTTGTTTCCGTCGATCTACAAGAGCATCGATCTCGGCATCCCCTTCGTGCATCAGTTCGCGCACATCAATCTCCAGGACTTGCAGGCAGCGTTTCTGTTTGCGGTGATCGGTTTGGCATTGAACGAGGCCGCCTACATGGCCGAGATCGTCCGTGCCGGCGTGAGTTCGGTCAACGAGGGCCAGACCGAAGCATCTGTTGCATTGGGTATGACGTGGAGTCAGACGATGCGTCGAACGGTGCTGCCGCAGGCAATGCGCGTGATTATCCCGCCGACCGGCAACGAAGTGATCAGCATGCTCAAGACGACATCGCTGGTGACGGCGGTCCCTTACAGCTACGAGCTGTACGGCCGCGCGCGTGACATATCGGGCGCGAACTTCGAGCCGATTCCGTTGTTGATGGTCGCAGCTACGTGGTATCTCGCAATCACCAGCGTGCTCATGATCGGGCAGTACTACGTCGAGCGGCATTACTCGAAGGGCGCTTCACGTGTGCTGACCACGCGCCAACTTCAGGCACTCGCCGACGCTCAAGGCAAAGCTACGGTAGTGGAAACGCTTCCGGATACCCCCGGAGGAGAACGCAAATGACACCGATGGTGAAAGCAGACCGAGTTTGTAAGAACTTCGGCGCATTGGAGGTCCTGAAAGGGATCTCGCTCGAGATCGACCCCGGCCAGGTCCTGTGCCTCGTCGGGCCGTCCGGTTCGGGCAAGTCGACGTTCTTGCGCTGCATCAATCACCTCGAGCAGGTCAACGCCGGCCGACTGTACGTCGACGGCGACCTGGTGGGCTACTCGGAGAAGAACGGCAAACTGTACGAACTGCACCCACGAGCAGCGGCCAAACAACGCCGCGACATCGGGATGGTGTTTCAGCACTTCAATCTGTTCCCGCACCGCACCGCTCTCGAGAACATCATCGAAGCGCCGACGCAGGTCAAGCGCGTCAGTAAGAAGAAGGCCGTCGAACGCGCGAAGGATCTCCTCGATCAGGTCGGGTTGAGCGCCAAAGCCAACGCCTACCCGGCCCAGTTGTCGGGCGGTCAGCAGCAAAGAGTTGCCATCGCTCGCGCTCTCGCGATGGACCCGAAGCTCATGCTGTTCGACGAGCCGACGTCCGCGCTCGACCCCGAACTCGTCGGTGAAGTTCTCACCGTGATGAAGCAGTTGGCCAAAGAAGGCATGACGATGGTGGTCGTCACCCACGAGATGGCTTTCGCCCGCGAGGTCGCAGACCAGTTGGTGTTCATGGACGGGGGAGTTGTGGTCGAGGCAGGCGAGCCGCGAGAACTCCTGGCCAATCCGCAGCACGATCGGACCAAGGCGTTCCTGTCGAAGCTGCTGTAGCCGTCAGGGTTTGACGGCGCTGAAAATTGCAGTTCCCGGAAAGAGTTGGCCGCGCAGGGGACTCCACTGTCCCCATTCGCGGTCCAACCACTCCGGCCATTCGGGCTCGATGATGTCGCGGACCTGGAGTCCGGCCGCGACGATCTCCCGAACCCGGTCGCCGATGGTGCGGTGATGCTCGACGTAGGTGGGGACTCCGTTGTCGTCGACCTCGACGTACGGGGTGCGGTCGAAGTAGGGGAGGGTCGCGGTCAAGCCCTTTGGCCCGGGATCGTCGGGGAAGATCCATCGGATCGGATGGTTGACGGCAAAGACCCACGATCCGCCGGGACGCAGAACCCGGGCGACTTCGTTCATCACCTGCTGCGAATCGGCCACGAACGGCACAGCACCGAACGCCGAGCAGGCGATGTCGAAACTCTCGTCGGCGAACGGCAGGAGTTCCGCACTCGCCTGAATCAACGGGACTGCCGGTCCGCCGGCATTCATCGCGTCCTGCCCGCGGGCGAGCATCCCCATCGAGATGTCGAGACCGACGGCCCGAGCACCGTGTCCGGCGAGCCATCGGGCGCACGGCGCCGAGCCGCAACCCACTTCCAATATGTCTTTGTCGACTATGTCGCCGAGCAGGTGGTGATCGCCCTCGTGCAGTCCTTCGGGGCACCAGACGAATTCACCTTCGGCGCTGTTCACGCCCAGAAACTCGCCGTGGGTTCGGTGGTAATCGTCGGCGTCGGCGTCCCACCACGCACGGCTGGCGCGGTCGCTGGCACTCGAATCGACACGGACCCGGCCGACGCCGCTGGTACCGAGAATGGAATTGGCGGCGGCATGGCGCTCGTCAGACATGAACAACACAGTAGAACGGGTGACGCGGGCGCAGGGTACCCGGGTTTGCCCGGCAAGATAGCCGACGCGTAGTCTTACTCACGCGAGTGTCTGTCATCCGACCGATTGTCTATACGAGATCTTTACCAAGGTCTCGGAATCAGTCGGACCGAGAGAGCTCGCGGTGCGCTTCCGCGGTGTGGAATGTGATCCGGTATTCGGTTGTTCGTAATTGATGCAGCTGGGTACTTCGATCAAGTACTTCACAAAGTACTTCCAACATTTGTACGCCACAGTTGCGCATCTCGTCCGACAAAATCCATCAACCGACCACAACTCGTCCGGAGCAATTCAACATATGCCCTCCACAACCGTCACCTCGCCGCAGGTTGCCATTAACGACATTGGCTCCGCCGAGGACTTCCTCGCCGCCATCGATGCCACGATCAAGTACTTCAACGATGGTGACATCGTCGAAGGAACCATCGTCAAGGTCGACCGCGACGAGGTTCTGCTCGACATCGGTTACAAGACCGAAGGCGTCATCCCTTCTCGTGAGCTCTCCATCAAGCACGACGTCGACCCCAACGAGGTCGTCTCCGTGGGAGATGCGGTCGAGGCTCTCGTCCTCACCAAGGAGGACAAAGAAGGTCGACTGATCCTGTCGAAGAAGCGCGCTCAGTACGAGCGTGCCTGGGGCACCATCGAGGAGCTCAAGGAGAAGGACGAGGCCGTCAAGGGCACCGTCATCGAGGTCGTCAAGGGCGGCCTCATCCTTGACATCGGTCTTCGTGGCTTCCTCCCCGCTTCGCTCGTCGAAATGCGTCGCGTCCGCGACCTCCAGCCGTACGTCGGCAAGGAGATCGAGGCCAAGATCATCGAGCTCGACAAGAACCGCAACAACGTGGTCCTGTCGCGCCGTGCATGGCTCGAGCAGACTCAGTCCGAGGTTCGCAGCGAATTCCTGCACCAGCTCCAGAAGGGCCAGGTCCGCAAGGGCGTCGTGTCCTCCATCGTCAACTTCGGTGCATTCGTGGACCTGGGCGGCGTAGACGGTCTGGTTCACGTTTCCGAGCTGTCTTGGAAGCACATCGATCACCCGTCCGAGGTTGTCGAGGTCGGCACCGAGGTCACCGTCGAGGTTCTCGACGTCGACCTGGACCGCGAGCGCGTCTCCCTGTCGCTCAAGGCAACGCAGGAAGACCCGTGGCGTCAGTTCGCCCGCACGCACGCCATCGGCCAGATCGTGCCCGGCAAGGTCACGAAGCTGGTTCCGTTCGGTGCATTCGTGCGCGTCGAAGAGGGAATCGAAGGCCTCGTTCACATCTCGGAGCTCGCTGAGCGCCACGTCGAGGTTCCGGACCAGGTTGTCGGCGTCGGCGACGATGCCCTCGTCAAGGTCATCGACATCGACCTCGAGCGTCGTCGTATCTCGCTGTCGCTGAAGCAGGCCAACGAGGATTACAACGCCGAGTTCGATCCGTCCAAGTACGGCATGGCCGACTCGTACGACGAGCAGGGCAACTACATCTTCCCCGAGGGCTTCGATCCCGAGACCAACGAATGGCTCGAGGGCTTCGACAAGCAGCGTGAAGAGTGGGAGAACCGCTACGCCGAGGCTGAGCGTCGCCACAAGATGCACACCACTCAGATGGAGAAGACCGCTGCAGACGAGGCCGCTGAGGCTGCCACCGCTGCTGCCGGCTACTCCTCGGAGACGGCTGCTGCAGATGATGCTGAGGCTCCGGCTGCTGCCGGCTCCGCTCCGGCAGAGTCCGCTGGCGGATCGCTCGCCAGCGATGCACAGCTCGCCGCACTTCGCGAGAAGCTGTCGGGCAACGCATAAGGATTACCGCTTGATCTGATCAAGCGAGATCTGTGAAGAACCCCGCCCCTGCACGTGCAGGGGCGGGGTTCTTTTCTCTGTCAAGTGTCACTTGCACACAAAGAATTCAGTGAGTGAACACAAAAATGACCGGCACCGAAGGGTTGCCGGTCATTTTGTACTTCGTGAAGAGAACTCAGTTTGCGGGAGCAGGCACCCAGTAGGTGGCGGTCGCTTCGGCTGTGCGCTTACGCATCGACGCGAAGCTGTGTCGGCCTTGGCTCACGAGCATCGTGAACCACGTACGACGGTGCTCTGCCAGGGCAAAAGCAACTTCGGGAAACTCTATGCAGTGCACGCCGTTCGGCATTCCGAGGCGGTGCTGACCGTGATGGTCGCGATCTGCTCGCATGGCGTCCACTTTCTCGAGAAGGTGCAGGTACAGGTGCGTTCGCTAGAACATAACCGCACAGTCACCGAAATTGTGGTATTTGAGCCTCGAATGCCCCGGCGTGTTCGATCGGTAGGCGTGTCTCGATCTCTCGGGCGCGGAGATGAGAGACTGTCGAGTGTGTTGAGAGTAGGCCTCACTGGAGGCATCGGAGCCGGTAAGTCGACAGTGTCGAAAATCCTCAGCGAACTGGGAGCCGTCATCGTCGATGCCGACCTGATCGCCCGAGAAGTGGTCGAGCCCGGCACTCCTGGCCTTGCCGCTCTGGTCGATGCATTCGGCGACGGGATTCTGTCCGAGGACGGCAGCCTCAACAGACCTGCGCTGGCCTCGTTGGCGTTTGCCGACGACACATCGCGCGGCACTCTCAACGGCATCCTCCACCCGTTGATCGGTACGCGGACGATGGAGCAGATCTCGTCTGCGCCGTCCGATGCAGTGCTCGTTCAAGACATTCCGCTGTTGGTCGAGGGTTCGATGGCGCCGGCATTCAATCTGGTCGTCATCGTCTACGTCGACGAGGAGGAACGAGTTCGACGTTTGGTGGGCTCGCGCGGCATGCCGGAGTCCGACGCTCGTGCGCGAATCGCAGCGCAGGCAAACGACGATCAGCGTCGTGCTGTTGCCGACGTGTGGCTCGACAACAGCGGAGAGCCGGGTTCACTCGACGACGTGGTCCGCGATCTGTGGGCGAATCGACTTGTACCTTTCGAGAAGAACCTCCGCGAGGGCACGGTAGTACGCGCACTGCCGGAGCTGACTCCAGCCGACCCGTCGTGGCCGGCACAGGCCGAACGAATCATCGGCCGGTTGTCGCTGGCTTCCGGTGACCGCGCGCTCCGTATCGATCACATCGGGTCGACCGCAGTGCCGGGTCTCGATGCCAAGGACGTGATCGACATTCAGATCACCGTCGAGCACCTCGGTGTTGCCGACGACCTCGCGGAAGATCTGGCGGCTGCCGGGTTCCCCCGGATCGAGCACATCGTCGCCGACGACCCGAAACCGTCGTACCTCGGCGGCGAGACCGATCCGGCGGTGTGGGCAAAGCGGATTCACGGCAGTGCCGATCCAGGGCGTCGCGCGAACATCCATATTCGGGTGGACGGTTGGCCCGGTCAGCAGTTCGCGATCCTCTTCCGCGACTGGCTTCGCGCCGATCCGTCGGCGCGTGCCGAGTACGCCGAACTCAAGGTCAAGGCAGCCGAGAGTGCCGCAGGCATCGACGACTACGCCTCGGCGATCGACGCCTACCTGGGAGTCAAGACCCCGTGGTTCGACGCCGCCTTCCACCGGGCGTGGGAGTGGGCCGAGAAATCAGGCTGGTCGCTCTGACCGCTCAGCGCCACGTGACCGGCATTCCCAACGCGCCCAGCCAGGCGTCGAGGTGGTGACCGTGGGCGGCGATGCCGTCGATTGCCCGCGCGGCATTCAACATTGCGCGTTCCGAGGTCTTCAGGTCGAGAATCCCGGCGGTGTTCGCCTCGAGAAGTTCGTCGACGTCAAGTAATTCGATGCTGTGTCCGGTCTGCACGACCAGGTCGAGGTAATGGTCCTCTGAGGTCCACACATGCTCGCCGCGGGTGAATTCGCCGATGTCGACGTAGAAGTCCCAGTCACGGACGTGCTCGGGTGTGAAGTGGAGTATCGATGCTCGAATTCCGAGTTCGGGGATGATCCAGGACTCCAGGTAGTGAAACTGGGGATGGTCGGCGTGGCGCGCCATGTACAGCCCCCACGGTTTCTCGCGGTAGTGCTCGACCGGGCGAACGAAACCCTTGGGATCGACGTTGGTGCGAGCTGCGATGTCGAAGGTTTCGACCTTCGGTCGGTGAATGTGGGGACGTTCCTCGCTCATGATCGATGAACCTACCGCCGAACTGCGTTTTCGGCTGAACGCGGACGAGCAGGCATTGTGTCGGTGGGTGCGCTTACCCTGGTTTCATGGCGTTTGCTTCCGAACATCCCGTGGTCGCGCATTCCGAGTTCCGGCCGGTTGGTGACATCGAGCGCTCAGACGCGCGCTTCGAGGTCGTCAGCCCGTACGAACCGGCCGGCGATCAGCCGGCGGCCATCGCCGAACTGGAAAAACGGATCAACGAGGGGGAGAAGGACGTTGTCCTCCTTGGGGCGACCGGTACCGGTAAGTCGGCCACGACTGCGTGGTTGATCGAAAAGCTGCAACGCCCGGCTCTGGTGATGGCCCCGAACAAGACCTTGGCGGCTCAGCTCGCGAACGAGTTGCGGGAAATGCTCCCCAACAACGCGGTCGAGTACTTCGTCTCGTACTACGACTACTACCAACCCGAGGCGTACATCGCCCAGACGGACACCTACATCGAGAAGGATTCGTCCATCAACGACGATGTCGAGCGGCTCCGTCACTCGGCAACGTCCAGCCTTCTGTCACGACGGGATGTGGTCGTGGTGGCCTCGGTCTCGTGCATCTACGGCCTCGGTACTCCGCAGTCGTATCTCGATCGCTCGATTCAGCTCGACGTCGGTGTCGAGGTACCACGCGATGCGTTCCTGCGCCTGCTCGTCGATGTCCAGTACAACCGCAACGACATGGCGTTCACACGAGGTTCGTTCCGCGTGCGCGGCGACACGGTCGAGATCATTCCGTCGTACGAAGAGTTGGCAGTTCGCATCGAATTCTTCGGCGACGAGATCGAGGCGCTGTACTACCTCCATCCACTGACCGGTGACATCGTTCGCCAGGTCGATACGGTCCGCATCTTCCCGGCGACGCACTACGTCGCCGGCCCTGAACGCATGGAGCGTGCGGCCAAGGACATCGAGGCGGAACTCGAAGAGCGACTCGCCGAACTCGAAGGCAAGGGCAAGCTCCTCGAAGCTCAGCGTCTGCGCATGCGAACGCAGTACGACCTCGAGATGATCAAACAGGTCGGATTCTGCTCCGGCATCGAGAACTACTCGCGGCACATCGACGGCCGTGGTCCTGGAACTGCCCCCGCAACTCTGATCGACTATTTCCCCGAAGATTTCCTTCTGGTCATCGACGAGTCGCACGTGACCGTTCCGCAGATCGGCGCCATGTACGAGGGCGATATGTCGCGCAAGCGCAACCTGGTCGAGTTCGGATTCCGGTTGCCGTCGGCAACTGACAACCGCCCTCTAACCTGGGAAGAATTCAGTCAGCGGATCGGTCAGACCGTCTACTTGTCGGCGACACCCGGTAAGTACGAGCTGGGCCAGTCAGGCGGTGAGTTCGTCGAGCAGGTGATTCGCCCGACCGGATTGATCGATCCCGAGGTCATCGTCAAACCGACCAAGGGACAGATCGACGATCTCGTTCACGAAATCCGCGAGCGAGCGGAACGTGACGAGCGTGTGCTGGTCACGACGTTGACCAAGAAGATGTCGGAAGACCTGACCGATTACCTTCTCGAACTCGGTATTCGCGTCCGCTACCTTCACTCGGATATCGATACGCTCCGACGAGTCGAGTTGCTTCGACAGCTTCGCCTGGGGGAGTACGACGTGCTGGTCGGCATCAACCTCCTTCGTGAGGGACTCGACCTTCCCGAGGTGTCATTGGTCGCGATTCTCGATGCCGACAAGGAAGGCTTCCTGCGTAGCTCCACCAGTCTCATTCAGACGATCGGTCGAGCGGCTCGAAATGTGTCCGGTCAAGTGCACATGTATGCGGACAAGATCACCGCGTCCATGGCGCAAGCCATCGAGGAAACCGAGCGACGACGCGAGAAGCAGGTCGCCTACAACGAAAAGATGGGCGTCGACCCACAACCTCTACGCAAGAAGATCGCGGACATTCTCGATCAGGTGTACGAGGAGGCAGAAGACACTGCTGCGTCCGTGGACGTCGGTGGTTCGGGTCGCAACGCGACGCGTGGTCGGCGTGCGCAGGGTGAGGCCGGTCGTGCGGTCAGTGCCGGTGTGTACGAGGGGCGCGACACCAAATCGATGCCTCGCGCCGAATTGGCAGATCTGGTCAAGGAACTCACCGATCAGATGATGAACGCTGCACGCGACCTTCAGTTCGAGTTGGCTGGGCGATTGCGAGACGAAATCTCGGATTTGAAGAAGGAGCTTCGAGGGATGGACGCCGCGGGTCTCAAGTAGGTCGCCTCGCGTGCGTTCGTGCTCTCGACCGCTACGGTTTGAGGTATGGATGCACAGACTGCAGGCAAGACCGCGCGGACGCTAGAACTTCTCCATTCCTTGGCGTACTTCGTCCCGGAGACGGAAAAGGAACTTGTCGGCGTCGGGTTGGAGCCCGGCCGGATGGTGTACTTCGCAGGGCGGTCAGCGCCGCTCGGCGCTCCACCCGCGACTGTCGTCACCGCTACCTTTTTCAACTTCAATCCTGAATTGATTGCCAGTGTCATCCCACGTGCCTGGGAATTGGCAAGGCCCACAGAGGTTGTCGCCGCGCGGTATCGGGCAATCGACGCGGCGTACGTCCGCCTGTTCGGTGCAGACGTGACAGGATCGGCGGACATGGCCGAGGCTGCCGAACTGGTGTCGATCGCTGCCCAGAACATTCCTGGAGTGGATGGCCGCCCCCTGTACGCGGGTTGGGCGTCGCTCGACTGGCCGGCTGAACCTCATCTGCGTTTCTGGCACGCGCTGACACTGCTGCGTGAGTATCGCGGTGACGGCCACATTGCGGCCCTTCAGACCGCGGGATTGAACGGCCTGGACGCGTTGATCACGCACACCGCGACGGGAATCGGGTTTCAGCGTAAGTTCGCGCAGACTCGCCGCGGATGGTCGCAGGAACAGTGGGACGAGGCCGTCGAGAGTTTGAAGGACCGCGAACTGCTGGATCGTTCATCCGGTGCGCTTACCGAGGACGGGCAGGACTTGCGTGACGTCGTCGAAGACCTGACGGACGACCTCGCTCTGGCTCCGTGGGAAGCGCTGGGTGAGGAGGGTGCCAAGCGGTTGCTGGAATTGGCGACGCCGTGGCGTGCCGCCTTGGTCGAGCAGGAAGTTTTTCCGGCGGCGCTGTTCGGGCCCCGCTTCGGCAAACTTCGCTGAGTGGTCACCACCGAACCAATGTGTCTGTGACGAAGAATCACATTCACTGTGGGCTTGTGGCGTGTACTGCAAATAACACTATCCGCGGCACAATCCCGCTAATGTCAGCGCAGCGGTTGTCGAGCGGGTGCAACATCGTTGCGCTCGGTGCCGGCCGTACCGTCCGTCCCGTAACCATGGAGGAATGAATGAGTGCCTACCGGACCGTTGTCGTAGGAACCGATGGCTCCGAGTCGTCACTGAAGGCAGTCGACAGAGCTGCCGCCATTGCCAGTGGCTCGGACGCTCAGCTTGTCATCGCTTGTGCGTACTACCCGGCCGACCCCAAGGACGTGAGCGCTGCTGCTGACGCATTGGGTAACGAGGCCTATCAGGTCACCGGTTCCGCTCCGACGTACGAGATCCTTCGGACGGCCCGTGAGCGCGCACACGCCCAGGGGGCAAAGGATGTCGTCGAGCGCGCCGTTGTCGGCGCCCCCGTCGAATCGCTTCTCGCTTTGCTCGACGAGGTGAAGGGCGACTTGCTGGTCGTCGGAAATCGCGGATTGAACACGTTGACCGGGCGTCTACTCGGGTCGGTGCCTTCCGATGCGGCGCGCAAGGCGACGTCCGACGTTCTGATCGTGCACACCGTTCGCTGACCTACCGGCAGTAGTCGGCCTCGGCCGCATCGACGAACACTTCAGCCAGCTGATCGGCGCTGGGCAGTGTTGTCGATGCGGCCGAGCCGTTTCCGGTGGTGACCATCGGTTCGCTTGCTCCGTTCAGCGATACCGTCCGCAGATTCGCGATGATCATCTCTCGATCCGTGCCGGCCGCGAGCTGCTGGCAGACGCCGTCACCGAGCGCCTGCAACATGTCGTCGGAAAAGGCGGGCTTCACCCCGGTAGACGCGAGCGCCGCCCGCAGGCGTTCGGCCTCGTCTACCGGTTCTTCGGTCGGTGCGGCAGCAACAGCAGCGATGTCGTCGCTGCCGGCAGCAGCCGTCGAACTCGAGTCATCCTCCGAACAGCCGGCTGTCACCGCCGCGAGCATCCCGACACCGATCACCACGCGAGCGATCTTGCGGATGGGTGCGGCGGAACTTGCGGGCAGGCCAAGCACGAGGGGTCATTCCTTCAGTAGTCGACACAAATTGGGGTGACACCGCCATTCGTGGTGTCACGCACGAACCTACTCCGTGCGGCTCACGAATCGAAGGCCAACTCTGCTGCCTCGACGCCGTCGAGAACCGCGGGGAGCGACTCGACGTGAATGATGCCGAGCCTCTGGGTAGCTCGGGTCAACGCGACGTAGAGGTCGTTCATTCCGCGTGGTGACTCGTCGAGAATGTCGGCGGGTTCGACGATCAACACGGTGTCGAACTCGAGTCCCTTGACGTCCTTGACCGACAGGACGCTTACAGTCTCACTCGCAAGACCCGCCAGGTCGGCAACGACCTCGGAACCGGCGATCACTGCGGTAATACCGGGATGCGACTCGGACTCGATGCAACGGCGCACGGTCGATTCCAATTCTTCGGCAGTGGTCTTGAGCGCCCACGGCGCAAATCCGCTGTCGCGTACCGACCGGGGCACGGATTGCTCCGGGTCGATCTCTTCGAGCACACGGTGAGCGACATCCATGATCTCCGAGGGAGTTCGGTAGTTGACGGTCAGTTCGGTGAGCTTCCAGCGCTTGGCGACGTAAGGCTCGAGGATCTTCTGCCAGGACGAGGTTCCCGCGGGATCTCCGGTCTGGGCTGTATCGCCGACCAACGTCATCCAGCGATTAGGTATGCGCCGCATCAGCATTCGCCACGCCATTTCGGAGAGCTCTTGGGCTTCGTCGACGATCACGTGACCGTAGGTCCATGTCCGGTCGCCGGCAGCGCGTTCTGCCGTGGTCTGGCGCTGGCCTTGATCGTGGCGCTGGGCGAGTTGGCTGGCGTCGATCAAGTCGTACGCCATCAAGATCTCGGGATCCATCTCGTCCTCGAGATCCTGGGGTGCAGAGCCGGTGAGGATGTCGAGAGCGCCCTGGGCGTCGGCGATCTGCGCGCGCCATTCACGTTGTGCGCGTTCGCGTTCGGCGGCGTCGTCGACGCCGAGAATCTCGGCAAGTTCGTCGAGCAGGGGAGCGTCGGCCGCACTGAAGCCTGGTCCGACGCTCTGTAGAAGCTCGTCGCGTTGGGCGTCGTCGAGTTGCGGCGCTGCCTTGGCCAACCTGGCCGGAGACGTCCACAGTTCGGCGAGGATTTGCTGAGGCGACAATTCGGGCCACAGCTTTGCGATGGCGGACATGATGTCCGGGTCCTCACGCATCTCGTCGCGAATGTCGGCGATGTCGTCCCGACTGAGGAGTGACCCGCCGTCGACGAGGTTTCCACCGATGAGTTCGGCCATCTGCAGTGCCAACGCCTCGATGACTGCTGCTACGAAGATCGGGCGCGCCAGGTTGTGTGGGCGACGCGACGACCGAGCACGACCGCGCGCCTTCGTGACGGTCTTGCGATCGAGCTTCAAGTCGTACGTGTCGAATCGAAGGGTGATCGGCTTCGACGGAACTTCTTGCCGATCCCGGACGGCATTCTTGAGGACGTCGAGGATCGCGAGGGAACCCTTGATCTCACCGGCGGCGAGGGAATCCGTACGAGTTGCACGCACTCCGGGGTACAGGTCCCCGATCGTCGAGAGCAGAACTCCGGTCTCACCGAGTGAAGGAAGGACCTGGCTGATGTAGTCGAGGAACGTCGCGTTGGGCCCGATGATGAGAACACCGGCCTTGGCCAGTTGCTGACGATAGGTGTAGAGCAAGAATGCGGCACGGTGAAGGGCGACTGCGGTTTTGCCGGTACCCGGACCGCCTTGGACCACCAGAACGCTTTTGTGCTCGGAGCGGATGATGGCATCCTGCTCACTCTGGATGGTCTCGACGATGTCGTTCATCTGGCCCGTACGCGCTGCGTTCAGAGCATCCAGGAGTGCGCTCTCACCGGCGACGCCACCGGCTTCGGTGACCACGCCCGCGGCGCGGGCCGCGTCGAGGTCCAGATATTCGTCGTTGATGCCGGTGACCGTGCGGCTCCGACTGCGGATATGGCGTCGCCGCTTCACACCCTCAGGCGCCGCGGGCGTCGCCAGATAGAACGGGCGCGCCATCGGGGCACGCCAGTCGAGGAGCAGCGTTTCGTAGTCGTTGTCGGTGTCCAGGATTCCGAGACGGCCGACGTAGCGTCGCTCGTCGTCGAAGTCGATGCGACCGAAGCACATTCCGTTTTCGGCTGCGTCGTACTTGGCGAGATCCTCGGTGTACATGGCGTTGAAGGATTCGCGTTCACTGCGTGCTTGCGGGGTGCCGCCGGTCTCGAGGAGGACCGTGCTCAAGCGAGTTTGGGCATACTTTCGAAGATCGTCGAGACGGGAGTACAACATCGTCACGTACTGCTGCTCGAGCTCTTGCTCGGTCAGTGACGGGTCCGCGTCGGGCAAAGGATCTCCTAGGCTTGATGAGAAATTCACGCGCTGCAAAAGCGCCAAGACAGTCTAGTTCCCCCAGATGAACTGCCGCATAGATACAGGTCAGGCCACCCGAAGGTGGCCTGACCGTATTTTTCGAAGCACTCAGTGCGTCAATTCGTCCTTCTTGGCGCGAGCCTTTTCGAGCGCCTTCTCGGCGCGCTTTCGGGCACGCTTACCCAGCACCTCGGTCTGTTCCGACGCGGTTTCGGCCCACTCGTTGCTCTTTTCGAGCGCGAGTTCGGCGAACTCGGAGCTGCGCTTGCTCGCCAGCTCTGCCAGTTCGGCGCTGCGCTCGCGAGCGGTCTCGGCCAGTTCGGAGCCGCGCTTCTGCGCGACTTCGAGGATGTCCGGGCCGCGTTCTTTGGCGACCTCTCCGAATTCCGCGGCACGCTTGCTCGCGATCTCCGCGAACTCGGAGCTGCGCTCCTTGGCAAGTTCGAGCCAGTCCGAGCCGTGAGCCTTGGCGGTTTCGGCAAGTTCGGAACCGCGTTCGGACGCCACCGACAAAGCATGCTCGACGCGATCGCTGGTGTGATCGGTCTGCGATGCGACCAACGGAAGTGCCGCGGCGATAGACGCCTGGGCCTTCTTCGCGGCGCGGCGGCCACGCCAGCCGAGCGACGGCTTGCCCTCGGTGTCGACGGAGGCGATCATCAGTCCGCCGAGCAAGCTGACGTTCTTGATGAAGTTGGTGCGCTGCATCGCGCGCAGTGACGGATCGGTCTCGTTCCAGAAGTCGTGACCGGCAAGCGTGGTCGGTACCAGACTTCCCGCGAGCACCAACGACGCGAGCCGCGGCGCCTTGCCGGTGGCCAGCAGGGCACCGCCGCCGATCTGGACAGCGGCGTTGATCTTGACGAGTGTTTCCGGATCAGCAGGCACCTTCTGCGTCACTGCTCCTGGCAGCGTCTCGACGGATTTGTCGATCAGCGGTGACGCTTTGGCTGCTCGCTGAGCAGGGTTGCGCAAAGCATCGATTCCCCCGGCGATGAAGATCGTGGAAAGCAGTGGACGAGCAATTCGACGTACCAGCATGTTTCAAGCCTCCCGATGTAGGTTCGTTTTCCACCCTAGCGATCTCACAAGGAATTGGTCCGTTTCATCGAAGCCGCGGCGCCTCTCGCGGTTGACCGATCAATGACTGCCAACGCCCGCTGTACTGGGTCGATGACTTCGCCACGGATCCCGACACACCGTTCTGAAGTATCCGTTACCGCGTATCCGCATACGGCGTGTTCGAAGGTGTCACACAATGCGCACCGTTCGAGCACGATGGTGTTGTGACCACCAAGATGACTCAGAACTTCGGCTCGACCCTTCCTGCCGGCTGGGGACAGCTGTCGGATGAGGAGAACGAGAGAAACTGGGCGATCTTTCGTGCGCGCTTTGGGTTCACGCCCGGCATCGACGCACGATCTTGGCCCGCCATCGCCGAGCCCGTCCCGTCCGTGGTCTTCGATTTGGGTGCGGCGCCAGCTGCGACTCCAGGGGCGTGGGCTGCTCGCGTGGATGCGATAAACGCCGAAGCGTTGCGCTGTTTTGTCACCGTTTGGAACGACGATCCCAACTTTGTCGTTCTGGATTGGCAGCATCCGGGCTACACCTTCGACGCGGAGGCGCATGCTGCCGCGAAAGAGTTGGCGGAGTGGCGTGTCCCGATCTATCCGAACGGCGACTACTACATATTCAGTCGTGACGACTTCACGGAAGGGACCTTCGGCCATCCGTGGGAACGCACGCTGTGTGTGTTCGGGGAACGGATGGTCGAAGGACTCGGCCGGACTCTGTCGACCTGGCTTCCGCGACTTCGCGTCGACGGTGAACAGGTCGACGGTGACCAGGTCGACGATGAACAGGTCGATAGTCAGGAAGTCGGCTAGCAGGGTCCAGTACGGAGCGAGCGGAACGTCACCAACCGCGCTCGCGCCATTCCGCCAAGTGCGGGCGCTCGGTACCCAGCGTCGTGTCCTTGCCGTGCCCGGGGTAGACGACAGTCGCGTCGTCGTACCTTCCGAACAGCTTGTTTTCCACATCGTCGAGCAGGGAAGTGAACTTCTCGGGGTCGGCGGTCTTGCCTACGCCGCCGGGGAAGAGTGAGTCGCCGGTGAAGAGGTGAACCTGCCCGTTCGGTTCGGTCAGAGCCAACGCAATGGAACCGGGCGTGTGGCCGGACAGGTGAATGACGTCGAGGCTCAGGTTGCCAACGGTCACCTTGTCGCCGTCTTCGAGGAGAACGTCCGGGGTGACGGGCAGGACCTCGGCGTCGAGGGGGTGCGCGGCGGTGGGCACCTTCGTGGCGGCGTGGACGTCCTGCAAGGCCAACCAGTGATCGCCGTGCTGGTGGGTGGTGACGATGGAATCGAAAACAGGTGCTTCCTGTTCGATGAGCGCAATGATCTTCTCGGCCTCGTTGGCCGCATCGATCAGGAGAGATTTCCCGGTCGTGGAACAGACGACGAGGTACGTGTTGTTGTCCATGGGGCCGACCGACATCTTCGTGATGACGGCACCGTCGACTGTGCGCCGCTGAGGGGCAGAATCGGGGGAGACCTGTCCGGTGTAGGAGTCGTCGATCACGATGGGCTGATTCGTCATGAATCGCAGGCTACCTTCGAATAGGGGCAGGTAGAGCGATGGGCTCGCTCGGTGAGACAAACGTGTCGGTGGCTCGGCCTACGATGACGATCGCTCGAGGACTCGCGGTTGCAAGGCCACTCGAGCCTTCTCCGGGGTGACGGCCCCAGATGATTGACAATGAAGGGAATTGGTGTGGCGGATCGCCTGATCGTGCGGGGTGCGCGTGAGCACAATCTGCGAGGAGTCGATCTCGACCTCCCGCGAGACAGCCTGATCGTCTTCACCGGGTTGTCCGGCTCCGGCAAGTCCAGCCTCGCGTTCGACACGATCTTCGCCGAAGGGCAGCGCCGTTACGTCGAGTCACTCTCGGCGTACGCGCGTCAGTTCCTCGGTCAGATGGACAAGCCGGATGTCGATTTCATCGAGGGATTGTCGCCGGCGGTGTCCATCGACCAGAAGTCGACCAACCGCAACCCCCGTTCGACGGTGGGCACCATCACCGAGGTGTACGACTACCTCCGACTCCTCTACGCCCGCGCAGGTTCAGCACACTGCCCGGTGTGTGGTGAGAAGATCGCACGTCAGACGCCGCAGCAGATCGTCGACCAGGTGCTCGAGATGGAAGAGGGCATCAAGTTCCAGGTCCTCGCACCGGTGGTCCGTACTCGTAAGGGCGAGTTCGTCGATCTCTTCGATCAGCTCAACACCCAGGGCTACTCGCGCGTGCGCGTCGACGGCGTCGTCCATTCGCTGGCCGATCCGCCGAAGCTCAAGAAGCAGGAAAAGCACGACATCGAAGTAGTGGTCGACCGATTGCAGGTCAAGGCGAGCTCGAAGCAGCGCCTGACCGACTCGGTCGAGACCGCACTTCGATTGGCAGAAGGCATCGTGGTCCTCGACTTCGTCGACCGTGAAGAAAATGCACCTGATCGTGAGCGTCGTTTCTCCGAGAAGCTGGCCTGCCCGAATGGCCACGCGCTCGCGATCGACGATCTCGAACCGCGCTCGTTCTCCTTCAACTCGCCCTACGGCGCCTGCCCGGAATGCACCGGCCTCGGTATCCGCAAGGAGGTCGACCCGGATCTGGTGGTCCCGGACCCTGATCTGAGCCTCGAAGACGGAGCAATCGCACCGTGGTCGATGGGCCAGAGTTCCGAGTACTTCGGACGCCTGCTGTCCGGCCTCGGCGACATCCTCGGTTTCGACATGAAGACGCCGTGGAACAAGTTGCCGGCGAAGGCCCGCAAAGCGATCCTCGAAGGCAGTGAGGAGCAGGTGCACGTCCGGTACAAGAATCGGTACGGCCGTACCCGTTCTTACTACGCGGAGTTCGAAGGTGTGATGCCCTTCCTTCATCGCCGCCTCGAGCAGACCGAATCCGATCAGATGAAGGAACGCTACGACGGGTACATGCGCGACACTCCGTGCCCCGCGTGTGGTGGGGCGCGCCTGCGCCCGGAAATCTTGTCGGTAACTATCGCGGCGGGAGACTTCGGCAGTAAGTCCATCGCAGAGGTCTGCGAACTGTCGATCTCCGATTGCGCGGACTTCCTGAACAGCCTCACTCTCGGCTCACGCGAGGAGGCAATCGCGGGTCAGGTCCTCAAGGAAGTTCAGGCGCGACTCGGCTTCCTGCTCGACGTCGGCCTGGAATACCTTTCCCTCTCGCGTGCCGCGGGCACGTTGTCCGGTGGCGAGGCCCAGCGAATCCGCTTGGCAACGCAGATCGGCTCCGGACTCGTCGGCGTGTTGTACGTACTCGACGAGCCGTCCATCGGCCTGCACCAGCGTGACAACCGGCGACTCATCGAAACCCTGACGCGCCTGCGTGACCTCGGCAACACGCTGATCGTCGTCGAACATGACGAAGACACGATCCGGACATCGGACTGGGTGGTCGACATCGGACCGTACGCCGGCGAGCACGGCGGCAAGGTCGTCCACAGCGGACCGTACGAAGAACTGCTGACGTGCGAAGAATCTCTGACCGGCGCCTACCTGTCCGGTCGTAACTTCATCGAGGTCCCGGCCATTCGCCGACCGGTGGACCGCAAACGCCAGGTCACGGTCGTCGGAGCTCGCGAGCACAATCTCGACGGCATCGACGTGAGTTTCCCGCTGGGTGTGCTCACTGCGGTCACCGGTGTCTCCGGTTCGGGCAAGTCGACGTTGGTCAACGACATTCTCGCGACCGTCATGGCAAACAAACTCAACGGTGCACGCCAGGTGCCCGGGCGTCACACACGAATCAACGGTCTAGATCAGCTGGACAAGCTCGTGCAGGTCGATCAGTCTCCGATCGGCCGGACTCCACGATCGAATGCGGCCACGTACACCGGTGTGTTCGACAAGATCCGCACCCTGTTCGCGGCCACCACCGAAGCGAAAGTCCGCGGATACCAGCCCGGCCGATTCTCGTTCAACGTCAAGGGTGGACGCTGCGAGGCGTGCTCCGGCGACGGAACGCTGAAGATCGAGATGAACTTCCTGCCGGACGTGTATGTGCCCTGCGAGGTGTGCCACGGCGCTCGGTACAACCGCGAAACGCTCGAGGTTCACTACAAGGGCAAGTCGATCGCCGAGGTTCTCGACATGCCGATCGAGGAAGCTGCCGAGTTCTTCCAGCCGGTCACCTCTATTCACCGGTACCTCAAGACTCTGGTCGACGTCGGACTGGGCTACGTCCGACTGGGTCAGCCGGCTCCGACCCTGTCCGGTGGTGAGGCGCAGCGCGTCAAGCTGGCCGCCGAATTGCAGAAGCGGTCGACCGGTCGCACCGTGTACATCCTCGACGAGCCCACCACGGGTCTGCATTTCGAGGACATCCGCAAGCTCCTGATCGTGATCAACGGTCTGGTCGACAAGGGCAACAGCGTGATCGTGATCGAGCACAACCTCGACGTGATCAAGACATCCGACTGGGTCGTCGACATGGGACCCGAAGGTGGATCCGGCGGCGGAACCGTTGTGGCGCAAGGTACTCCGGAAGACGTTGCCGCGGTCCCCGAGAGCTACACGGGCAAGTTCCTCAGTGAGGTCCTCACCGCGCAGCACGCTCCGGCCAAGGCGAAGCCGATTACCAAGAAACGTGCGACGAAGGCAGTTGCAGCGAAAAAGGCGGCACCACGGAAGAAAGCCGCTTCTGTGCGCTAGTAGTACGTGAGCACGTGGAAGTCGGGCAGTGATGCCGGGTCGGAATCGACCCGGCATCATTGCTCTCTCGGTCAGGAGGCGGTGGCCTCGAGGATTACCTGGGCGAGCTCTTCGGGGCGCGACCACATCGGCCAATGGCCGGTCGGGAGGTCGACATACGTCACGGGGAGTTTCGCCAATTCGGCGGCCATCGGATGACCCCCGTCGGCCATCTGGGCGATCACTGCGGAGGGGAACGTGCTGCAAACTACGGTCGACGGCACCTGGTAGCGCTTTTCGTTCGTCAGGACGATCGGCTCACGCGCGGGCCCGGCCGGTTCGGGGACCGCATTGGCGCGGAACGCCGCGAGAGCTTTCTCGTCGAGTCCCTCGAGGCTGCTGCCGTCTGCTTCGAGTTCCGCCCACGTCGGGAGCGGTATCTCGACGACATCAGCAGCCAGATCCGGTCGCAGCGCCGCGCCGTCGGGCATGGGGCCCGAGTCGGCGTAGACGATCCGAGCGACGCGATCCGGGATGCGATCGGTGACCGCGTATCCCACCGGGCCGGCGCCGCTGTGTACGACCAAGACCGTGCGCTCGTCGGAGGCCGATATGGCGTCGACGACTGCACGGACGTGGGCGTCGAAGGTGACCGCTGATCGATCTGTGTCTACGGCGTCGAGCCCGGGCAGTGTCAGGCTGGTCACGCGGGTATCGGGACGCTCGAGGTGGGGGAGAACTGCATCCCAAGCCCATGAACCGAGCCAGAATCCGGGAACAAGAACGATGTGAGTTTTCATGTGTTCACAGTGCAGTCGGGTTGGTGACAACAGAGTGTCACTGATTATGTCACCGTTTGGTATCGGAATCTGAGACACTTGTAAGTGTGAATCGAGCTGCGAGATTGCATGCTCTCGTCGAGGAACTTCGGCGACAGGGCGATCGAGGAACTACGTGCTCCCGATTGTCCGAGGAATTCGGTGTCACCACCCGGACGATCAAGAGGGATATCGAGACGCTGATGATGGCGGGTGCGGCGATCGAGGCGCGCTCAGGTCCCGGGGGTGGATACCGACTCGTAGGCCGTGCCACTCTACCGCCGGTGAATTTCACTGTTCCGCAAGCGGTTTCGATCGCGTTGGCCTTGACGGCAGCCGGCGACGCTCCGTTTGCGCCTGATGGACGAGCAGCTCTGGCGAAACTGCTCGACGTGATGGACGAGGAGAGTCGTCGCAAGGTCGCCGAACTCGGTGGTCGCGTGTGGATTCGCGGCGACAGCGGGGCTCTGACGGATTCGCGCAGGAACCGGCAGGCGGTAGAGCAGGGTCTCGAACAGAGTCGCGTCGTGTCGTTGCACTACGTCGATGGGGAAGGTTCGGAGACGGTGCGGGCAGTTGAGCCGCACATTCTGGCGCAGGACCGTGGGCAGTGGTTTCTTATCGGCTGGTGTCGCCAGCGCGACGCCGTGCGTTGGTTTCGACTCGATCGGATGCGCCGGGCCACGCTGACGAACGACCACTTCACACCACGGGATTCGACCGTCTTCGGACAACCGCCCGAAGACGCTCGGCCTGTTGCGCATGGAAGGTGAGTGGTTCAGTCGATCATGTTGCGGGCTGCGGCAACGGAATCCGTGATCAGTTCGGTCAGAGCGGCCATGTCGACGTCGCTCAGCCGTTTGACGTAGAGGCAACCTTTGCCGACCTTGTGCTTGCCGAGGCGCGCGAGTGTGTCGGTGTAGTCGTCGAAGTTCAGCGACAGGTACAACGTGAGTGCGGTGGCCCTGGGGGAGAACCCGATCAGCGGGGTGTCACCCTCGTGGCCACTCGCATACCGGTAGTGCCGTGCCCCGAATCCGATGATGCTCGAACCCCACATGACAGCAGGCTCGCCGGTCGCGGCCGACAACAAAGAGATCAACTCGACGCTGTCGGCACGCTTGCGGTCGTCGACGCGTGAAATGAATGCGTCGACGTCCTCGGGCGTCGGTTGTGTCTTGTTGGCGGTTGCCAACTCAGTAGACCGGACCGGTGAACTTCTCGCCCGGTCCCTTTCCTGGCTCGTCCGGGTGCGAGGAGGCCTCACGGAATGCGCGCTGTAAGGCTTGGAGGCCTTCGCGGATGGGTCCGGCGTGGGGGCCGAGGTATTCGACCGACGCAGTCACCAGTCCGGCAAGCGCGGTGATGACTCGACGAGCTTCGTCGAGGTCCAGGTAAGGGCTGGAAGACGGGTCGGCGTCGGAGAGGCCGAGTTTTTCGGCAGCCGAACTCATCAGCATCACTGCGGCGCGGCTGATGACCTCGACCGCGGGAACTTCGGAGAGTTCGCGGACGTCGGGATTCGCGCCGTCGGTGTTCTGATCTGTCTCGAAGTTCTCACTCATGGATGTAAGGATTCCATCAGGCCGTGACGGTGTTGAATCGGGCCTCTCCCGGCAACGGGGGGAGCGGCGCCGATTTCATTCATCTCCGGTGACCTGTTAGTCTTGTTGCAACGACCGCCTCCGACTTGTTCGGGGGCAGCAAGTGGAGTCCGACTCCCACCTCTGCGCGGCAGGTAAAACTGCAGTTCAGTGGTTCCGGTCACCTGATTACGAAGATCCTTCTTCGTCAGGTTCCTCGCTCAGTCGAGGAGATAGGTTTCGGCGTGAGCTGGATCTTATGTGATCGGTCGACATCGGGCCCCGCGGATGAGCAATCATCACAGCGGGGCTTTTTTGTTGGGGTGCGGGCGGTACGGGCTGCGTGCGGTCATGAAGACCGCACCGTTCAACCTAGGAGGCCCCATCAGCACTGAGACCCGCATCAACGATCGTATCCGCGTTCCCGAGGTTCGTTTGGTCGGACCTGGCGGCGAACAGGTAGGCATCGTGCGTGTTGAAGATGCACTCCGCTTGGCCCTTGAGGCCGACCTCGACCTGGTCGAGGTAGCTCCTGATGCCCGTCCACCGGTCTGCAAGATCATGGACTACGGCAAGTTCAAGTACGAGGCTGCACAGAAGGCACGTGAGTCACGTAAGAACCAGCAGCTGACGGTCATCAAGGAGCAGAAGCTCCGACCCAAGATCGACGACCACGACTACGAGACCAAGAAGCGCAACGTCGTTCGCTTCCTCGAAGCCGGTTCCAAGGTCAAGGTCACGATCATGTTCCGCGGACGTGAGCAGTCACGCCCCGAACTCGGCTACCGCCTTCTGCAGCGTCTGGGAGCAGACGTCGCAGATCTCGGATTCGTCGAAACCTCGGCAAAGCAGGACGGCCGAAACATGACGATGGTCCTGGCACCGCACAAGGGCGCCAAGACTCGCGTCAAGGCGCAGGAGAGCGCTCAGGCGCCAGTGGCTCAGGCTGCTCCGCGTCCGGCTCCGGCCGCACCGGCTTCCAGTGAAGCAGCTCCGGAAGCACCGGCGACCGGCGATGCCGCTCCCGAGGCTCCGGCCAGCTAGTCGATTTCCCAAGATCCACCACGTAACAAGAACTGAGGACTCCATGCCCAAGATGAAGAGCCACAGCGGCGCCTCGAAGCGATTCAAGGTGTCCGGCAGCGGAAAGCTCATGCGCCAGAAGGCCGGCCGTCGCCACCTTCTCGAGCACAAGTCCAGCAGGGTTACCCGTCGTCTCGACGGTGTCGCTGTTGTCAGCCCTGACGACGCTCCGCGCATCAAGCGCATGCTCGGCATCTGAGTCGCCCCCTTACTGACCACCCGGGGTCGTACTTTCAGCCCCTAGATTGACAGGATTTTTCAAGTGGCACGCGTAAAGAGGGCGGTCAACGCCCAGAAGAAGCGTCGTTCAATTCTTGCTGCATCCAGCGGCTACCGTGGACAGCGTTCGCGTCTGTACACCAAGGCCAAGGAGCAGCAGCTCCACTCGCTCACCTACGCGTACCGCGACCGTCGTGCGCGCAAGGGCGAGTTCCGCAAGCTGTGGATCACGCGTATCAACGCTGCAGCTCGCGCAAACGACATCACGTACAACCGCCTCATCCAGGGCCTGCGTCTGGCAGAGGTCGACGTCGACCGCAAGATCCTGGCTGAGCTCGCTGTCTCCGATGCCGAGGCCTTTGCCGGCCTGGTCGCACTCGCGAAGGCCGCTCTGCCGGCCGACGTGAACGCTCCTGCCGGAGAAGCAGCCTGATTCACGCATCACAGCAACGGCCCGTGGACCCGCTCACCGAGCGGACTCCGCGGGTCGTTTCTGCTGTCAAGCTCCTGCGCACAGCAGAACGACGCAAAGCAGGACGTTTCCTCGTCGAGGGCGAGAACTCGGTCACCGAACTGTTGAACGGTGCACTCTCGAACGGCGAGACCGGCCCGGTACACGATCTCTTCTACACAGAGGACGCGGCCGAGCGTTATCAGCACGTCATCGATCGGGCGCTGACCGCTGGAGTTCGTGTTTCTCTTGTCACCGATCGAGCAATCAAAGCTCTGAGCGATACCGTCACGCCGCCCGGCCTCGTTGCCGTCAGCGATCTGCTGGATGTTCCGCTGAGCGCAGCCGTCCACCAGGACACCCGCTTGCTCGCGGTGCCGGTCGAGGTCAACGAACCAGGCAATGCCGGCACCGTCATTCGCATCGCCGATGCAGTGGGCGCAGATGCGGCAATCCTCGCTGGTGACAGTGTCGATCCACACAACGGCAAGGTCGTTCGTTCGTCGGCGGGCAGCCTCTTTCACCTCCCGGTCGTCCGCGATCGAGACACGGTGTCGGTGATCGAGCAGATTCGCGCCGCCGGCATTCAAATCCTCGCGACCGCAGCTGACGGTGAAGTCGACCTCGACGAGGCCGACGAGTTGCTGAGCAAGCCGACGGCCTGGCTGTTCGGTAACGAAGCTCACGGTCTCGATCCGGCGATCGCCGCCCAGGCCGATCATCGGGTGCGGATTCCGATCCATGGCCGCGCCGAAAGCCTGAACCTCGCGACAGCGGCGGCGATTTGCCTGTACGCAAGCGCACGAGTGCAAAATCGCGCCACCGATCACGGCTGAAAACGCACGCGAAGACCTCACGGAATCCCATTTGCGGAAGCCTGAGACAATACAAGAGCAGAGACAATGCTCGAGTGAGCTCGAATGCTCGCTCGCAGTACGAGAAGTAATTCGCAGTACAAGAAGTAAGCAGTACGAGAAGTAAACCGAGAAGCGACAGGAGCGTCACAGCCGTGGCCAAAAATGAGGGCGCGACACCGCCGGAGGTCGACGCGAGTGTACTCACCGAAGAGGCGTTGACCGCTGCGGCTGAGAACGCCGAGAAGGCGCTCGCGGACGCCGCTGACCTGGACGCGCTGGCGCACGTCAAGGTGGAGCACCTGGGGGACAAGTCCCCGATCGCCCTCGCTCGCCGGGGACTCGGCAGCCTTCCGGGCAAGGAAAAGGCGGACGCCGGCAAGCGCGTCAACATCTTCCGCACTCGGATCAACAACGCGTACGACGCTCGTCGTGAGGTCCTCCTCGCCGAGCGTGACGCTGCGGTGTTGGTTGCCGAGGCAATCGACGTCACTCTGCCTTCCGATCGCCACCCCGTCGGGGCGCGTCATCCGATCAGCCTGATTTCCGAGCAGGTAGCCGACGTATTCGTCGCCATGGGTTGGGAAGTTGCCGAGGGGCCGGAGGTGGAGACCGAGCACTTCAACTTCGACGCGCTCAACTTCTTGCCGGACCACCCTGCACGCACGATGCAGGACACCTTCCACCTGGCACCCGAGAACTCCCGCCAGGTGCTGCGTACCCACACCTCACCGGTGCAGGTCCGCACGATGCTCTCGCGTGAGGTGCCGATCTACGTGGTGTGCCCCGGCCGCACGTTCCGCACCGATGAACTCGATGCGACGCACACTCCTGTCTTCTCACAGGTCGAAGGCCTGGCCGTCGACAAGGGTCTGACGATGGCCAACTTGCGCGGAACTCTCGATGCGTTCGCTCGTGCCCTTTTCGGCCCCGAGACGCGTACCCGTATGCGCCCCAACTACTTCCCGTTCACGGAACCGTCGGCCGAGGTCGACGTCTGGTTCGCGAACAAGAAGGGCGGCGCAGGCTGGGTCGAGTGGGGCGGCTGCGGCATGGTCAACCCGAACGTTCTGCGCGCCAGCGGTATCGATCCCGACGAGTACTCGGGTTTCGCATTCGGCATGGGCCTCGAGCGGACCCTGCAGTTCCGCAACGGCATCCCGGACATGCGTGACATCGTCGAAGGTGACGTGCGTTTCACGCTGCCCTTCGGTGTCGCAGGCTGACCGATCCGGTCCGCGGAACCTTCACAAAGACTTATCGACAAACGAGAGAGCTGAGCAGACGTGCGAGTAGCGCAATCCTGGCTGACCGAGATCCTGCAGCGGGCAACTCCGGACTGGGAGGTGACCCCGGAAGAGCTGGACGCCGGGTTCGTCCGGGTGGGACTCGAAGTCGAGGAACTCGACACACTCGAGGCGATCGACGGCCCGTTGGTCGTCGGCAAGGTCGTCTCCATCACCGAACTGACCGAGTTCAAGAAGCCGATCCGCTTTTGCCAGGTCGAGGTCGGCGAACCCGAGACTCGCGGCATCGTCTGTGGCGCCCGCAATTTCAACGAGGGTGACCTCGTCGTCGTTGCGCTGCCTGGCGCGGTGCTGCCTGGCGGATTCGAAATCGCCACTCGCAAGACGTACGGCCAGGTGTCCGACGGCATGATCTGCTCCGTCTCGGAACTCGGTATCGGCAAAGACCATTCGGGCATCTTGGTGCTCGAGCCCGGTACCGCCGAACCCGGCGCAGACGGCAACGAGTTGCTCGGTCTCGGTGACACGATCATCGAACTGAACATCACCCCGGACCGTGGCTACTGCTTCTCGGTCCGTGGTCTCACGCGAGAGCTCGCGTGCGGCTTCGATCTCGAATACGCCGATCCCGCTTCGGTTCCCGCGCACCCGGCTGAGGGTGAAGCCTGGCCGGTGCGCCTCGAACCGGAGTCCAAGGCTTCGCGTTTCGTGATGCGGAAGATCACGGGTATTGATCCGCAGGCAGTGAGCCCGTGGTGGCTGCAGCGTCGACTTCTGCTCTCGGGTGTTCGCCCGATCTCGCCGGCCGTCGACGTCACCAACTACGTGATGCTCGAACTCGGTCAGCCTCTACACGCGTTCGATGCGACCGCGGTGCAAGGCGAGCTGGTGGTCCGTCGGGCCAAGGCGGGGGAGAAGTTGACGACGCTCGACGACGTCGAACGCACGCTTGATCCCGAAGACGTTGTCATCGCCGACGATTCCGGAGTCATCTCGCTGGCTGCCGTCATGGGCGGCGCCACCACCGAGGTGGGAACGGCTACGACGGACATCCTGCTCGAAGGAGCTACGTGGGACCCGCTCGCAGTCTTCAAGACGGCGCGCCGACACAAGCTGCCGAGTGAGGCGAGCAAGCGCTTCGAGCGCATCGTCGATCCGGCGATTCCGCTCGCAGCGGTCGATCGCGCCGCAGCTCTGCTGGTCGAGATTGCCGGCGGACGGATCGAGCCGGTCCTGACCGACGTGGGCGAAGTCGCCCCTCGCGCTGCCATTCGTATGGATATCGACCTGCCCGACCGTGTCGCCGGAGTCACCTACCCGAACGGCACCGCTGCTCGCCGCCTCACCCAGGTCGGGTGCAACGTCGAGGTCGGCGTCAGCGAAGAGGGACACGGCCAGTTGGTCGCGACGCCGCCGTCGTGGCGTCCGGACCTGGTGCAGCCCGCAGACCTCGTCGAGGAAGTTCTTCGCCTCGAAGGTCTCGAACAGATCCCGTCGGTGCTCCCCGCGGCTCCGGCCGGTCGCGGATTGACTCCGTCGCAGCGGCGCAAGCGCACGGTCTCGAAGGCTGTGGCTCACGCCGGTTACGTCGAGGTTCTTCCTCCGGTGTTCCTGCCCACCAACGTCTTCGACGTCTGGGGCTTGGACGCGGACGATCCGCGCCGCAACACCAGTAAGGTGCTCAACCCACTCGAAGCCGATCGTCCGGAGTTGGCGACGACGCTGCTTCCGGGTCTGCTGGAAATCCTGGCTCGTAACGCTTCTCGCGGTCAGCGTGACCTGTCGCTGTACGGCATTGCGCAGGTTGTGTTGCCGGGACCCGACACCAAGCCGGTTGATGCATTGCCGGTGGATCGCCGTCCGACGGACGAGCAGATCGCGAACCTGATTGCGTCGTTGCCGGCTCAGCCCGTTCACATCGCTGCAGTGTTGAGTGGTTTGCGTGAGCCGAGCGGCCCCTGGGGTCCTGGCCGTCCGGCCGAGGCTTCGGACACTTTTGCAGCAGTGCGGGTTATTGCAGCTGCAGCAGGCGTCGAGGTCGAACTGCGTGCGGCGCAGTACCTGCCGTGGCATCCCGGCCGCTGTGCCGAGGTTGTCGTTGACGGCAACGTAGTCGGTCATGCGGGTGAACTGCATCCGGCTGTTCTCGAGCGTGCCGGACTGCCCGCGCGCACCTGCGCACTGGAAATCGACCTCGACGCTTTGCCGTTGGTCGAGAACCTGCCCGCGCCGCGCATTTCGCCGTTCCCCGCGGTGCTCCAGGACGTTGCGGTTGTTGTCGATCGTGACATTCCCGCAGCGAAGGTGCAGGAAGCTTTGCGTTCCGGCGGCGGCGAACTTCTCGAAGACATTCGGCTGTTCGACGTCTTCGAGGGCGAACAGGTCGGTGAAGGCCGCAAGTCCCTGGCGTTCGCCTTGCGATTCCGTGGTGTCGATCGCACGTTGACCGAGGACGAGGCAAGCGCGGCTCGCGACGCAGCGGTCGAGGCTGCCTCGAAGGCCGTCGGTGCGCAGATGCGTGGCTGATTTTTTCAGTTGATCAGAGAGCCCACGACCACTGCTGGTGGTCGTGGGCTCTGTGGTTTATCGGTGTCCCGGCGAGTCGATGCGGCTCGGCAACCACACGTCCGGGGCGATCGTCGACGTCTTGCGTCCGTTCTGGTCGAGCACGTGACCGAGTAGCTTGCGTAGGTAGAGAACGATCGACCGTTCACCGACGTGCAGGCCTGGGAATTCTTGGCGCAGGCGAATTTCGAAGGCATCGAGTTCTGCAGGAGAATGCAGCCACAACTGAACCACCAGGTTGTCGGCGCCGACCACGGCGAAGCAGTTCCGAACTTCCGGAGCCCGACTCAGCACTCGGCCCGCTGTATCGAGCAGTTCGGGTTCGACGCGGCACCACAGGGTGGCGAGAACGGGAAGTCCGGCCAGTGGCCGCGCGAATTCACACCGCAGCGCCACCAACCCCGAAGACGTGAGCCGGTCGATCTGGCGTTTGCACGCAGCCGAACTTATACCGATCGCGTCGGCCAGGTCCTTCATGGGAGTGCGCCCGTCGTAGGCGAGCATGGTCAGAACCTTGCGATCCTGTTCGGAAATCCCGGTCGGCCGAGCGCGTACGGCACTACGGTTTTCGCTGGTGGTCAGCACACCCTTCTCGGACGGTGCCAACGCATTGAGTCTCCATCGCCCACCTTCGGTGAACCAGCGTGTGATGATCGAGGTTCGTGTCCCCAGTACGCCGTCGATCGTTGCGACCTCTTCGGAGATGAAGCGCGCCATCGACGCCAAGTCCGCAGTACCGGCCGTGACGAGCAGATCGGCTCTACCCGTTGACGCTTCGATGGTCACGGCGTGGGCCAACCCAGTCAGATGTGACGAGATGGCATCGAGAAGTGCAGGGGAGCAATCGATTTCGATGATCGCTGTGACGATGCCGGCCAGCACCTGTGGCCCCGGAGTGACCGTGACCCAGGCCAACGACGATTCGGACAGTCGATTCCAACGCCGGGCGAGAGTCGCGGCGTCGAGTTCGAGTGGGCCGGCCAACGAAAGCCACGTGGATCGCGGTGCGAGCTGTAGCGCATTGATTATCCTCAGATCGATTTCATCTATCCCGCGATCGTTGTCGGCATCGAGTGCGCTCATAACGTCATTATCCGGCACATCGCTGCAAGATTCGAACTATCTGCGACGCTCGACGGATGATGACAGAGGACAAGTACGCGCTGATCGGAGCGGGCCCGTCTGGATTGGCCGGCGCGCGAAACCTCGATCGGGCCGGCATAGCGTTCGACGGCTTCGAGAGCCACGACAACGTCGGTGGGCTCTGGGACATCGACAATCCGCACAGCACCGTCTACGAGTCGGCGCACCTCATTTCGTCGAAGACCACTACCGCGTTCGCGGAGTTCCCGATGGCAGATTCCGTCGCCGACTACCCGAGCCACGTCGAACTGGCCGAATATTTCCGTGACTACGCTGACACCCACGATCTTCGCAGGCACTTCACCTTCGGTACTACTGTCGTCGACGTCTCGCCCGTCGATTCGCTGTGGCAGGTCACCACGCGCAGTCGCAGCGGTGAGACGACAGTCGCGCGGTACCGAGGCGTGATCATCGCGAACGGAACGCTGTCGAAGCCGAATATGCCGACGTTTCAGGGCGAGTACACCGGCACTTTGATGCATACGAGCCAGTACCGCAGCCCCGAGATCTTCCGCGGCAAGAGGGTGCTGGTCATCGGAGCGGGCAACAGTGGATGCGACATCGCAGTGGACGCCGTCCATCACGCCGAATCCGTCGACCTGAGCGTTCGGCGAGGCTACTACTTTGTTCCCAAGTATCTGTTCGGCCGGCCTTCGGACACCTTGAATCAGGGAAAGCCGTTGCCGCCGTGGATCAAACAACGCGTCGACACAATGGTGCTCAAGCAGTTCACGGGAGATCCGGTGCGGTTCGGATTTCCGGCACCGGACTACAAGATCTACGAATCACACCCGGTAGTGAACTCGTTGATCCTGCACCACCTCGGGCACGGTGATGTTCACGTGCGCGGCGACATCGACCGGTTCGACGGCAGGACGGTTCATTTTGTCGACGGTTCGTCCGCCGCGTACGACCTCGTTCTGTGCGCCACGGGGTATCACCTCGACTACCCCTTCATCGAGCGTGACGAGTTGGGCTGGTCGGGCGCTGCCCCTGACCTGTTCCTCAACCTCGCGAGTCGGCGCCACGACAATCTCTTCGTACTCGGGATGGTGGAAGCCTCCGGGCTCGGGTGGCAGGGCCGTTTCGAGCAGGCCGAGTTGGTGGCCAAATTGATCACCGCACGTACCGAAGCCCCTGCCGCGGCGCAGGAATTCTCGGTCGCGGCGGCGGGTCCTCCTCCCGATCTGTCCGGGGGATACAAGTACCTGAAGCTGGGACGAATGGCCTACTACGTGAACAAGGACGCCTACCGATCAGCGATCACGCGACACATCGGACTGCTCGACACTGCTCTGGCGAAGGGAGGGCAGTGATGCCGATCGACGACGTGGTTCTCAATTTCAACCCGGGGTCGTTGATGATCCTCAACGTGGTGCTTGCCGCGATCATGCTGGGGATCGCCCTCGACACCTCGGTCGACGACTTTCGTCGTGCGCTCACCAAACCCAAGGCGATGGCGGTAGGTATCGCTGCCCAGTTCCTGCTTTTGCCGGCAGTGACATTTCTCCTGACGCTGATTCTCTCGCCGGCTCCGTCGGTAGCACTCGGCATGATCCTGGTGGCGTGCTGCCCGCCAGGGAACATCTCGAACGTCCTGACTCACCGGGCGGGCGGCGACGTCGCGCTTTCGGTGTCCATGACGGCGGTGTCGAACGTCCTCGCAATATTCCTCATGCCGCTCAATCTCGCGTTCTGGGGGAGTCGACGCCCGGAGACCGACGCTCTGTTGCAGTCCGTCGATCTGAATGCACTCGAGATGGTCGCGCAGATCGCCCTGATCATCGGAGTGCCGTTCGTTCTCGGCATCTGGACGGCGCGAAAGTTCCCGGAGATCGCCGCGAAAGCGCAGCCGTGGGTGAAAAACGGTTCGTTGGTGGCGTTGTTGATCTTCATCGTCGCGGGAGTGTCGGGGAATGCGTCGTACTTCGTCGACTACATCGGGGTGGTACTGCTCGCGGTCTTCTTGCACGACTCGGTTGCCCTCGCGCTGGGATACTTCTGCGGCGCCGTCACCGGGTTGAACGAATACAGCCGTCGCGCAGTCTCGTTCGAGGTCGGCATCCGCAATGCCGGACTGGGGCTCGGTCTGGTGTTCACGTTCTTCGACGGGCTCGGTGGCATGGCCGTCGTGGCCGGCTGGTGGGGGATCTGGGACATCATCGCCGGGTTGGCTCTGGCCACGATCTGGTCCAAGCGACGCGCCCGAAAGGCGGTACCGGCATGACCGTCGCACTCGTAACGGGCGGGAACGGGTTCCTGGGTACCGCTGTCATCGACGCACTGATCGCACAGGGCGTCTCCGTCGTCTGTGCCGACCTCACGGTCAAGGCAACGCCGGACGATCGCGTCCACCGCGTTCGAGCGGACGTCTGCGACCCCGCAGAATTGGGGAGGGTGTTCGGTGAGTACCGACCGAACGTCGTGATCCATCTTGCGTCCATCGTGAATCCCGGAAAGAACACGACAGCCGAGCAGGAGTACCGCGTCGATGTCGACGGGACACGAAACGTGCTCGCGGCCTGCGTCGAACACGGGGTTGGACGGATCGTCGTGTCTTCGTCGGGAGCGGCGTACGGCTACTACTCCGACAACCCACCGTGGATCACCGAAGACGTACCTGTCCGAGGCAACGACGAATTCACTTACAGTCGGCACAAACGCCTGGTCGAAGAGATGCTCGCCGAATATCGCGTCGAATACCCGGAGTTGGAACAAGTTGTCTTCCGGATCGGCACGATCTTGGGTGAGAGCGTCGACAATCAGATCACCGCGTTGTTCGATCGCCGCAAGCTGCTCAAGGTAGCCGGGAGCGACAGCCCCTTCGTGTTCGTCTGGCACACCGATGTCGCGGGCGCTTTCGCGGAGGCTGTGACCGGAAACCAGGTTGGCATCTTCAATGTCGCGGGCGACGGTGCGTTGACAATCGACGAGTTGGCTTACCGGATGGGAAAGAGAACGGTGACGCTTCCTGCATGGTTGTTGCGAGGCGTTCTACGCGTCGGACGGCGATTGGGCGTAACGGAGCACGGTCCGGAGCGGGTCGGATTTCTCCAGTACCGACCCGTTCTCGACAATCGGCGGCTCAAGGAACAGTTCGGATACGTCCCCGAATATTCGAGCGAGGACGCGTTTGCCGCTTACCTCGCCTCACGCTGACCCTTCGACGGACGGTCGTGGAAGGATCGGAGTTGTCCGTCGGAGTTTCGAGAAGGGACTGACAGTGTCACGAATTGATGGGTCCGCACATGATGGGGCCGAACATGACGGGTCCGTGCGCCAGGTAGTCGAAGCTGCGAGTGCACTCGACGACAAGGACTTCCTCGCGGTGGTCCGCGCAGTGGTCGAGCGTCGTCCGAGCCTGTCGGTCCTTCTTTCCGTGGTGGACATTGCTGCCGCGAGCCTCGAGCCGAACCGTGTAGAGGACGCGGACGAGGACACGATCACCGACGCAGAAGAAGTCGAACTGCCCGATACCGTTGTGGAGGTCGACGAGATCATCGACGTCCCGGTGGTACTTGCGACTGATCCGAGAATTCCCGAACCCGACTACACCGAAGGGGGAGTCCCCACTTTCGACCGTGTTCGGGAGAAGATAGAGGGACGCTTCGGTACTTCCACAGGTTCGGCCGAATTGGCACACGAGAGTCCCGCCGGGAAAACGGTCAACGAGCAGTGGGACGAGCGCCAGAAGGCAGCAAAAGCCAAGCTCGAGGAGATCCGGCGATCCATGGGTAAGTAATTATGCATTCCGATGCACAATGATGCATACTGTTTGACATGACTGAAGGTGGTACGACCGAGCACGCACGCAAGCCGATCAGAGTCGCCGTTGCCGGCGCCAGTGGGTACGCCGGTGGTGAGGTTCTGCGTCTGCTTCTCGGGCACCCCTCCTATGCCGACGGCAGTCTGGTTATCGGTTCGCTGACCGCCGGTGGCAACGCCGGTTCGACGCTCGGTGAGCATCACCCGCACTTGCTCCCTCTCTCGTCGCGGGTACTCGAAGAGACCACTGTCGAAATCCTCTCGGGTCACGACGTCGTCTTCCTCGGTCTCCCACACGGAAATTCGGCTCAGTACGCCAAGCTGCTACCCGAATCGACGGTCATCATCGACTGCGGCGCGGACTTCCGGCTGCAGGATTCCGCAGCCTGGGAGAAGTACTACAAGAGCGCTCATGCCGGCACCTGGCCCTACGGTCTTCCTGAGTTGCCCGGTGCCCGTGAGAAATTGGTAGGCGCCACCCGCATCGCCGTTCCGGGCTGCTATCCGACGGCAGCGAGCCTCGCGCTGGCCCCCGCCGTTGCCGCGGGGATCGTGGACTCACACGTGAACGTGGTTGCGGTCAGTGGCACTTCGGGCGCCGGCCGGGCACCGAAGGCTGATCTGCTGGGTTCCGAGGTCATGGGCTCCGTCCGCGCGTACGGCGTCGGCGGCGTCCATCGCCACACCCCTGAGATCATTCAGAATCTCTCGGCCGCAGGCGGCAAGGACATCAGTGTCTCCTTCACTCCGGTCCTCGCGCCCATGCCGCGCGGCATCCTTGCGACCTGCACGGCAGCCACCACCGCGACCGAAGAGCAGGCACGCGAAATCTACGAGAAGGCATACAACGACGAGCCGTTCATTCATGTGCTGCCTGCCGGCGTCTTCCCGCAGACCGGCGCCGTGATCGGATCCAACGCCGTGCAGATCGGGGTCACCGTGGACGCCGACGCCGGTCAGCTCGTTGTCATCTCGGCAATCGACAATCTCACCAAGGGCACCGCCGGTGGCGCTGTGCAATCGATGAACCTTGCCCTTGGCCTACCCGAGACCGCAGGTCTCTCTACCGTGGGAGTAGCTCCGTGAGCACCGACAATCCGCAGCAGATCGACAACGCAACCGAGCCTGACGCGACCGTTGCAGACGTGGTTCACGTCGCCGGGGGACGTCTGCTCCGCACACAGGGCGTCACCGCACCTGCCGGATTCCGCGGTGCCGGAATTGCTGCCGGTATCAAGAAGAGCGGCAAGTCGGACCTCGCTTTGGTGCTCAACGAGGGACCCGATCTGGCTGCTGCCGGCGTCTTCACTCTGAACAAGGTCAAGGCCGCTCCGGTGCTGTGGTCGCAGCAGGTTTTGAAGACGGGCAAGCTGCGCGCGGTCGTGCTCAACTCGGGCGGCGCAAACGCATGTACCGGCGCGGGCGGATTCCAGGACGCACACAAGACTGCCGAGGAAGTTGCGTCGGCACTGAGCAATTGGGGAACCGAGACGGGCGCGATCGAGGTCGCAGTCTGTTCGACCGGACTCATCGGCGACCGCTTGCCCATGGACAAGCTCATCCCCGGTGTCACCGAGGTGGTCCACGAGCTTGCCGGCGGAATCTCCGGCGGCACCGACGCGGCATACGCGATCATGACCACCGACACTGTTCCGAAGCAGGCGTCGCTGCACCACGCCAACAAGTGGAACGTAGGCGGAATGGCCAAGGGCGCGGGCATGCTTGCGCCTGCGCTGGCCACGATGCTGTGTG
This sequence comes from Rhodococcus sp. IC4_135, assembly GCF_011602025.1. Taxonomy (NCBI): domain Bacteria; kingdom Bacillati; phylum Actinomycetota; class Actinomycetes; order Mycobacteriales; family Nocardiaceae; genus Rhodococcus; species Rhodococcus sp. IC4_135. The sequence continues at coordinate 112,165 of NZ_JAAOLG010000017.1, forward strand.
TCGTCACGACAGATGCTGTCGCAACGGCCGAGCAGCTCGATACCGCTCTGCGCGCCGCTACTCACCTGAGCTTCGATCGCCTCGATGTCGACGGCGCCACGTCGACCAACGACACGGTGCTGCTGTTGGCGTCCGGCGCCAGCGGTGTCACTCCGACCCAGGACGAACTCAACGCCGCAGTACTGGCCGTGTGTGACGATCTCGCCGATCAGTTGATGGCAGACGCCGAGGGCGTCACCAAGCGGGTCAAGGTGACGGTGCGCGGTGCAGCATCCGAGTCCGACGCGCTGATCGGCGCCCGGACCATCGCCCGCGACAGCCTGGTCAAGACAGCGCTTTTCGGATCCGATCCCAACTGGGGCCGCGTTCTCGCAGCAGTGGGTATCGCTCCCATCGAGCTCGATCCCGATCGAATCAGTGTGTCCTTCAACGGGAGTCCCGTCTGCATCGACGGCGTCGGTGCTCCGGGAGCACGTGAGGTGGACCTGAGCGGGATCGACATCGAACTCGACATCGATCTGGGAATCGGCAACGAATCCGTGAGCATTCGCACCACCGACCTCTCGCACGCCTACGTCGAAGAGAACTCGGCGTACTCGTCATGACCGAGACGTATCCCGTGATCAGCGAGCATCAGAAAGCGCATGTCCTCGCCGACGCGTTGCCGTGGCTGCAGAGATTCCGAGACAAGGTCGTCGTGGTCAAATACGGCGGAAACGCCATGATCGACGAGAAGCTGAAAACGGCATTTGCCGCCGACATGGCGTTTCTGCGGACTGTCGGTATCCATCCCGTCGTCGTGCACGGCGGTGGCCCGCAGATCAACGCGATGCTGGCACGCCTTGGCATGAAGGGTGAGTTCCGCGGTGGTTTCCGTGTGACGACGCCCGAGGTGATGGACGTCGTGCGGATGGTGCTCTTCGGTCAGGTCGGCCGTGAACTCGTGGGCCTGATCAACGCGCACGGCCCGTACGCGGTCGGCATCTCCGGTGAAGATGCGCACCTGTTCACCGCTACTCGACGCACTGTTGCGGTCGAGGGGGAGCAGACCGACATCGGTCTTGTCGGAGACGTCACCACCGTGAACCCGGATGCGGTCCTCGATCTCATTGCGGCAGGACGTATTCCGGTGGTCTCGACCATCGCACCCGACGCCGACGGTGTCGTCCACAACATCAACGCCGATACCGCTGCTGCCGCACTGGCCGAGGCGATCGGTGCCGAGAAGCTCGTTGTCCTCACCGACGTCGAAGGTCTGTACACCGATTGGCCGGACCGATCCTCGCTGGCCACCGAGATCGACACCGACGCCCTTGCCCAGTTGTTGCCGAGTCTCGATGCCGGCATGGTGCCCAAGATGGAGGCCTGCCTTCGCGCGGTGCGCGGAGGTGTGCCGTCGGCGCACGTGATCGACGGCCGGCTCGAACATTCAGTCCTACTCGAACTTTTCACCGGTGAAGGAATCGGCACGATGGTCGTGCCGGGTTCCTCGGTCGCCGGTCCCCAGCAGGGAGCTACCTCATGAGCACGATCGATCTGCAGCAGCGGTGGTCCGCTTCGCTGATGAACAATTACGGCGTACCCCGGGTTGCTCTCGTCCGCGGTGACGGCGCTGTACTCACCGATGCCGACGGCAAGCAGTACGTCGACTTCCTGGCTGGAATCGCCGTCAACATCCTCGGACACGGACATCCGGCCGTCGTCGAAGCCGTCACTACTCAGTTGTCGACACTCGGCCATGTTTCCAACCTGTACGCCAGCGAGCCGGTCGTCGAGTTGGCGGAGCAGCTGCTCGCTCATCTCGGCAACGTGAGCGGGCGCGCCTTCTTCTGCAATTCCGGTACCGAGGCGAACGAGGCTGCCTTCAAGCTCGCTCGTGCCACCGGCCGGAAGAAGATCATCGCGGCCGAAGGCTCCTTCCACGGTCGCACGATGGGGGCACTCGCGCTGACGGGTCAGCCGGCCAAGCGGGCGCCGTTCGAGCCGATGCCCGCCGGTGTCGAGTTCGTGCCGTACGGCGATGTCGAGGCACTCGAGCAGGCCGTCGATTCCGACACCGCCGCTGTGTTCCTCGAACCGATCATGGGTGAGGGCGGCGTCGTGGTGCCACCCGAGGGATACCTCGTCGAGGCTCGGCGGATCACCGCCGAGCGCGGTGCACTTCTCGTGCTCGACGAAGTGCAGACCGGCATCGGCCGGACCGGCTGGTTCTACGCACATCAGGCAGTCGGCATCGTCCCGGACGTCATCACTCTCGCGAAGGGACTCGGCGGCGGAATGCCGATCGGCGCCTGCATCGCGACCGGGGCAACGGCAGAGTTGTTCGGACCGGGCAAGCACGGTACGACGTTCGGTGGCAACCCGGTGTGCGCTGCGGCGGCGCTTGCCGTGCTGAAAACCATTGCAGCGGAAGACCTGATCTCACGCGCCGACAGCTTGGGTAAATCGATCTCGGCGGGCATCGAAGATCTGGGCCATCCGTTGGTCGACTACGTACGGGGATCAGGACTGTTGCTGGGTGTCGTGCTGACCGAGGACGTGGCGCCCGCGGTGGAAAATGCCGCGCGCGAAGCCGGGTACCTTGTGAATGCAGCGCAACCCGGAGTGATCCGGTTGGCGCCGCCGCTCATCCTTACCGATGAGCAGGCCGAAACCTTCGTGGCAGCACTACCTGCCATCTTCGACAGTGCACTATCGGCTGACCAGCCGGGGGAGAAGTGACTACCGTGGTGAAACACTTTCTCAGGGACGACGATCTGACTCCGGCGCAGCAGGCCGAAGTTCTGGAACTCGCTGCGATTCTCAAGAAGGACCCGTTCGCTCGGCGTCCACTCGAGGGTCCTCGCGGAGTCGGCGTCATCTTCGAGAAGAACTCGACGCGTACACGTTTCTCGTTCGAGATGGGCATTGCGCAGATGGGCGGCCACGCTGTCGTCGTCGACGGGCGCAGTACCCAACTCGGTCGTGAAGAGACGTTGGCGGACACCGGACGCGTACTCTCCCGTTATGTCGACGCCGTCGTGTGGCGCACGTTCGGCCAGAAGCGCTTGGAGCAAATGGCAACGGGTGCAACGATTCCCATCGTCAATGCGTTGTCCGACGAATTTCATCCCTGTCAGGTTCTGGCCGATCTGCAAACGCTGATCGAGCAGAAGGGTGAGCTCAAGGGATTGAAGCTCACCTACCTGGGCGACGGCGCCAACAACATGGCTCACTCGCTGATGCTCGGCGGAGTCACCGCAGGCATCGACGTCACCATCGCAAGTCCCGCGGGCTTCGAACCGGCGGACTGGGTAGTGGCAGCAGCTCGCGCACGCGCCGCGGAAACCGGCGCGACCATCACGCTGACTCAGGACCCGCAGGCCGGTGTCGTCGGTGCCGACGCGTTGGTCACCGATACCTGGACCTCGATGGGTCAGGAGAACGACGGGCTCGATCGGGTCGGCCCGTTCCGTCCGTTCCAGATCAACAAGGAACTGCTCGCAAAGGCAGATCCGAAGGCTGTCGTCCTGCACTGCCTGCCGGCCCATCGAGGCGAAGAGGTCACCGACGAGGTTCTCGACGGACCCCAGAGCGTCGTCTGGGACGAGGCGGAGAACCGTCTGCACGCCCAGAAGGCGTTGCTCGTGTGGCTGCTGGAACAGCGAACCCAACTGGACCAGGCGTGAGCGTCGCTCCCACTCGGGCCGGTCGCCAGTCGCGCATCATCGCGCTGCTGGCGGCGCACCCCGTCCGAAGTCAGACGGAGTTGGCGGCGTTGCTCGGTGCCGAGGGCATCGAAGCGACGCAGGCCACCCTGTCGCGTGACCTCGAAGAGTTGGGAGCGGTGAAACTGCGCGCCGCCGACGGCGGCGCCGGTGTTTACGTGGTGCCGGAGGACGGGAACCCGGTACGCGGTGTGTCCGGCGGTACCGACCGCCTCTCGCGGCTGTTGGGTGAGCTGTTGGTCTCCACCGATTTCAGCGGCAACATGGCGATTCTCCGGACACCGCCGGGAGCCGCGCACTACCTCGCGAGCGCACTGGATCGGTCCTCGATGCCCGACATCGTGGGAACGATCGCCGGAGATGACACCATCTTCGTGGTGGCCCGAGAACCGCTTTCCGGAGCGGAACTCGCGGCCATGATCGAATCGCTCGCCTGACCCCTTATTCTTTGATAGAGATTTTCAACCGAAGGAGCACAAAAACCATGGCCGATCGCGTCGTACTCGCCTACTCGGGCGGGCTGGACACTTCTGTTGCCATCAGTTGGATCGGTAAGGAGACCGGCGCTGAAGTTGTCGCCGTCGCCATCGATCTGGGGCAGGGTGGCGAGGACATGGAGGTCGTGCGTCAGCGCGCGATCGACTGCGGCGCAGTCGAATCCGTTGTCGTCGACGCCCGCGACGAGTTCGCGGACGAGTACTGCCTGCCGACCATCGCGGCCAACGCCCTGTACATGGACCGCTACCCGCTGGTCTCGGCTATCAGCCGTCCGCTGATCGTCAAGCACATCGTCGAAGCTGCACGCTCGCACGGCGGCACCATCGTCTCGCACGGTTGCACCGGTAAGGGCAACGACCAGGTTCGCTTCGAGGTCGGATTCGGCGCCCTCGCACCCGACCTGCAGGTCATCGCACCGGTCCGCGACTACGCCTGGACCCGCGAGAAGGCCATCGCCTTCGCCGAAGAGAACAACATCCCGATCAACGTCTCCAAGAAGTCGCCGTTCTCGATCGACCAGAACGTCTGGGGCCGCGCCGTCGAAACCGGTTTCCTCGAGGATCTGTGGAACGCGCCGACGAAGGACGTCTACGACTACACCCAGGACCCGACAGTCAACTGGAACGCACCCGACGAGCTCATCATCAGCTTCGACAAGGGTCGCCCGGTAGCAATCGACGGCCGCCCGGTGTCGGTTCTCGAAGCCATCCAGGAACTGAACAAGCGGGCAGGCGCTCAGGGCGTCGGTCGCCTCGACGTCGTCGAGGACCGTCTCGTGGGCATCAAGAGCCGTGAGATCTACGAAGCTCCCGGCGCCATGGTTCTCATCACCGCGCACCAGGAACTCGAGCACGTCACCCTCGAACGCGAACTCGGTCGCTACAAGCGTCAGATGGAGCAGCGTTGGTCCGAGCTGGTCTACGACGGCCTCTGGTTCTCGCCCCTCAAGGACGCACTGGATACGTTCGTCGACAAGACGCAGGAGCGCGTCACCGGCGACATCCGTCTCTTCCTGCACGGTGGAGCCATCACCGTCAACGGTCGTCGTAGCCCCGAGTCGCTCTACGACTTCAACCTTGCGACGTACGACGAGGGTGACAGCTTCGACCAGTCCGCATCGAAGGGCTTCGTCGAGATCCACGGTCTGTCGTCGAAGGTCGCCGCGAAGCGCGATCTGGGACTCTGACTGTGACTGGCAGCCACGGAACAAACGAAGGCGCCCTGTGGGGTGGGCGGTTCGAATCCGGACCGGCCGCTGCCATGGCGGCGCTGAGCAAGTCGACTCACTTCGACTGGGTCCTCGCTCCGTACGATGTGCGGGCCTCACAGGCGCACGCTCGTGTGCTGAACAAGGCAGGTCTTCTCAGCGAGGCCGACCTCGCGACGATGCTCGACGGTCTCGACCGTCTGGCGGCAGATGTCGCCAGCGGTGCCTTCGGGCCGAGTGACTCGGACGAGGACGTACACGGTGCACTCGAGCGCGGTCTGATCGAGCGCGTCGGGCCGGAGGTCGGCGGGCGCCTGCGTGCTGGTCGTTCGCGAAACGACCAGGTGGCCACGCTGTTCCGCATGTGGCTTCGGGATGCGGTTCGCCGCATCTCCACCGGTGTTCTCGACGTGGTCGACGCATTGGCGACTCAGGCCGGGGCTCACCCGGATGCCGTGATGCCGGGCAAGACGCACCTGCAGGCGGCTCAGCCGGTCTTGTTGGCGCATCACCTGCTCGCTCACGCACATCCGTTGTTGCGCGACGTGCAGCGCCTTCGCGACTTCGACGTGCGAGCTGCGGTGTCCCCGTACGGTTCCGGTGCACTCGCCGGTTCCTCGCTCGGTCTCGACCCCGAAGCCATCGCAGCGGAATTGAAGTTCGACAGCTCGGCCGAGAACTCGATCGACGCAACCGCTTCGCGTGACTTCGCGGCCGAGGCGGCGTTCGTGCTTGCGATGATCGGTGTCGATCTCTCCCGCATGGCGGAAGAGATCATCATCTGGAGCACACCGGAATTCGGCTACATCACGCTTGCCGACGCGTGGTCGACGGGCTCGTCGATCATGCCGCAGAAGAAGAATCCGGATGTCTCGGAACTGACGCGCGGTAAGTCGGGTCGTTTGATCGGTAACCTGACCGGATTGTTGGCGACGCTCAAGGCTCAGCCGCTGGCGTACAACCGCGATCTGCAAGAGGACAAGGAACCGGTCTTCGACTCTGTTGCGCAGCTCGAGATGTTGCTCCCGGCCATCACCGGTCTGGTGCAGACGCTCGAGTTCCACACCGAGCGCATGGCGGAACTTGCCCCGGCAGGGTTCACGTTGGCCACCGACATCGCGGAGTGGATGGTGCGTCAGGGCGTGCCGTTCCGGGTTGCCCACGAGGCTGCCGGAGCGTGTGTGCGTGTCGCGGAAGCGCGAGGTGTCGGACTCGAAGACCTCACGGACGAGGAACTGGCCGGCGTCGACAGCGCGCTGACGCCCGCTGTTCGTGAGGTGCTGACAGTCGAGGGTTCCATCGCTTCGCGTAATGCGCGCGGCGGCACCGCGGGGGTGCGGGTCGCCGAGCAGCTGGACGGAGTCAAAGCAGTGGCGCAGTCACTGCGGGAATGGACCCTCTGACCTCGCGGTCACGAGTGTTGTCCCTCTCTTTTCGGCAGTAGTCCTTCGGTCGCACGCGGTCAGGGAGCAGAATTTGCTCCCTGACCGCGTACGCGTATTCGTCGTCAGTAGGCTTGTTGCGCGCGGGAAAAATGAGACTGACGTCACATGGTGAGAAACTTGGGAGTGAAATGGTGGGATTGAATTCCAAGTCTGTGCTGGGCCCGATTCGTCGGGTGGTTGCGACAGCACAAAACGGCCTCGAGGTCGTCCGGTTGGGTGGGCTGGAAACGGATGCGACCACATCGCCGTTCGAGATCGTCGAGCGCGCAGCGATGTACCGGCTCCGCCGCTACTTCCCGGACAGTGATCCGGAAACCGTCGGTGCACCGATCGTGCTGATCCCGCCGATGATGATGTCGGCGAACGTGTACGACGTGACCCGCGACCAGGGTGCTGTGGGAATTCTGCACGAGATGGGCCTGGACCCCTGGGTAGTCGATTTCGGTTCGCCCGACTCCGAAGAGGGCGGTTGGGATCGCAATCTCGCCGATCACATCATCGCTCTCAGTGACATCATCGACCACATTCACCGTCACACCGGTAAAGATGTTCACATCTCCGGCTATTCGCAGGGCGGCATGTTCGCCTATCAAGCTGCCGCGTATCGGCGTAGTCGAAACATCGCCAGCGTCATCACCTTCGGCAGTCCGGTCGACACGCTCGCCGCGCTGCCCTTCGGTATCCCGGCCGGATTGGCCACCAAGGGTGCGGATTTCCTCGCCGATCACGTCTTCAATCGCCTGGCGGTCACCGGGTGGATGGCTCGCACCGGGTTCCAGTTACTCGATCCCGTGAAGACGCTGAAGATGCGCGTCGACTTCCTGCTGCAACTGCACGACCGCGAGGCTTTGCTTCCGCGGGAACAACAGCGACGCTTCCTCGCGACCGAGGGTTGGGTCGCGTGGTCCGGGCCCGCGGTTGCCGAACTGCTCAAGCAGTTCATCGTGCACAACCGAATGATGACCGGTGGTTTTGTCATCAAGGATCAATTGGTCTCGCTTGCCGAGATCACCTGCCCCATCCTGGCATTCGTCGGCGAGGTCGACGACATCGGTCAACCCCAGGCGGTCCGTGGGATCAGTCAGGCAGCGCCGCGGGCAAAGGTCTACGAATCTACCTTGCGCGCAGGTCATTTCGGATTGGTTGTCGGTTCCACCGCGGCCAATCACACCTGGCCGACCACCGGTGAATTCGTACAGTGGACCGAGACGGGTGGGCCTCTTCCGGACCGTATCGCGAACATGGTCTACGGCGCCGACCTCGAAGACCAGACCGGTGTGTCGATCAGCAATCGGATCATCCACACCGTCGCCTCGGTCGCCGAAGTAGGAGCAGGAGTCACCAAGGGAATCAGTGACCTTGCCGCCGGTGCCTTGCGCGGCACTTTCGAATTGTCCGGCGAGGCGGCACGAGCATTGCCGCGTTTGGCACGGCTCAACCAAATTCAGCCGCACACCAAGATCTCGCTGAGCCAATTGCTCGCGGAGCAGCGTCGAAAGGCGCCGAACGGAGAGTGCTTCCTCTTCGACAATCGTGTGCACACCTATGAAGCGGTCAACGCCCGCATCGACAATGTCGTGCGCGGATTGATCTCCGTGGGAGTGCGCCCGGCAGCACATGTCGGTGTCCTGATGGAGACCCGTCCCAGCGCGCTCGCTGCCATCGCGGCCTTGTCGCGCCTTGGCGCCGTTGCCGTCATGCTTCCGCCGGGGTCCGACATCTCGGCGGCGGTCAAGCTGGGATCGGTTGATCGGATCATCACCGATCCGGAGAACGTCGACGCTGCGGTGGTCACCGGTAGGCCGGTCTTGGTGCTCGGCGGCGGCGATGCCCGCGGCCTCGAGGTGGATCCGTCACACGACGTGATCGATCTCGAACAAATCGATCCGACGAAGGTCAATCTGCCCGGGTGGTACCGACCGGATCCCGGTGTCGCCCGTGAACTCGCCTTCATCATCTTTGCGGAATCCGGCGGCGTTCTCGAAGCCAAGCAGATCACCAACTACCGGTGGGCACTGTCGGCCTTCGGCACGGCCACGGCGGCAGATCTCGATCGTGGCGACACCGTGTACTGCCTTGCACCGCTCCATCATTCGTCGAGTTTGCTCGCGACCATCGGTGGCGCGATGGCCGGTGGGTCACGGATCGCGCTCTCGCGCGGACTGAATCCGGCACGATTCGTCGAGGAGATCCACCGCTACGGCGTGACTGTCGTGAGTTACACGTGGTCGATGATGCGCGAGATCCTCGACGAGGATCTTCTTCTCATCGACGGCAGCCATCCGGTCCGTCTGTTCATCGGTTCGGGAATGCCGCACGGTCTGTGGAAGCGGACCACGGAGGCGTTCGACCCCGCGCAGGTGCTCGAGTTCTATGCGTCGACCGAAGGTGACGTGATTCTCGCCAACGTCGCCGGCTCCAAGGTCGGCTCCAAGGGTCGACCGCTTCCGGGTAGCGCGCAGGTGCGGTTGGCGGCCTACGACCCGCTCAGCGGTCGGCTTCTCGAAAACGGCAACGGATTTGTCCGTGAGTGCGCCGACGACGAGGTGGGATTATTGCTCGGGCGTGCCGGATTCACCGCTGATCTCTCGGGCGGTGCCATGCGAGGTCTCTTCCAGGCCGGTGATTCCTGGATTCCGACCGAGAATCTCTTCCGCCGGGACGGCGACGGCGACTACTGGCTGATCGATCACAAGAACACGGTGATCTCCACGCTCCGCGGACCCGTGTTCACCCAGCCGATCGTGGACGCGCTGTCGAGTGTGGCGCGAGTAGATCTCGCCGTCGCGTACGGCATCGGCGACGCACCACATCAGCTGGCGGTCGCTGCCGTGACATGGCGTCCGGGACGCCAGTTCCGCTCTGCCGAACTGGCAGAGGCACTCTCGCGCATCGCTTTTGATGCTCGTCCGGACATCGTGCACGTGGTGGACGAGATCCCGGTGGGTTCGTCGTACCGTCCGAGTTCGACTGCATTGGCAGCCGCCGGTCTGCCGGCGCCAGGACCACGGACCTGGTTCCTCGATTCCGAGACGCAGTCGTACAAGCGGCTGACCAAGGCAATTGCTGCCCAGTTGATGCCGACGAGAGTGGGTACCGGAGCACGGTAGCCTGAGGACATTCTGTTTGATCGGTTCGAGAGGACTCACGTGGCTATTGATTCGACGTTGCTCAGCATTCTGGCCTGCCCCCAGGACAAAGGCCCGCTGTTGCTGGTCGGGGACGAGTTGCTCTACAACCCGCGCCTGCGGCGTGCGTACCCGATCGAGAACGGCATTCCCGTTCTGTTGATCGACGAGGCACGCGACGTGGCGGACGACGAGCACGAGAAGCTGCTCGCACGGGCCGAAGGTTAGATCGGTAATTCACCGGTCAGGTACCGCTGGAGGTTCGGAGCCACCAGCGGTACCAACGCGTCCACGCTCAACGATGCGAGTGGTTCGAGTCCGAGCACGTATCGCGTGACCAGCAGCCCGGCCATCTGAGAGGCCACCAGTTCCGCTCTGATCAGGCCGGTGCCTGTCGGTGTGTCCACCCGCGGAATGATGTCGCGCAAGACGACATCGAGCAGAAAGCTCTGAATCAGTTGTGATCCGTCGCCGGAAATGGCCGATCGAAATGCTGCCAGAATCGCCGGCTTATGTTCCGATTCCCACAGCCCCGTCACTGCCCTGAGTAGGTTTTCGCCGAGATCTTCGGTCGGGGAGGCGTGAACCGGTCCCAATACCTGCGTTGGATCGATCGGTAGCGCGATCGCAGCGGTGAACAACTGCTCCTTGCTTCCGAAATGGTGATGAATCATGGCCGGATCGACGTCAGCGGCCGCGGCTATCGATCGGACCGTTGTTCGTCGAAAGCCGTTCTGGGAGAACGCTCGTCGCGCAGACTCGAGGATCTGCGCACGAGTCTCCGATTTGCCTGGTCGACGGCCGGAACGAATCGGTGCGGGGGCGGTTTCGTTGTCGGTCATGGCGTTCGGCGATCGAGTGTTGCCGCGGCCAGCGAGAGCGCTGCGGCGGCAAAGCCCGCCATGACCGCGAGATCACGCCACATCTGGCCCGTCGCGTCGGCATGCATCGACACTTGTTGAAGAGCGTCGACGGCGTAGCTCAGGGGAAGAACATTGCTGATCCATTCGAGCCAGGTCGGCAGTTGGTCGCGCGGTACGAGGAGTCCGCAGAGGAAGAGTTGCGGAACCACCACAACAGGCATGAACTGCACCGCTTGGAATTCGGTCTTCGCGAACGCACTGGCCAACAGACCGAGAGCAACGCCGAGGATCGCGCCGAGAACTGCAATCACGATGACCCACGCAAGACTGCCCGCGATGGTGAGCCCGAGAAATCCGAAAGCTACAGCGCACGCGAGAGCCGCCTGAGCGGCGGCTGAGAGCGAAAATGCCGCACCGTATCCGGCAAGAAGATCGAGCTTGCCCATCGGAGTGGTGAGCAGACGTTCGAGTGTTCCCGAACTGCGTTCGCGCTGCATGGCGATGGACGTGACCAGGAACATGACGACAAATGGCAAGATTCCCAACATCGTGATCGCGACCCGTTGGAAGAGGGAAACCTGGCCGGGCGGAGTCGGGACGTCCTGGTAGAGGAAATACAGCAAAATCATCAGCAACGACGGGACCAACAAGATCATGGCGACGGTGCGGTGGTCCTGGCGGAGCTGAAGCAGAATTCGAACGGTAGTTGCACCGAAGATCCTGATGCTCATGATATTTCGCCTCCCACGGGTGAGGTTCGAATCAGTTCGAGGAAGGCGTCCTCGAGGCGTTCACATCTGGTTTTCGCGCGGAGTTCGTCGGGGGAGAGTTGTGCGAGGAGATGGCCGTCGCGCATCAGAATGAGTTCGGCGCAGTGATCGGCCTCGTCCATGACGTGGCTGGAGACCAACAGGGTGGTTCCGCTGCGAGCGAGGTCGGCAAATCGTTCCCACAATTCGACGCGAAGCACCGGATCGAGACCGACGGTCGGTTCGTCGAGGATCAACACATCAGGTGACGCCACCAAGGCGCATGCCAGCGAAACTCGGCCGCGTTGACCTCCGGACAGATCGGCGGCGGTCTGATCGGCGTATCTGCGCAAACCGACGGCGTCGACCGCTGCTGCGACGTCTGCGCTGGATTTGCCGTACAGAGCGCCGAAGTACTGGACGTTTCGAGTAACCGTCAGGTCGCCGTACACGCTGGGGGATTGGGTGACATACCCGACCCGACGGCGAAGGGCAACGGACCCGGCGAGATCCCCCAGGACTCTGACCTCACCACTTTCGACGATCTGGGTTCCGACTATCGCGCGCATGAGGGTTGTCTTGCCGCAGCCGGACGGGCCGAGCAGTCCGGTGATCGATCCTGACGAAACCTGCAGGTCGAGTGAGTGGAGAACTTCGCGCTTGCCGCGAATGACTCGTAGTCCGCGGATGTCTATTGCCGGCGTTGTGGTCACGGTGCGCCTCGTTTCAATAATTCATCACTTGTTGAATTATGCGACTCGACTGACCGAAGAGTCAACGGCGTGGGCACAATCGAGGGGTGAGTATCGAGACCTTGGAAAATGTGGAGAACCCGTTGGAAGCGGGCCTGACAATTCTCGGCTCGACCCTGATCGTCGACGACATTTCGCTGAGGATTGTCGAGGTCGAGGCGTACGGCGGGGAGAAGGACGGGCCCTGGCCGGATCCGGCAGCACATTCGTATCGGGGGCGAACGCCGTGGAACAGCGTGATGTTCGGGCGGGCGGGCCGTCTCTACGTCTACCGCAGTTACGGAATGCACTTGTGTATGAACATCTCGTACGGCCCGGACGGTGTCGCGGGCGGTGTTCTGCTCCGAGCGGCTGAAATCGAAGCCGGTCACGATGTGGTGTCTGCTCGGCGATCGCCGGATCGGCCATCTCACCAATGGGCCAGAGGACCAGGCAATCTCGGCGCTTCTGTTGCAATCACGCTGGCGGACAACGGGACAGACGTTTTCGACTCAGCCTCGCGGATTCGGCTCGAATTGAGGGAGCCCGAGGAATGGGTCAGCGGACCGCGGGTGGGGGTCAGTACCGCAGCGGAGGTTCCGTGGCGCCTCTGGATTCCGGACTCGCCGGCGGTGTCCGCGTATCGCCGAAGCCCGCGAGCACCGGCCATTTCGTGAAGATGGGATGATCGAGTCCGTGACTGAGAATATTCTCGACGAACTGACCTGGCGCGGGCTGATCGCCCAATCAACCGATCTCGACGCTTTGCGTAAGGATCTCGAGGCCGGACCTGTCACGCTGTATGCGGGATTCGACCCGACCGGACCGAGCTTGCACGCAGGCCACCTGGTTCCGCTTCTCGCGCTCAAGCGTTTTCAGCGTGCCGGCAACCGTCCGATCGTTCTGGCCGGCGGAGCAACGGGCTTGATCGGTGACCCCCGTGATGTCGGGGAACGGACGATGAACTCCGCCGACACTGTCGCTGACTGGGCGGGACGCATCCGTGGTCAGCTCGAACGATTCGTGGATTTCGACGATTCTCCGACGAGTGCGGTCATCGAGAACAACATGAACTGGACCGGCAAGATGTCGGCCATCGACTTCCTGCGTGACGTCGGCAAACACTTCTCCGTGAACGTCATGCTTGCGCGTGACACCGTGAAGCGTCGTCTCGAGTCGGACGGGATGTCGTACACCGAGTTCAGCTACATGCTGCTCCAAGCCAACGACTACCTGCACTTGCGACGCGATCTGGGTTGCACGCTGCAGGTCGGCGGGTCCGATCAGTGGGGCAACATCATCGCGGGCGTCGAACTCAACCGTCGTGTCGACGGCGAGAGTGTTCACGCAATGACCGTTCCGCTGGTGACCTCGGCCGATGGCAAGAAGTTCGGAAAGTCGACCGGTGGCGGCAGTCTGTGGCTCGACCCCGAGATGACCAGCCCGTACGCGTGGTACCAGTACTTCGTGAACACGGGCGACGCCGACGTGATCAAGTACCTGCGCTGGTTCACCTTCCTGACCGCAGACGAACTCGCGGAACTCGAGACGGCAACGGCGGAGCGCCCGCATGCGCGCGAAGCACAGAAGCGGTTGGCCGCCGAGATGACCACCTTGGTTCACGGAGAACACAACACCCGCGCCGTCGAGCTCGCCAGCCAGGCGTTGTTCGGCAAGGCGGAGCTGGCGGAACTCGACGAGTCGACGCTTGCTGCTGCGCTGAAGGAAGCGTCTGTCAGCGAACTGGCGCCGGGGGAGCCACGCACGATCATCGATCTGCTCGTGACAAGCGGCTTGTGTGAGAGCAAGGGAGCCGCTCGGCGTGCAGTGAAGGAGGGCGGCGCTTCGGTGAACAACCAGAAGGTCTCGACCGATGACTGGGAGCCGGCCGCATCCGATCTGCTTCACGGCAGCTGGTTGGTCGTCCGGCGCGGAAAGCGCAATTTCGCCGGCGTGAAAATACTTTCGAACTGACGTGTGTAGGGTCACAGTGCTCTCGCGGGGCTCCTGTGGTCGCTGGTGGCCCGCCTACGGGCGGGCTACCAGCGGATTTAACCTGACGAACATCCGCGACCTGCACGTTTGACGCTCAGTTTTCATTCGCGTAACTTTGTCCAAGTCAGAGCGACACGGACACCAACCCCGACCGACAGGCCGGGGACACGCGGTTGGACGAAGTCGGAGACAGTCAAGCTCAGCGGGAACTTGCTTCCCGTGAGCAAACAAGCTAAGATTGTAACCCTTGCCCCGGAGCTTTCAACCATGTTGAAGCGATGGTGTGTGCGTGTTCTTTGAGAACTCAACAGTGTGTCGATGAATGTCAGTGCCAAAATTGATTTGGTACTTCACATCCGCGAATGATCAACCGCCTCTTGGGGTTTGGTTGGTTTGTGTGTGGTGTGAGTATTTTTCGTCGGTGATTGTTCATTCTTCCGTCTGAATGGTTGCCGACACATTTTTTGCTAGTTGAGTTTTTTTGCTAGTGATTTGACTCTTTTTGTCTATGACTGATTAGCAGTTTCGGCTGTGAATCTAGAGTCTTCAACGGAGAGTTTGATCCTGGCTCAGGACGAACGCTGGCGGCGTGCTTAACACATGCAAGTCGAGCGGTAAGGCCTTTCGGGGTACACGAGCGGCGAACGGGTGAGTAACACGT
>NZ_JAAOLG010000164.1:0-255 GCF_011602025.1 Rhodococcus sp. IC4_135
GAGGCAACCGCCCCAGTTAAACTACCCACCAGGCACTGTCCCTGAACCAGATCATGGTCCGAGGTTAGAGGTCCAATTCGATCAGAGTGGTATTTCAACAACGACTCCACGATAACTGGCGTCACCGTTTCACAGTCTCCCACCTATCCTACACAAACCGAACCGAACACCAATACCAAGCTGTAGTGAAGGTCCCGGGGTCTTTTCGTCCTGCCGCGCGTAACGAGCATCTTTACTCGTAATGCAATTTCGCCG
>NZ_JAAOLG010000165.1:0-255 GCF_011602025.1 Rhodococcus sp. IC4_135
TGGGATCGGGGACAGGAATGGCCGCGCACGAGCGCATCACCGCAGCACTCGACCTGCCCGTCTACTTTTGCGCCCCGCATCATCCGTGGCAACGAGGGACGAACGAAAATACGAACGGGCTCCTGCGGCAGTACCTGCGCAAGAACGCTGACCTGCGCACTTTCAGCCAGGAGGACCTGAATTCGATCGCGGCGAGACTCAACGATCGGCCTCGTCGGGTGCTCGACTGGGACAGTCCACGCCAACGAGAAGACC
>NZ_JAAOLG010000166.1:0-255 GCF_011602025.1 Rhodococcus sp. IC4_135
TCATTTCGTTGTCGACGTCTCCGGTGAATACCTGTCGGCGTGAATCCCATTCCGCGACTCGCCATTGCGGGTCGATTCGTTCGATCAACCACGCTTTCCAGGTCTGTTCGTTTCCAGTCGAGAGGGCTCTTGACTCGACGGGTAGAGCGGTGATGCTCATATGCCCACTCTTTCCACTGCCGCCCTCAGGTCCTCCGCGTCGGGGTGTTGATAGATCGCGGTCGATGCTCGGCTCACATGACCGAGCAACGACTG
>NZ_JAAOLG010000167.1:0-255 GCF_011602025.1 Rhodococcus sp. IC4_135
CCTTGTTCACATCGGGGTGGTACTTGCGGGCAAGCTTGCGGTACGCCTGCTGAATTTCGTCGGTGCCGGCGCCCTTCGGTACGCCGAGTACTTCGTAGTAGTCACGGGCCATCGGTGCTCACCCCTCTGGGCGGCTGACGACCACCGCGGCGGGCCGCAACTGTCGCCCGTCCTCTCCATAACCCGGGCGCAAGACCTCGACCACGGTCCCGGACGGAAGGTCGGGTCGGGTTACCACACTGACCACTTCGTGGA
>NZ_JAAOLG010000168.1:0-255 GCF_011602025.1 Rhodococcus sp. IC4_135
AGCGCTATCCGACCGTCGCCCTCGATCTCGACACCATGGTCGTGGTCGACGGGAACCTCGTCACCGCCGGCGCCGCGTTCGCCCACATCGACCTCGCGCTCTCACTCGTGCGATCGATCAGCCCCGACCTGGCCCAACATGTCGCCAAGCTCCTCATCATCGACGAGCGTCCGTCGCAGGCGGCCTTCGTCGCCTACGAACATCTCCGGCACGAGGACCCGATCGTCGTCGAGTTCGAACGCTTCGTGCGCGCCC
>NZ_JAAOLG010000169.1:0-255 GCF_011602025.1 Rhodococcus sp. IC4_135
TCCACGAAGTGGTCAGTGTGGTAACCCGACCCGACCTTCCGTCCGGGACCGTGGTCGAGGTCTTGCGCCCGGGTTATGGAGAGGACGGGCGACAGTTGCGGCCCGCCGCGGTGGTCGTCAGCCGCCCCGAGGGGTGAGCACCGATGGCCCGTGACTACTACGAAGTACTCGGCGTACCGAAGGGCGCCGGCACCGACGAAATTCAGCAGGCGTACCGCAAGCTTGCCCGCAAGTACCACCCCGATGTGAACAAGG
>NZ_JAAOLG010000018.1:0-125641 GCF_011602025.1 Rhodococcus sp. IC4_135
ATCCCGCTTCGCCGGGATAGGCCCGTACGGCACGTTGATGATGTGCAATACCGCAGCAGTACAGGTCAGTGTCGATGCCGGCAGCAGTCCTGAGTCCATCGCCCAGCGTTGGCGACTTCTCGGGGACATGGGCCCGGCCCTCATCGCTGCGTTTGCGTGTTCTCCGCGCCTGCAAGGGGTTCCGAGAGGAGATTGGGCCTCCCAACGCATGCGGACGTGGCTCGAACTCGATTCCTGGCGAACAAGTGCAGTCCCGGAAGCGCAGGACTACGCAGGCTGGGCGCTCGACGTTCCGCTGATGTGCGTGAGGAACGAGGGCGACGATTGGACGGCTCCGCGGGGTGCCACCTTCGGAGACTGGATCGACGGCGCATTGGATGCCGAGATCGGACGTCGCCCGGTCTGGGCGGACTTGGACTATCACCTGTCCACGCTGTTCCCGCCGGTTCGCGCTGTCGGCCACCTGGAGGTTCGCTACATCGACGCACAACCGGGAGATCTGTGGCGAGTGCCGATAGCAGCGGTCGACGCGTTACTGTCCGGGCCCGCTGTGATGCGTGAGGCGAGTGATGCTGCAGCGTCAACGGCCGGGCGGTGGCGAGACGCGGCCGAGTACGGCTTGGATGACGTCGAACTACGTTCGGCGGCAACATCTCTGATGTCGCTTGCCGCCTCGTATGCGCCGGAGCCGCAGTTCGTCCGCCTTCT
Organism: Rhodococcus sp. IC4_135; assembly: GCF_011602025.1. Taxonomy (NCBI): domain Bacteria; kingdom Bacillati; phylum Actinomycetota; class Actinomycetes; order Mycobacteriales; family Nocardiaceae; genus Rhodococcus; species Rhodococcus sp. IC4_135. The sequence continues at coordinate 709 of NZ_JAAOLG010000018.1, forward strand.
CGATGCCGCTGCCGAACGGTGTTGTCGCGCCATCGTGCCCGGTGAGAGCACCACATGACGGAGGAGGTCACCAAGGAAGCGGTCGAGGCCGTGCTTCTGCGGGCGCGTGAGCGGTCGACGCTGCTCACCGACTGCGTCGACGATACCGAATTGATCGCTCAGCATTCCCCGTTGATGAGTCCACTCGTGTGGGACCTGGCGCATATCGGCAATCAAGAGGAACTCTGGCTGGTGCGCGACGTCGGTGGCCGCGATCCGGTGCGTAGCGACATAGACGAGCTGTACGACGCGTTCAAGCATTCGAGATCGTCGAGACCCACACTTCCCCTGCTCAACCCGTCCGAGGCGCGCGAATACGTACGTACTGTTCGCGGGAAGGTCTGGGATGTGCTCGAAGCCAGCACGTTCGGGCGCACAGAACTCGACATGGACGGTTTTGCCTTCGGGATGATCGCGCAGCACGAACAGCAACACGCCGAGACCATGCTTGCGACACACCAATTACGTTCGGGGCCCACGGCACTCGTTGCGACACCCGCTCCGCAAGCGGCTCGCATGCCGGAACTCGACGAGATCACGATTCCCGCCGGCCCCTTCGTCATGGGAACCGACGACGAACCGTGGGCACTCGACAACGAGCGCACCGCACATCAGGTCTATCTCACCGACTTCGCGATCGACAGATTTCCGGTCACCAACGGGCAGTTCGTCGAATTCATCGAGGACGGTGGGTATTCCCGCCCGGAACTGTGGTCTCGCGACGGTTGGCGGCATCGTGTCGATGCGAAACTTCGTGCACCCCTGTTCTGGGAACGCGACAGTTCGGGTTGGTGGCACGAGACTTTCGGCGTCGAAGCTCCGGTTCCACCGGACAAGCCGGTAGTGCACGTGAGCTTCTACGAGGCCGAGGCCTACGCCAACTGGGCAGGCAAACGGCTTCCCACCGAGGCGGAATGGGAGAAGGCGGCGCGGTGGGATCCGGAATCCGGAAGATCACGACGGTTCCCCTGGGGGGACGTCCCCGCAGACGAGAATCTCGCCAATCTCGGTCAGCGCCATCTCGGTCCCGCCGGCGTCGGCTCGTACCCGGCGGGTGCGTCGGCAGCGGGTGTCGAGCAGATGATCGGCGACGTGTGGGAGTGGACGTCTTCGGGTTTCCATCCGTATCCGGGGTTCCGGGCCTTCCCGTATCGGGAGTACTCGGAGGTGTTCTTCGGCGGCGACTACAAGGTGTTGCGAGGGGGATCGTTCGGGACCGACAGCGTTGCCTGTCGCGGGACGTTCCGCAACTGGGACCACCCGATCAGGCGCCAGATCTTCTCGGGTTTTCGGTGCGCCAGAACGATTTCGGGTAGACCCTGACATGTGTCGGCACCTCGGGTATCTCGGGCCGCCGCGTTCGGTTCGTGAACTCCTCCACGACGGCGAGAACTCGCTGATGCGACAGTCGTGGGCACCTCGCGAGATGCGTGGCGGCGGGACCATCAATGCCGACGGATTCGGTGCGGCGTGGTGGAACGGTGGAAGGCAGGGACGGTACCGCAGTGTCTCGCCGATCTGGTCGGACCCGACTGTCGACGAGACGTTGTCCCACATCGATTCCGGATCCGTTCTCGCTGCCGTACGTTCCGCGACGGAGGGGATGGCCGTCGAGATCGGGGCCTGTGCACCGTTCGTCGACGGAACCTACGCTTTCAGCCACAACGGAGCGGTATCCGGTTGGCCTGGTTCACTTGCCGACTTGGCGGCGGAGGTACCCGCCGTCGAACTGCTGAAGATGCCCGCCCCGACGGATGCTGCCTTGTTGTGGACAGTGCTTCGGCATCGGTTGAAGTCGAAGCCCGCGGAGGCCGCCGTGACGAGCCTCGTTCACGATGTGGCTGCGGCGGCACCGGATTCACGATTGAACCTCCTGTTCGGCGACGGGCAGGAACTGTGGGCCACGGCGTGGGGCCACACGCTGTACACGCGAGTCGACGAGTCGCGGGCCCTGATCGTTTCCGAACCGTTCGATCAACTCCCGGACTGGCAGCAGGTGCCGGACCGGCACATCGTCTGCGCGCGTCCCGGTCATTTGATCATCACCCCGATTCCGATGGGAGAACAATGAAAACCCCTACACTCGAGGTTTATCTGACACCGGCCGAATCGGTCGACGCACTGCGAGCCGAGGCCAGGGAGGGCTTGACCGCTACGCCGAAATGGCTCTCGCCCAAATGGTTCTACGACGCGCGTGGAAGTGAATTGTTCGAGGAGATCACGGCCTTACCCGAGTATTACCCCACCCGTACCGAGCGCGGCCTGCTCGCGCAGTACGCCGACGAGATCGCTGCGTTGACCGAACCCGAGATCCTGATCGAACTGGGTTCCGGTTCCGCGGAGAAGACCCGGTTGCTCCTCGACGCGATGACCGCTCGTGGAACTCTGCGAACGTATGTACCGCAGGATGTTTCGGTGACGGCACTGGAAGGCGCGGCGCAGCAGATCGGTGCCGAGTTTCCCGGAATCGACGTGGTCGGAGTGGTCAGCGACTTCACCGGCTCGCTGCATCATCTGCCCGGTGGCGGACGGCGGGCGGTCGCGTTTCTCGGCGGAACTCTCGGAAATCTCGTTCCGGCAGAACGAGCCGATTTCCTCTCGGGGATCGCGGCGGTGCTCGATCCGGGGGAGAACCTGATCCTGGGCGTCGGATTGGTGATCGATCCGGCTGTTCTCGTGCCCGCCTACGACGACGCTGCCGGCGTGACGGCGCAGTTCAACCTCAATGTTCTCGCGGTCCTGAACAAGCAACTGGGAGCGAACTTTCCCTTGGAGGACTTCCGCCACGTCGCGCTCTGGGACGCCGAGAACGAGTGGATCGAGATGCGACTGGAAGCGATTCGAGAACTCTCGGTGCGTATCGACGACCTGGATCTGGAAATCACCTTCGCAGCGGGCGAGCAACTGCGAACCGAGATCTCGGCGAAGTTCACCGAGGACGGGATTGCCGCGGAACTCGCGTCCGCAGGCTTCGGGGTACGGAAGGTGTGGACGGATCAGGATCAGCGCTTTGTGCTGTTGTGTGCGCAGCGGGCGTGAAGTGGGCACATGTCAGAGGATGCTGTCTCCGCCTTGGGTATCGGTGAACTCCCCGGGATTCCGCAAACTTGTCGGTAGGTGCCCGTAGTATCGATCATATGTTCGAATCAATGATTTCCGCGGATGCGCTGTTTCGGCAGCATGCGGAAATCGCGCGCGCCCACTTCCTCGAGATCGACGCAGTCACTGCGCTGTACCTGGACCGTTGTGAGGAGGACGCCGCGGTTGGAGTCAACGAGGCTTTTCAGGGTCAATTCGCGCACGTGGAGATCGCGTCGAGACTGAGTATTACGGAGTATGCCGCGCAGAAAATGATTGCACTGGGATGTGACCTGCGCTGGCGGCTCCCGCGGGTGGCGGCCGCTTTTGCTTGTGGTGACATCGATCTGGCCAAAGCGACGGCACTGTCCGAAGCTCTCGCCAATGTTTCCGAGCACGCGCTCGATGAGATCGAGCGACTCCTCGTGGACGGTGCCTGCCGTACAACCGGTAACAAGTTGAAGGCGCGCGCACGAGGTCTCATTGCTCGGCACGACCCTGATGGGGTGCGTGCCAGGCGGGTTCGTGCGGAGGCGGATCGGGACGTTCGGACGTGCGCGTCTCACGACGGCATGTCGACTCTGGACGGAATGCTTCCAGCGGTCGGCGCTCAGACTTTGGCGACCAGACTCCGTGCGATGTCGATGCAGGTGTGTGGTTCAGATCCGAGAACTTTCGGGCAACGTCGTGCCGATGCACTGATCGCATTGGCGGAGGGAAAGACGTTGTTGGATTGTCAGTGCGACGGCGATTGCACTAGCAGGGACGATTCGAAGACCTCCGCGCTCCCGATTTCGACAATTCTTGTGGGTGTCAACGCTTCCACCCTGCTCGGATTCGACGACCTGCCAGGCTATTTGCAGGGGCACGGCCATATCGATGCCGACCTTGCGCGCGCGATCGCCGCGGATGCCACGTGGCAGAGAGTCCTCACCCTTTCACCGTCCGAGGTGCAACATTGTTCGACTGCGGGGGCAGTCGGACCGGTGCTCGGCGTGGGTCGGTCGATGCGCTCACCGGAGATACTGCCCGCTGTGACAAGGGGTAATCGCTCGACAAGGGGCAATCGCTCGAGAAGGAACAGTGGTTCGCGGCGCAGTGAATGCACGTACCAGCCGTCCGCGGCGTTGGCGAAGATTGTAAGGACGCGAGACGGTACGTGCCGCTTTCCGAATTGTGTTGTGCGTTCTGATAGTTGCGATATCGATCACACAGTGCCGTTCGATCACGGCAACCCCGCCCAGGGAGGACCTACTGCAGAACGGAACTTGGCCTGTCTGTGTCGAAAACATCACCGACTGAAGACGTTTGGCAGGTGGACAGTGCAGCAAATCGGGGGTGGTCATCTGGAGTGGAAAGATCCCTCAGGACGACGAACGGTTACCGCGCCCGTAGGCATGTTTTGTGCCCCCGAAGTGAGAGTGCCCGACGCGGCGAGACCGCATTTGACGGACGACGATGCGCTGGAACGACGTTTCGGGCTTCGGGACAGGGGAGTGGAAGCGGATCTTGAATACCTCCTGGACTGGAGTGTGCCCGCCTGGCGGAAGGCACGATCTGCATCAAGACGGACCGCGTCCCCGCTGGCGAACGCTTTGTCGGAGTTTGCAGACTTCTGAAGGGGTTTCGTTTCTCCTGTGGCCTGCGGGTATAGCGCGACGGCCCGAAAAATGGTGTTTGTCTGTTTATAGTGAGGCGCAGAACGGTTTCCGACCCGAGGAGAACGCGTGCGTCATCCGAAGCTCGCCGCATTGACCGTGGCCCTGACTGCAGTACTGGTGATGCCGGTGGCGCAGTGTGTGGCTCAACCATTCCCCTTCGACCCCGGCAGTTTCGGCAACGGAAGCACCGGATCGTTGGGGAGCGACGACCCGGACATACCCATCGAGAACACCCTCCCACAGCTGTCGGTCACCACACTGGTCGACGGACTCGATCACCCCTGGGACGTCGCGGCGGCCCCGGACGGCGCGATCCTGACCGGACAACGGTCCGGCGGATTCTTCGTTCGCCGAAGCGACAACACGACAGGTCCAGTCTCTGCTGACCTTTCGGATCTCTACGCGCAGTCCGAAACCGGACTCATGGGCATCGCGCTTGCTCGCGACTTCGCTCAGTCGCGCACCCTGTACACCTGCCAGGGATTCAGTGCCGGGGGAGTCACGGACGTTCGAGTGATCTCGTGGACCGTCGACGCCGGATGGACCGCACTCACGCGAACCGGAACCGTACTGCCCGGGATCCCGGTCTCGTCAGGGCGTCATGGTGGGTGCCGAATTCTTGCGGCCCAGGACGGAACGCTGTTCGTCGGAACGGGTGACACCGCGACACCGAGCGTGCCGCAGGATCCGAATTCGCTGGGCGGCAAGGTCTTGCACATCAATGCCGACGGAACTCCGGCGGCGGGGAATCCGAATGCTTCCAGCCCGGTCTACACGCTCGGGCACCGCAACGTCCAAGGCTTGGCCGTGCAACCCGGATCCGGCCGGGTGTACTCGGTGGAGCAGGGCACAAGCGTCGACGACGAAGTCAACCTGCTTGCCCCCGGCGGAAACTACGGCTACCGCCCGGATCGGCTTCCCGGAACGTACGACGAATCCGTGCCGATGACCGACCCGGTGCGAGTGCCGGGAGCGATTGCGGCGGTGTGGCGTTCGGGTAGCTCGACGTTGGCTACCGCGAGCGCTGCCTTCACCGGTGGGGCTGCGTGGGGTGCCTGGGACGGTGCGCTCGTAATGGGTGGTCTCAAGAGCAAGGAACTGATCTTCCTCCGCCTGAGTGCCGACGGACGCTCGGTCGACGCGCAGACCTTCGGGTTGGAGAACCAGTTCGGTCGCTTGCGGTCGGTGACTCCGACGCCCGACGGTTCGCTTCTGGTGACCACGGACAACGGAACAAGCGACAAGGTGCTTCGGGTGACACCCACGCCCTGATCTCTCAACACGTCAGCGTTCAGTACCAGGCGATAACCCGGCACGGACCACCGGAACCGCCCGCGTGCGTCGGCGCGCCCACCATCACCGTGGCGCCGGCGGCTGGAAGTGCGGACAGGTTTGCAAGGGCTTCGACTGCGTACTTTCCTGAGCCCAAAGCGCTTCGGTGAGCCCCGTGGGTCGTGCTTCGGCCCGCGTCGATGCTGAGGGTGTCCGAGCCCACGGCGACTATGTCGCGCTCGCGGACGAGAAAGTCGATCGCCTCGGGGGCGAATCCCGGTGTGTGCTGCACGCCGAGCGCATCTCGATTCGTGAAGGCACCACCGGCACCGGCTCGGGTATCCCAACCCGAGTTCATCGCCACCAGGCTGCGGGGAGATATCGTCCCGTGGACGGCTTCCCAATCGAGGATGTCCTGGCGGGTGAGCAATGTGTCAGGGTCGACGGCGGCGCGGGCGCTGATGTCGACGACCACAATCGGTACGACGAGGTCGGCAACCGGAATCTTCTCGACGGTGATCCCGTCCGCACTGGCGTGTGCGGGCGCGTCGATGTGAGTACCCGTGTGTTCCTCGAGGCGGAGTTCGTTGAGGTAGAACTTTCCACCTGACCCGGCAGAACCGAGCGAGCCCAGAGACCCACCGGCGTCGGCGATCTTCGCCAGGTTCCTCATCTCGAACGAGCGCGCGCCCGGCCACACCGGGAAATCCGGCGTCAGTACGTGTGTCAGATCGACAATGGTCCGACCCGATGGCGCTGCCGACGCTATGGGCTGCACCGCGCCGGCCACGACGGTCGCGCCGAGCGCAGTAGTGCCGAGCGCCGCGAAGATCGATCGTCGGCTGACCTTCCTGCCCTCGCGTCCGATCGATTCGTAGACCTCCGACAAGACCTTCGGTGAGCACATCAGAAACTCCAGATCACTGGGATCAATACGGTTGCAACTATCAGGAACCACAACAACATCGGGAGTCCGAGCTTCCAGTAATCACCGAACTTGTACCCGCCAGGCCCCATCACCATCATGTTCGCCGGCGTGGCTACGGGCGTCAGGAACGATGCCGCGGCTGCGACGGTGACCGTCATCAGTAGGGGCAGCACCGAGATGTCGAGTTCGATGGCGACCGAGATGGCGATCGGCGTGATGATCAACGCGGTCGCGGTGTTGCTGATCAGCTGGCCCAGAGTCGCCGTCACGACAAAGAGCCCGGCGACGACGACATACGGGCTTGCACCACCGACGACGTCGACGAAGGCATGCGCGAGTTTCTCGGCTGCGCCGGTCTGCTGGATCGCGGTCGACAGCGGGATCATTCCGCCGACGAGAATCAACGTCGTCCACGAGATGGACCGATGCGCCTGCTCGACACTGATGACTCGTAGCAGCACCATCGCACACGCCGCGAGGAGTCCGGCTATCGCCGACGGCACCAATCCGAACGTCAGCAACACGACCATCGCTGCGACGACGACGAGAGCGATGACCGCGCGGGTGCCCAACGGCGCTGCCTGCTTACGGATCTGGGCAGGTGCGTCCACCACGAGGACATTCGGATCGACCGCGGTGTGCGTGTCGAGATCGTCCCAGCTGCCTTGCAGGAGGAGCGTGTCACCTGCCGCCAACTTGACGCCCTTGGGGCCGCAGTCCTCACCGGCACGCTGGACTGCGAGGATCACCAGATCGCCACTGTCGGTCACCATGCCCGGAAAAGCTCTGTCGCCGATCATTTCCGAGCGCGGCGGGATTATCACCTCGACCACACCGTCGTGCTTGGTGATCAAGGGCTCTGCGGACGGCGCATCCTTGCCCATCAGCTGATACTGCTTCGCGAGGGTCTTGGCGTGTCGGCTCAGGTCAGGCGACATGGACGTCCCCGCACGATGGGGGAGGACGTGAGGGCCGAGAAGTACGGCGATCGCGATCGTTCCCAACACCAGGGGCGCACCGACCAAGGTGAAACTGAAGAACCCGAAAGCACCGGCCCCGGATTCCTCGGCGGCTTCGGAAACGATGATGTTGACCGGCGTTCCGGTCAAGGTGAGCATCGACCCGGCATGGGCGGCAAATGCCAACGGCAGAAGCAGTTGTGACGTCGACTTACCGAGACGCACCGCCAAGACGACCACCATCGGCACCAACGCGGCCACGGCTCCGTTGACGCTGATCAGTGCGGTCAACGCGGCAACCAGCAACATGATCGCACTCACGAGACGGACTCGGGATTCGCCGACTTTCGCCAGCAGTTTCTCGCCCGCCCACGTGGTGACGCCGGTGGCGTCGAGGGCTTCGCTGACGACGAAGAGCGCGGCGATGAACACCACCGTGGGATCGCCGAATCCTGCGAGCGCCTGCTCCATCGTGATCACACCGGTGGCGTACAGCGCCAGGGCAGTGCCGATCGCGATGATGCCGACCGGGATTCGGCCGATCACGAACAGCGCCACTACCAGTGCAAGCACGACGAAGGTGATGGTGATGTCATTCACGATTCGTAAAGGTACCTGCTCATACAGAACGGCCCCGTCTCGCAAGGAGACGGGGCCGTGGGACGGACGCGAAGGAATTAGTTGGAGGCGGCGATTCGGGCCTTCTCGAGAGCAGCCAGCGTGCGAAGAACCGTGGCCTTCTGCTTGTTGAGATCGCTCAGTCGAGCGCGCGCCGGCAACCCTTGTGCGAGTTCGGCGACCTTGATCTGCTCGTCGATCGAACCGAGCTGATCGAGAAGCCCTAGGACGCGCGTCTGGAGCGTGTCGATGTCCACGGTGTCCGTCTTGACCGGAGCGGCAACGCGCGTCGCGGTGCCCGTGCTGGCGGGGCGGGAAGCGCGTGCGGGCGACGTGTCGGCGACAACCGTTGCGGCGCGGGGCCGGATTGCCTTGCGAACCGCGGCCGCATCGGGAAGGACGTCCATGCGGATCTCGTTCAGGACTCGGCGTGCCTCGCGAGCGTTGACGCGGTACTCGCGCTCTTCGTCGTCGTCGGACTGCAGCGTGCCGCCGAGCGGGCGCAGACCGTACATGCCGAGGAAACGCTTCGCGTCGTCGATGATGCCTTCGTTTTCACGGCATTTTCCGCAGCGGGGTTCGTTGCGAAACATGTCCACGGAGTTGTCGTCTCCGCACCAGACACAAGATCCTGGGCGCCACCGCCGGATCGTCGGAACTGATGAATTCAGGGAATGAGATTCGGGCCGGGATTCCAGGGTTTGCGCGTCGATCACGACGAGCCACACTAGGCGAAGATTGCGGCGCGGTGAACACCGCCCCAACATCGACCTGGGTTTCTCGACGCGGGCGTGATCAAGATCATGCTGATTGCCGCTTTTGGTGGTATTCGTGTGTCCCACAGGTGGTTTCATGATGACCAGGTGGTCTGTTTCTGTGAGGTTCGCGAAGACGACTACGGGCGCGTACCGGTGACCGTAAAGTCACAGGTACGCGCCCGTAGTGCGGCGGGAGACTAGGCGCTGCCGTTGAACAGCGAAGTCACAGAACCGTTCTCGAAAACTTCCTTGATGGTGCGTGCCAGCAGCGGTGCGATGGACAGCACCGTCAGCGTCGGGAACTTCTTCGACTCGTCGATCGGAAGTGTATTGGTGACAACAACTTCCTTTGCGCCACACGTCGACAGACGCTCGGCCGCAGGGTCGGACAAGACGCCGTGGGTTGCGGCGATGACGACGTCACCCGCACCGGCCTCCTTGAGGACCTTGACCGCACCGGCGATGGTTCCACCGGTGTCGATCATGTCGTCGATCAGGATGCAGGTGCGACCTTCGACCTCACCGACGACGCGGTTGGACTTGACCTGGTTGGGTACCAACGGATCGCGCGTCTTGTGAATGAATGCCAGCGGTGCTCCGCCGAGCGAGTCGGCCCACTTCTCGGCGACACGAACGCGGCCCGAGTCGGGGGAGACCACCGTGATGTTCTCGAGGTTGTAGCCCGCGCGAATGTGGTTGGCCAACTGGCTGTGTGCGTGCATGTGATCGACGGGCCCGTCGAAGAAGCCCTGGATCTGATCGGTATGCAGGTCGACCGTGATGATGCGATCGGCGCCGGCGGTCTTGAGCAGGTCCGCGATCAGGCGAGCGGAGATCGGCTCGCGTCCGCGGTGCTTCTTGTCCTGGCGGGCGTACGGGTAGAACGGGAGCACTGCAGTGATGCGCTTTGCCGATCCACGCTTGAGAGCGTCGATCATGATGAGCTGCTCCATCACCCACGTGTTCAGCGGTGCCGGATGACTCTGCAGGACAAACGCGTCGGAGCCGCGAACGGACTCTTCGAATCGAACGAAGATCTCGCCGTTCGCGAAGTCGCGCGCGGTCTGCGGGGTGACGCGGATGTCGAGTTCCTTCGCCACCTGCTCCGCCAACTCGGGATGTGCGCGACCCGAGAACAACATCAGGTTCTTCTGGTTGTCGATCCAATTCGCAGTCACTGGTTCATGCCATCCTTTTGTACTTGCCGGTCGATCTGGTGGTGATCTGTGCTGTCAGGTTGTTGCAGGGCTGTCAGGTTGTGCAGCCGCTGCAGCGGCGTCGGCCGCAGGAGTGCCGGGTCGATTCTTCTGCACCCAACCCTCGATGTTGCGTTGCGCCCCACCCGAGACGGCAAGCGCCCCAGGCGGTACGTCGTTCTTCAAGACCGTGCCCGCACCGGTGTATGCGCCGTCACCAACAGTGAGTGGGGCGACGAACATGGTGTCGGAGCCGGTTCGGACGTGCGACCCCACCACAGTACGGCTCTTGTTCACCCCGTCGTAATTGACGAAGACGCTCGAAGCTCCGATATTGCTGTGATGGCCGATGGTGGCGTCGCCGACGTAGGTAAGATGCGGAATCTTCGAATGCTCGCCGATATCCGCGTTCTTGGTTTCCACGTAAGCGCCGATCTTGCCGTGTGCACCCAGGCGGGTACCCGGCCGGAGATAGGCGAAGGGGCCGACAGTTGCGTCCGCGCCGACAACAGAGTCGGTCCCGTGCGAGCGGACGACCACTGCGCGCTCGCCGACTGTCACGTTGTCCAAGGTGGTGTCCGGGCCGATCACGGCGTCTTCGCCCACCGACGTCGTGCCGGTCAGCTGAACTCCGGGCAGGAGCGTCACGTCCTGCGCGATGTGCACGTCGCAATCTATCCAGGTGCTCGCGGGGTCGACGACGGTGACGCCGGCGCGCATCCACGACTCCAGGATTCGACGATTCATCTCGCGGGCGAGCGTCGAGAGCTGCACTCGGTCGTTGGCGCCGGCGACGAGAACCGAATCCGCGATGTGTTGCGCACGAACACGCTTTCCTGCGCGTCGAGCGATCATGATCACATCGGTGAGATAGAACTCGTGCTGTGCGTTGTTGGAGTCGAGGGATGCCAGGGCGTCGCGCAGAGTTTCGAAGTCGAAGGCGTACACCCCTGAATTGACCTCGGTGATCGAGCGCTGCGAATCAGTGGCTTCCTTCTCCTCGACGATGGCGTTGACCTCGCCGTCCGTCGTGCGAAGGATTCGTCCGTAGCCGGTGGGGTCGACGGCCGTCGACGTCAACACCGTGACCGCGGCAGCGGGAGCAGCCGTGTGCTGGGCGAGGAGATCCGCGATGGTCTTGCCGTCGAGCAGGGGCACGTCGGCGGCTGTGACGAGTACGGTCCCGGCGAAGTCGGCCGGCAGCCCCTCGAGCCCGCAGCTGACGGCGTGCCCGGTGCCCTTCTGTTCGTCCTGAACGGAGACGGTGACGGGACGACCCAGCTCGCCGGCGACTGTGTTGACGGCCTCGGTGACACGCTCACGATCGTGGCCGACGACGGTCACGAGGTGCGTGGGATTCAGTGAGGTTGCCGCGTGAAGCGAATGTGCCAGCATACTGCGTCCGGCGAGAGTGTGGAGGACCTTGGGAGTCTTCGACTTCATTCGTGTACCGGCACCCGCTGCGAGAACGATCACGGCGGTCTGCACTGGTTTGAGCTCCCTCTGTCGATCAAGCTGTCGATCAAGACATGAATTTCCGCTCGGGAAATGCATGTTGTTCACCAGCTCCGCCGCCAGGACTCGAACCTGAACTATCTGAACCAAAATCAGAGGTGCTGCCATTACACCACGGCGGATTGCCACGCATTGCCGAGCCTTGCGGCCGAACGCGCGAAAGAATAATCGCACGCCGACCCGCCGTAGGTCGAACCGCTCCTCCGATTGGGCCCCCGAAGTCCCGATAGGCTGAGTGTCCACAGCAACAATTTGTGAGTCGGCGAGAGGAAGACAATGGCGACGGTGTCCGGTTCGGGTGGCGGGGATCCAGTTCCCGAACGAGCGACACGAATCCGGATGACCGGTACCCAACGGCGTCAGCAACTCATCGAGATCGGGCGGGCGCTCTTCGCCGAACGGGGATACGAAGCGACCTCGATCGAGGAGATCGCCCAGCGAGCGAACGTGTCCAAGCCCGTCGTGTACGAGCACTTCGGTGGCAAGGAGGGGCTGTACGCCGTCGTAGTGGACCGGGAGATGTCGCGCCTTCTCGAGATGATCACTTCTTCCCTCTCGCAAAATCGCTCGAGAGTTCGAGTCGAGCGGGTTGCGTTGGCTTTGCTCACCTACGTGGAAGAGCACACCGACGGATTCCGGATCCTCGTGCGCGATTCGTCTGTTGTCGCGCCAAGCGGAACCTACTCGAGCCTCCTCAACGACGCGATCAGTCAGGTGGGCTACCTGCTGGCGGGAGACTTCTCCAGACGCGGTTTCGACCCCGGACTAGCGACGATGTACGCGCAGGCGCTTGTCGGCATGGTGTCAACGACGGCTACGTGGTGGCTCGACGAACGAACTCCGTCCAAGGAAGTTGTCGCCGCCCACCTCGTGAATTTGTGTTGGAACGGCCTCACGAATCTGGAAGCCGACCCACAATTGGAGGGTTAACCAGGCGCGCCTGCCACGCAGAGATGGATCGCGGTCTAAGCTGTGTTCGCTGTATCACGATCGTTTGATGGGCAAATGTCTCATTTGTTTGCAGGGTGGGTTGAATGCCGAACCGTGCCTTCCATTTTGACGCTGTGAACGGGTAAGACCAAGGATTCGTTCGATGTGTGGTGATTGGAGGCCGGATCGATGGTGAGGCAAGAGCGGGCAGAAGCCACCCGTGATTCGGTGCTGCGCGGAGCAGCGGGTGTGTTCTTGCGCCTGGGCTATGCCAATGCCAGCTTGAGTGAGATCATCGCCGAGTCGCAGGTGACCAAAGGCGCCCTGTACTTCCATTTCGGGTCGAAGGAAGAACTCGCGCGGGCGGTGATCGACGAGGGTTCGGCACGTTTCGACGCAAAATGTGAGCTCTGGTTGGACCGTCGCACTCCGGCGCTCGAGTCGCTGATCGGTATTTCGTCGGTGATCGTCGACATCGGTGCGCACGACGCCATGGTCAGAGCGACGTTCCGATTGTTGGTCGAGATCGGCGACTATCGGGGCTCCGGGCCGGCGACTCTGGACGTCTGGCTCGACATTTACCGCGAACTTGCCAGCCGCGCGGCCGACGAAGGTGATCTTCGTTCGGATGCGGACTCTGCCGATATCGCTCGTTTCTTATTGGAAGTGGCGTCCGGAGTTCGGCTGATGGCAGCCGCTACCGGGACCGTTCGTGAGCTTTCGGACTCCATGAAGGCATCGTGGAACCTGATACTTCCGATCGTGGTCCCGGAATCGAAAGTTGAGTACTTCAGACAATTCGCGGCACGGCGTCTAGCCAGCGACCACTGAAATCGCAGCCCGCCCTGCGACTCGTTTGATTTGTTTGTTTGAAATGTCCTGGTAGGGAGCTTGTTCTCTTTGTTCTGCATTCGAAACAAACTGAGAGTATGTTTACAGTGTCGATGGGATTCCGGAAGTCTGATCTTGCCGACTATCGACGGATTGCGGTATGTTCTTCCGGTAGCTGAATAATTGCTGATAACGAGGGTTTGTCAGGGCAGGGTGACGGCGTCGGCGCACCGGGCAGCATAGGGGGCTGCCCGGCGTGTACGACCCCAGATGGGGAGTCAACAGATGGGTGACACTGCACCGACGCCGATGCTCGACATCGGCCCGCGTATCGGCTGTGACGTGGTGAACGTCGTGGATGTCACTCGAAGTATCGACCTCTTCGGGCGGAGGTATCTCGATCGAACCTTCACTTCACACGAATTGCAGACGTGCGCCGGTCCGGCGCGGGATCAGCGATTGGCTGCACGTTTTGCCGCCAAAGAGGCTGTTGTGAAGGTGCTGCGACCGGGTGACGTTCCCGTTCCGTGGAATTCCATCGAAATCACTCGGGCCGACTGGGGTGGTTGTGGGGTGACGCTGTCCGGTAATGCCGCGGAACTCGCTCGGGCCCAGGATCTGCACGACTTTCAAGTATCTATCTCGCACGAAGCGGACGTTGCCATCGCAATGGTGATCGCAACTCGCTCGGGCACTCGCATCGAAAAGAAGGACGACATCGCTGATGATTGATCAGGCAATTCGGAAAGTGCTCGTCGAGCACGGTCGGCTGGCAGTCGACGTGAGCACGATCGACGGAGAGGCCGATCTTTACGAGTTGGGTTTGACTTCGCATGCGAGCGTGAATGTCATGTTGGCGCTGGAGGATTCGTTCGACATCGAGTTTCCTGACGAGTTGTTGCGGAAGAGTACTTTCTCGAGCGTCAAGGCGATCGAGGGTGCGCTGGCGGAGTTGGGTGCTGCATGAACGCTCCGCAATCGCAGTGCTCCACCGGGACGCCCCTCGAGCGCGCCGCACGGTTGGCCGACGACGTTGCAGCGGTGTGGGCCGACGAAGTCGATGCCGAGGCAAGGTTTCCTCGTGAAGCTGTCGATGCCATGCGGAGCGAACGGCTGCTGTCCGTGGCTGTACCGAGGGAACTCGGGGGCGAAGGGCTCTCGCTGCAGGAGGTGTCGCAGATCGCTCGCGTGATCGGAACGCGCTGTGCAGCAAGCGGAATGATTTTTGCTATGCATCAGACACAGATCTACTCGTTGGTCAAGCATGGCAACACCGAAGCGCTACGTGGGTTTATCGAAGAAACGGCGGACAAGCAACTGCTGTTGGCGTCGGCAACCACCGAGCTGGGAATCGGCGGAGATGTCAGCCGGAGTTACTGTGCGGTAGAAGATTTGGGTGGGCATCTACTACTGATCAAGAATGCGCCCGTCATTTCGTACGGTGAGCATTCCGACGCGATAGTCGTCACGGCCCGGCGAACACCGGAGAGTCAGCCGAACGACCAGGTTCTCGTGGTGTGTCGTACCCCAGACCTGACGCTCGAACGCACCACCGAATGGAACACGCTGGGACTGAGGGGAACTTGTAGTCTCGGTTACATTCTTCGGGCCACCTCGACGCCCGAGATGGTCGCCGACGTTCCGTACTCCGATATCTCCACCCACACGATGCTTCCGGTCTCGCACGTCGTCTGGAGTTCGGTGTGGCTGGGAATCGCCGACGCTGCGGTCGAGAAGGCGCGCAAGTACGTGCGTGCCGCCGCCCGTAAGCAGCCGGGAGTCACTTCGCCGGGGGCGCTGCGTCTCGCCGAAGTTGCTGCTTCCGCACAACAATTCGCCGATCTCGTCGATGCTTCTGCACGCAGGTACGACCGGGCGGTTCGGGCCGAAGAGGGTAGCGCCGATTTCGAGGCGACCGGCGCGGTGGGCTTTTCGCTCGCGATGAACAACTTGAAAGTCACAACCTCCACTGCGGTGGTGGAAATCGTCGGGCAGACAATGTTGATTTGCGGCATCTCCGGATATCGCGAGGACACCGAGTTTTCGCTCGGCCGGCACCTTCGTGACGCGCACGGCGCAGCTGTGATGGTGAACAACGATCGAATCATGGCGGGTTCAGCGCACATGGCAATCGGATACCGGGGAACGATATGACAAGCGAGACTGTGACAACCGAAACTGTGACCGGCGAGACCGACCTGGATCTGGCGCGGGCCGCATTTCAGCGCGAACTGCTCGTCGAGGGACTTCTCGTCGAGACGGAGGTACCGGGACTCTACGGGCGTTCCGGCGTGTTCGAGGACATCGTCGACGGTATCGACCGAGTGGTGGTTGCGGCAGGACCAGGCGCTGCCGCGACGCGGTTGCGGTTTCCGCCGGTGTTCCCGCGCAGCAGTTTCGAGCGCACCGACTACATCGCTTCGTTCCCCAACCTGACCGGCGCCATCAATACCTTCGCCGGTTCCAATCGCGATCACGCACGACTGCTCGCCGATCGCGCCGAGGGGCAATCGTGGGATCGCCACCTCGAGCCGACCGAGACCATGCTCGTGTCCGCTGCGTGCCATCCCGCCTATGCGCGATACACCGGAGTTCTCCCCGAAGGTGGGGTGCTGCTGGACATCTACGGTTTTTGCTTCCGGCACGAACCGGCGATCGATCCGGCTCGCATGCAAGCGTTTCGGATGCACGAGTTCGTGACTATCGGTGATGCCGCAGCAGCACGAGCGCATCGCGAGCACTGGATCGAGCGGGGACTCGAGGTGCTCGGTCAGCTCCAACTCGACGCCACCCCGGTGATCGCCAATGACCCTTTCTTCGGACGCGCTGGAAAGATGCTTGCAGCTAACCAGCGTGAAGAGAATCTCAAGACGGAACTGACGGTTCGGCTCTACGGAGATCTCGACGAGGGCACGGCAATCGTGTCCTCGAACAACCATCTCGACCATTTCGGTGTCAACTTCGACATCCGAACGGCAGCGGGCGGAGTAGCACACAGCTCGTGCGTCGGCTTCGGGATGGAGCGAATTGCCTTGTCCTTGTTGCGGACTCATGGTCTGGATGTGACTGCGTGGCCGACTACCGTTCGTGAACGAATGGGCATCTGATGTCCCGGCTCATCGACATTTCACCTGATCGCTACCGGCCCCACTCGTTGCACGAGGACGACCGGGTATGGGCGCAGACCAACTGCTACACGGATCTGTGGATCGAAGTGTTGCATTCGCTCGGATTGGATCCCGTCCCGGCATTGGCCTGTGCCTTCTCGTCGCGTTTCGACGGAAATCAGTGGACGTTTCTCAAACTCAAGGCAGAAGACATCTACGCGCTGTACGGAATCGAAGTCGCCGAGATGAACGTCTGGCGGGCGCCACTGATACATGTCGAGGACAATCTCGCGGTTGGGATGTTGTCGACGGTCGAGGTGGACGGATATTGGCTTCCCGACACCCTCGGAACGAGTTATCACGAGGGGCACACCAAGACCACGATCGTGCCCAATCGGATCGACAGGGTTGCCGGCGAGCTCGAATACTTCCACAACAGCGGGTATTACATGTTGCGAGGGGAAGACTTCTCCGGTGTCTTCGATCTCGATCGTTCCTCACTTCCGTCGTTTGTTCCTTACGTCGAACAGATTCGGTTGAATCCGGTCCATGCCACCAACGCCGGAAACATCGCCGAAGTGGCTCGGCGGAACGTCGCGGTTCGAGCAGCGGGTAATCCCGTGCGCGAGCTGGGGCGCAAGGTGATCGCCGACCTCGAATGGGTGCAGGGGGCAGGCATGGATGCCTTTCACCTCTGGTCCTTCGGGCTTCTTCGTCAGTGCGGTGCCAGCGCGGAGCTCGCGGCCGACGCCAGTGAGTTCCTGGACACCTCAGGTTTTTCCGGGATGGTCGAAGCTGCGGCGGATTTCCGCAAAGTGGCGTCCGGGGCCAAGAGCGTGCAGTTTCAGATGGCGCGCGCCGCCCGGGGCCGCGCCGTGGACCCACGTGAGCAACTCGACGAGATGGCGGTGTCGTGGAAGAGGGCGATGGAAGTCGTGGCCGACACGGTCGGCGTCGACTCGCATCGACATCTGAGGTTGGTCTAGCCGTGACCAGATCGTCGGCAGACGTGTTGGCCGGCGCGAGATGGCGTTGCGCTGCAACCGAACCCGGATCCGTGACTCATCCGGATGCTCTCGACACCGTGACCGACTGGGTGACGGCGTCCGTGCCGGGAACAGTCGTCGGTGCGTTGCGTGAGTCGCAATCGGACGCCGGACGTGCAAAACAGTTTGCATCGCCGTCAGTTTCGTCATCTGTTGAATCGTCGGATTGGTGGTTCGTAACCACAGCGGCTACGACCGGTGAGGGGTCGTGGCTGCTCCAGTTCGACGGTCTGACGGCGTTTGCGGACGTCTGGATCGACGGCGTCCTCGTCGCGTCCAGTGAATCCATGTTCGCACCTGGGGAAGTGAGCATTCCGGCCGGAGTCGGAGTGGGTGAACGTGTCCGGGTGGCTCTTCATTTTCATTCGCTCGCCGCGACTTTGAAGGCACGCCGCCCACGCGGACGTTGGCGCTCGTCGATGGTACGCGAGCAGGGCCTTCGGTGGATCCGAACCACGATGCTCGGTATGGCCCCTGTATTCAGTGGCGTGCCGGTGCCGGTGGGTCCGTGGCGAGGTATCCGGTTGTTGGACAAAAGGGTTGCCGCCGTAACCTCGGTGTCCACTCAGGCGAGTGTCCACGGCACAACCGGTCGCGTTGCGATCAGCGCTCGGCTCACCGGGTTGCCGGCCTCGCTGGACTACGTCACCGTGCGAGTCGGCGAGCACTCGCAACGATTGGCTGCGATTGCCGGACCCGACGGATTCCACGACGTGTCCGGCGTCGTCGAAGTGGCGGACGCGCAATTGTGGTGGCCGCATACGCACGGCGCCCCGTGTACCTATCCTGTGACGTTGGAAACGGACGGAGTCTCCGAGCATCTTGGTTCCGTTGGATTCCGGACGGTGGAAGTTGACAGATCCGATGGTGGATTCCGGTTGAGTGTCAACGGTATCGGTGTGTACTGCCGTGGTTCGGTGTGGGTGCCGACCGACCCGATCTCGCTCAAAGGCGACGCCGGCACCACCCGTGTGCTGGAGAAACTGGCCGAGGCGGGCCTGAACATGGTTCGAATCCCGGGGACGATGTTCTACGAGAGCGACCACTTCTGGGTCGAATGCGCGCGTCTGGGAATTCTCGTGTGGCAGGACATGATGTTGGCGACGCTCGACCCGCCCGACACCGACGAATTTTTCGAACTCGTCGCCGCCGAGGTCACCGCGTACCTGCGCAGGGTGCGTGGAAATCCCGCATTGGCAGTCTTCTGTGGGGGCAGCGAGACCGAACAGCAGCCGACCATGCTGGGCTTGGTCGATCAACACATCCCACTCATTCATTCGAGACTGCCGGAGTTGATCTCGACGGTGGCACCTGAACTCGAGTACGTGACGTCGTCGCCCTCGGCGCCCCGCGGGGGAGAGCAATTGACCACGCACGTCGGAAGCGGGGTCGCTCACTACTTCGGGGTGGGGGCCTATCGTCGTCCCTTGGCTGACGTGCTCAGCGCGCGAGTACGTTTTGCGACCGAATCACTGGCGTTTTCGATTCCACCGTCGAATGCCGTGATCGAGAACGAATTCGGTTCACTCACCGTCGCGGGGCACCATCCGGCGTGGAAAGCGGCGGTGCCGCGGGACAACGGATCGTCGTGGGATTTCGAGGATGTACGGGACCACTACGTCCACGCGCTCTTCGGCGAAGATGCTCGTGAAGTCCGGTGGTCCGACCCGGAACGCTATCTCGACCTCGGACGCGCAGCTGTCTGTGAGGCGTTCGCATCCACTCTCGGTTACTGGCGTCGGCCGGACTCTCGGTGCGACGGCGCCTTGACGCTCGCACTGCGGGATCTGGAGCCCGGACCGGGGTGGGGGGTCCTCGATTGGAACGGCGACCCCAAAGCTCCGTGGTTCGTGCTCCGCAGGAGCGCCAAACCGATCGCGCTCCTCGTCACGGACGACGGTATGGACGGATTGAGGCTCGACGCGATCAACGAGACCGCCGAACCTGTCGTCGGCGAGATCAGGTTTCGAGCGCACAGTCGGTCAGGTGTCGTCCCGGTCGACGTCGCGTTACCGGTCAAGGTGGAGGCGCATTCGAGTCTGACCTGGTCGGTGGACAGTCTTGTCGGCCGTTTCACCGACCTCACTCACGTCTTTCGGTTCGGGGCGCGGACATACGACGCCGTCACCGTCACACTCGAAGGCGAAGACGGCGAGATAGTGGACGAAGTGGTGCACCTCCTGGGGAGTCCGGCACGGCCCCTCGAGCGGTCGGTCGGACTTGTCGCTACTGCGCGCGCCATCGGCGACGACGAGTGGGTCGTCGACGTCACGACCGATGCTGCCGCCCAATACGTTGCCCTCGAACTGCAGGGCTTCGAGCCCGAAGACTCCTGGTTCCACCTCGCGCCGAACGGTCGCAGGACCGTGCATCTGCGGAGAACCGGCCAGGCAACGAAGGTAATCGGCCGGGTTCGGGCGCTCAACTCTCACACCAGCGTGGCCGTGACACCGCCGAGCGTCCCGGCCACCCGATCTTCACCGACCAAACGGACGACGAAGAAGACGAGCGTTGCGGGAAACTGAACGGATCGGACTGCGCTGCGAGATCGCGCACCGATAGAATCGAACCGGCGCACAACTCTGCCTCGGTGGGGATCTTGCGCTCGGACTGTGCGTCCGCAACCCGTCATCACTGTTCAGGAGCGCGTTCGTTGACTTCCTTGTCCTCTGCCCAGACTGCGCTCGCTGGACTCGCCGAGGTCGCCCTCGCAGACGCCGCGTTCACTCCAGTGATCGACTCCATCGGTGCGGCCGCCCTGGACATCGTGGCGCCGAAACCGGCTCGACCATTCATCGCCGCGGCCCTTGCCGCCCGCACGCCGGTGCTGCTGGTGACGGCCACCGGTCGCGAAGCCGACGATCTGACGTCAGAACTCACCGAGATGCTCGGTGGAGGCGTCGCGCAGTTCCCGTCGTGGGAAACATTGCCGCACGAGCGACTGTCGCCGAGCGCGGACACCGTCGGGCGGCGAGTGGAGGTACTGCGCCGACTCGCCAGACCAGACGACGCCTCGTACGGCTCGCCTCTTCGGGTGATCGTCACGACGGTGCGCTCTCTCGTACAGCCGATGGCGCCGGGGCTCGGCGAGATCGAGCCGATCACGTTGCGCGTCGGCACCGAGATCGATTTCGATTCCGTTCTGGTTCGTCTGGTGGAGATGGCGTACAGCCGCGTCGACATGGTGGGAAAGCGCGGTGAGTTCGCGGTCCGCGGTGGCATTCTCGATCTGTTCTCGCCGACGGCGGATCATCCGGTCCGTATCGAATTCTGGGGTGACGAGGTATCGGAACTTCGGTATTTCTCTGTTGCCGATCAGCGCTCGCTACCGGACGTCGACGTCGATTCCGTGATCGCGCCGCCGTGTCGTGAGTTGATTCTGACAGCTGATGTTCGCGACCGAGCTGCAGCACTTGCTGCTGAGAATCAGGCCGACGCGTCGTTGGTCGAGATGCTGGACAAGATCTCGGCAGGCATCCCCGTCGAGGGGATGGAAGCTCTACTCCCGGTCCTCAAACCGGGTGAACTGCAACTACTTTCCGATGTCCTTCCCGTGGGGGCGCACATCCTTCTGTGTGATCCGGAGAAGGTGCGCACCCGCGCCACCGACCTGGTGCGCACCGGCCAGGAATTCTTGGAAGCGTCGTGGACCGCGGCGTCGATCGGCGGCGCTGCACCGCTGGACACGTCGATCCTCAACGGCGGGGGAGTCGATCTCGGCGCCTCCGCATATCGGTCGCTCCGTCATGTTCGCGAATCTGCCGAAGCTGCCGGCCGTCCGTGGTGGACGGTCAGCCCGCTGGCGTCCGGGAATGGTGAAGAACTCGAACTCCCGGTTCAAGCAGCACCGCAGGTTCGTGGTTCCGACGACTTGTTGGCCGAACTGTTCGTCAGCCTGCGGGCACACGTGAGCACGGGCGGTCGCGCGGCGATCGTGGTGGCAGGTGCCGGAACGGCAAGCCGCGTCGTGGAGCGACTCGGTGAAGCCGAAGTGCCTGCCAAGATGCTCGATGCCGGAGCGACCCCCGCCCGTGGACAGGTCGCGGTGCTCCGCGGTTCTCTGCACGACGGACTTGTACTCGCCGGCGATGACTCGACACCAGGGATGGTGATCGTCACCGAGTCCGATCTGACCGGCAACCGTGTAGCGGCGGTCGGCGACGGAAAGCGTTTGCCGGCCAAGCGCCGCAATCAGGTTGACCCCCTCGCGCTGTCGGCAGGGGACATGGTCGTGCACGATCAGCACGGTATCGGCCGGTTCGTCGAAATGGTCGAACGCACCATCGGCGGGGCGCGTCGTGAATACCTGGTCATCGAGTACGCGCCGAGCAAGCGTGGCCATCCGGGCGATCGTCTGTTCGTCCCGATGGAATCGCTCGATCAACTTTCCCGGTACGTCGGTGGAGAGTTGCCTGCGCTGAGCAAGCTCGGTGGATCCGACTGGGCAAACACCAAGCGTAAGGCCCGCAAGGCGGTTCGTGAGATCGCGGGTGAATTGGTTCAGCTCTACGCTGCGCGTCAGGCAGCTCCCGGGCATGCGTTCGGCCCGGACACGCCGTGGCAGAAGGAACTCGAAGACGCGTTTGCGTTCACCGAGACCATCGACCAGTTGACCGTCATCAGTGAGGTCAAGGCCGACATGGAGAAGCCGGTTCCGATGGACCGGGTGGTGATCGGTGACGTCGGGTACGGCAAGACGGAGATCGCCGTTCGTGCCGCGTTCAAGGCAGTGCAGGACGGCAAGCAGGTAGCGGTGCTGGTTCCGACGACTCTGCTTGCACAGCAACATCTTCAGACGTTCACTGAACGAATGGCGTCGTTCCCGGTGAAGGTGCGAGGGCTGTCCCGTTTCACCGACGCCAAGGACTCGAAGGAAATCATCGCAGGCATGGCGGAAGGTGAGATCGACATCGTCGTCGGTACTCACCGGTTGCTGCAGACCGGTATCCGCTGGAAGGACCTCGGGCTTGTGATCGTCGACGAGGAACAGCGATTCGGAGTCGAGCACAAGGAACACATCAAGGCACTGCGCACCCATGTGGATGTCCTGACGATGTCGGCTACCCCGATTCCTCGTACTCTCGAGATGAGTATGGCCGGGATCCGCGAGATGTCCACGATCCTCACGCCGCCGGAAGAACGTCATCCGATCCTCACCTACGTCGGCGCGTATGCGGACAAGCAGGTCGCCGCGGCCATCCGGCGCGAACTGTTGCGCGACGGCCAGGTCTTCTACGTACACAACCGCGTCAGCTCGATCGACAAGGCAGCCAAGAAGATCCGCGAACTCGTCCCGGAGGCTCGCGTCGTCGTCGCGCACGGTCAGATGAACGAGGACACTCTCGAAAAGACCGTGCAGGGATTCTGGGAACGAGACTTCGACGTGTTGGTGTGTACCACGATCATCGAAACCGGTCTGGACATCTCGAACGCCAACACGCTGATCGTCGAACGTGCGGATTCGCTGGGCCTCTCTCAGTTGCATCAGCTTCGCGGACGCGTCGGGCGTAGTCGCGAACGTGGATACGCCTATTTCCTGTATCCGGCCGAAAAGCCTTTGACGGAAACGGCATACGACCGGCTGGCAACGATTTCGCAGAATTCGGACCTCGGCGCGGGTATGGCCGTCGCGATGAAGGACCTCGAAATCCGTGGAGCCGGAAATGTTCTGGGCGCAGAGCAGTCCGGCCACGTCGCGGGGGTCGGGTTCGATCTGTACGTCAGGCTGGTCGGTGAGGCGGTCGAAGCCTTCCGGGCTGCAGCCGACGGCAAGCCGATCACAATGGACGAGGGCACGAAGGAAGTCCGGATCGACCTACCGGTGGACGCGCACATCCCGCCCGACTACGTCACCAGTGACAGGCTCAGGTTGGAGGGGTACCGCAAGCTCGCTGCGGCAACCGATTCCGACGGCATCGCTGCCGTAGTCGAAGAACTGGTCGATCGCTACGGCCCACTGCCCGAAGAGGTTCGACGGCTGATCTCGGTGGCCAAGCTTCGACTCCTCTGCCGCGAGTACCAACTGGAGGAAGTTGCCGTCACCGGAACTCAGCTCAAGATCTCGCCTATGTCACTGCCCGATTCCAAACAGATCAGGCTCAAGAGGATCTATCCGAGCGCGCAGTACCGGGCAACGACCGGGCTCGTGCAACTCCCGCTGCCTCGCACCGGCGGAGTCGGCTCGGATCGTCTGCGGGACGTCGAACTACTCCAGTACATCGCGGACTTCATCCTGGCGATAGACGGGCGCGCCGCCGGTGCCGTCCTGGTCGAGGCGTGAGCGCACAGTGAACGAATCGCCCGTCGTCGTACTGCTCGATCCTTTGCGGCCGCATGTCTTTCCGATAGAGGCGCTCCCGTTCTTGTCCGGCGCGATCGATATCGACCCGGACGTTCCCGACTCGGTACGCGGCGCGCTGCCGGCGACGACACCCGGCGCCTCGGTCACTCTGATGATGGACACCGACGAGCCGAAGATCGAGGCGATTTCTGCCGCTGGGGTAAAGGTGATTCGCGCCGAACCCATTCACGGCGATCGACTGGTGGAAGCGGCGTCGATCATGGACCGGTTGTGGAATCGTGGTGGTTGGGAGTCGACCCAGACGCACGAGAGCCTCTCGGTTTACCTCGTCGAGGAGACCTACGAGGTACTCGACGCGATTCGAAGCGACGACGAGAGCGACCTCCGTGAGGAACTCGGCGATCTGTTGCTCCAGGTGTTGTTCCACTCGCGGATCGCTCAATCTCACGGCGTTTTCGAATTGGACGATGTGGCCGGCGCATTGATCGCGAAACTTGTGCACCGCAGCCCGCACCTGGTCAGTTCCGGAGTGGTCGACATCGCTGAGCAGGAGCGGGCGTGGGACGCTTTGAAGGCTGCCGAGAAGGCGCGCGCGTCGTCCATGGACGGAATCGCACGGTCGCAGCCGCCGTTGCTCCTGGCTGAAAAAGTGTTGAGTCGGGCTGCCAAGGCCGGTGTGATCGAAAGCGCTGATGAGGCTGATCTCGAAGCCGTGATCGAACAATGCCGACGCGCCGACACGGCACTGCTCGGCGCTCTGGACAGACTGATGACCGACATAAGGACACGTGAGGCTAGTGGCCTCGAAAACGTGGAGGATTAGCCCACTTTGACGTAATTGCCCGGTAATCATCTGGCAACCGGAAAATAGCTTGGACTCGGTGAGTGCAGTTGAAACAAACCTAAGGTATGTTTACGTACGAAATGAGCAACACTGGGTCGTTTTCTCGCACGAAGTGGCCTTTGATCGGCAGTTATGTAGGGGGGTCCGATGACGGTTCGTTTCTGCACTGCGAGCGGCGAGGTACGGCAACCGGCGGGGTGTTGCCGTACCTGGAGGCTCGGAGTGGTTACCGATCAGCGATCCGCCGAAGTCGTTCGATCCGCTGAAGCCGTTCGAATGACTAGAAGGACTGATGGCAAATGAGCGTTCATGCTGAGGTGGAGAGCCGGTCGGTAGCATTACAAGATTCCGCTCATGTCGGCACCGACTGGCGTCGGGCATACCGGAAGCGGATCGCCGTGAGCGATTCGATCACGGTCCTGTTCGTGATCGCACTCGCTCAGATCGGCAGCATGTGGCCGCATCCCATCGAGTGGCTGACACCACTCAAGGTGATCGCGTCTGCAGCGCTGGGCGGGTTGTGGATGATCGCGCTCGCACGGGGGCGTAGTCGTCATCAGGCGATGTTGGGTGAAGGCAGTGACGAGTACGAGAAGGTGCTGCTCGCTACCGGCCAGGTGTTCGGGGTAGGTGCATTGGCCGGGATCATTCTCGGCGTGGGAATTGCGCGAAGCTATCTCATGATCGCCCTGCCCGTCGGACTCGCTGCGCTGCTTCTCGGGCGCTACCTCTGGCGACGCGACATTCGAAAGAAGCGTGCGATCGGGGATTGCCGCAACTCGGTGCTGTTGGTCGGTGGACACGCGTCCGTCGTTGCCACCACGCGTGCCTTCGTGCGCGATTCCTCGGCCGGCTACGACGTCGTGGGAGCGTGCATTCCGCGTCGGGCGACCGCGTTGGACGATCACATCGTTGTCGACGGCGCAGCAGTCCCGGTATTGGGCAATGAATTCGAGGTGGTCGAGGCGATGCGCGCAAGTGGCGCAGACACCGTCATCGTCACCGGGACCGAAGACCTCGGGCAGGTGGGCATTCGCAAACTGATGTGGGACCTCGAAGCAGAGGGCGTAGACATGGTGGTTTCACCGGTCGTGGCCGATGTGTCGAAGGCTCGCTTGATGTTTCGGCCTGCGGCGGGACTCCCGTTGATTCACGTTGCGCGGCCGCGCTATCAGGGGGCGAACCGGCTTGCGCCCGCTGTTTTCGACGCGGTGTTTTCGATGCTGATGATCCTCCTCCTGGCGCCGGTCATGGTCGCCGCTGCCGCTGCAGTCAAGTTCACGTCGAAAGGCCCGGTGTTCTACAAGGCGGAACGCATCGGCCTCAACGGGAAACCGTTCCCCATGTTCAAGTTTCGTACCATGGTGGAAGGTGCCGATCAACAGGTTGTCGATCTGATGGGCGACAACGAAGGCGCTGGGGGCGTGTTGTTCAAGATGCGTGAGGATCCACGAATCACGTCCGTCGGCAAGATCCTTCGTCGATTGAGCATCGACGAGCTCCCACAGTTCTTCAACGTCATTCGCGGGGAGATGAGCGTCGTCGGCCCCCGGCCGCCGTTGCGTCGCGAGGTCGAGATGTACGACGACGAGGTTGCCCGGCGCTTGCTGGTCAAACCTGGCATCACCGGTCTCTGGCAGGTAAGTGGTCGCAGTGATCTCTCCTGGGAGGAATCTGTTCGTCTCGACTCGTCATATGTGGAGAATTGGTCTGCGGCGCAGAACATCTCGATCATCACCAAGACCGTATCTGCAGTGCTCAGGAGCGACGGAGCGTACTGATCGGCCAGAGCCGGTCAGCATTCCTGGAACTGGGCGCGAACATACCCCGCGGTTTGCCACACGTAGTTTGCGGCCCAAACCCAGAAGGGCAGTGGTCGGCGGTCCGCGACTACGTCGATGTCACCGTCCCAGCAGCGGTTGATGATGTAACGACTGCGAGAGACGTGGGGAACGAAGGTCACTACGATGACGCGCTTCCATCCCTCTGCCTCTGCGCGACGCCGAATCTCCTGTCCTTCGCCACGCGTGGTCGACGGATCTGGCTTGAAACAGCTGACCTCGAAGTCGTAAGTTCCTTCGCATATTGCGTTGATCTTCGGATCATTGCTGCGATACGGATTCGAAAAGATGATCTGGGGCGCGTAGCCCTGCTCAGCCAGGGACAGTCCGTACTCTTCTCTGCCGTCGTGATCACCGCCCAGAACGACTATCGCGTCGGCCATTTCGGGTGTGTCGATCACCGGATCGACGTAGACCGGCCAGCCGGCAGCAGTGATTGCAGTAAGTCCGCCGACAATGCCACTGAGAACGAGTATGCGTCGACGAACCTTGGGGCGAGTGGATTTCACAATTACTTCCTGTAGTGCAGATGTGGGAGCCGCTCAGAGCCTGTATTGGGTCTCGAGCGCTGCACGAACGGCAGGCATTCCTAGGCGTTCGCGAGCAACACTTCGAGCGCGGGCGCCCATCTCTGCTGCGGCGACGGGGTCCTTCAAGAGCGACGAGATCGCCGCAGTCAGTGACTCGGTGGCGTCGTCGATCACGAGGCCACACCGACCGTCTCGAATCAGTGGTGCGAGGCCACACGTGTCGGTGACGACTACGGGCAGTCCAGCGGCCATCGCTTCGAGTACGGACATTGGGAACGGCTCGTTCACGGAGGGCAAGACATATACCGACGCTTGACGAAATCGCGCGGCAGACTTGTCGAACGGAAGTGGGCCTTCGTACCGGATGAAAGTGCTATGCCCTGAGCGTTCGATCAGTCCGTTGACGGCTTCTGCTTCACCCTCATCCGGCCCGACTATCGAAAATCGCGCCGTGTGTCCGCTGTCCAACAACTCTTTTGCGGCTTCAACGAACACCTGGGGTCGCTTTCTTGCCTGTAGGCGTGCGAGGTAGAGGACCTCGGGCGGGTCGTAACTGTTGCAAGGCCGCGACTCGAGGTCTTCTGCCTCCGGAATCCCGTTGTTGAGTTCCACCAAGTTTAGGTGACCGTCTCCGACAACGGACTGCAGGTCTGCGTGTTCGCGTTCGGTCAGATAGAACACTGTCCGTGCTCGTTTGAGGACCGGGATCGTGAGAGCAGCGTCCAACGGTTTTGCCAGCAGCTTGTCTGTTTCGTCGATCATCCCGTGAGTCTGAGCGAAAACTGGAATGCCGTATGCAAGAGCCAGCTTCGCGGCAGGAAGAGTCACCAGGTCGCGAGCGAGATGAATGTGCACGACATCGAATTCTCGGATGTGCTTGTGAAGCCACACAAGCATCGACGGCGCGCCGATTCCCGCGTACCCGATCTTGGGGATCACGGTTCGCGCCGAAAACAATTTCAGAGCGATACCTTGCTCGTGTGTCGGGGGCACCGCGTATCCACGCTCACCCGCGGCGATAGTTACGTCATGACCATTGTCTTGCAATGCTTTCGACTGATTGAGGGCGACCCTGATAGGCCCTCCGTATGCGGCGTCCGGTGAGAAGAGAGTGACGATTTGCAGTATCTTCATCGTGCGGCGCCGGCCCGTGGCGCCAACATTGTGGTTCCGGCGGAAACATCGGACGTCACCAAAGCCGTCGCGCCGACGATTGCGTTGTCCCCGATCGTTACACCCCGGAGTATCGTCGCGCGGGCGGCGATCCACGCCTGGTCACCGATAACGATGGGGGCATTGTCGAACTCGAATGTGGGACTTCGGTGATCATGACTGCCCGTACACAGGAGGACATCCTGCGAGATAGCCGTGTTCGCCCCTATCGTGACGGGTTCGAGATTGAGTATCCAGGTTCCCTCCCCGATCCACGAGTCTGCTCCGACCGTCAGCTTCCACGGCCAGTGGATACGGACACGGTGTCGAATCAGGACCCCGTCGGCGATGTCTGCGCCGAACTGCCGGAGAACTGCAACGCGTATTCCGTTGGGGCACCACCAATGAGAAAGCAGCACACCGGAAATCACAAGCCAGGAGATTTGAACCAGTAGGCCGCGTCCCTTGTCGTAGCCTGCCCCGGTGAACCCGGACAGAGTGCGTGTTGTGCTCACAGTCGGACCGCTGCAGACGAGTCCCGTACGTGCTCGCGATACCATGCAACGGTCGACTCGATGCCCTCGCGTGTTGAGATCTGTGGTTTCCAACCGGTGGCCATCAATGTGGACACGTCGAGTAGTTTGCGCGGTGCACCATCGGGCTTGCTTGTGTCCCAGTCCATTCGGCCTTCATATCCCACTGCTTCGGCCACGATGTTTGCGAGATCTTTGATGGTTTCGTCGTGACCGGTACCGACGTTGATATGTCCGGACTCGTCGAAGGTGTCGAGTAGGTGAAGGAGTGCGTCGGCCAAGTCGTCCACGTGGAGGAATTCTCGACGGGGGCTCCCCGAACCCCAGTTCGTGACGGATTCAATTCCATCCTTCTGGGCTTGGTCGAGACGGCGAATCATCGCAGGAAGTACGTGCGAGACATTCTCCGTGAAGTTGTCGCCGGGGCCGTACAGGCTTGTCGGCATCGCCGAGATCCAAGGCAACCCGAACTGCCGACGAACAGCCTGGACTTGGATGATTCCCGCAATCTTGGCGATCGCATACGCGTCGTTGGTCGGTTCGAGATGGCCGTTCAGTAACTGATCTTCGGTGATCGGCTGTGGTGCCAGGCGCGGGTAGATGCACGAGGACCCGAGGAACAGCAATCGACGCACGCCGTGCCGCAACGCTGCGTCGAGCACATTGGTCTGGATCTGGAGATTGTCGGAGATGAAGTCGACCGGATATGTGTTGTTCGCGACGATCCCCCCGACCTTCGCGGCAGCCAAGACAACGCACGACGGTTTGGTTGCTTCGAAGAAGGCGAACACGTCAGCACGGTTTCGCAGATCGAGTTCGGCAGATGTGCGGCCGATCAACTCGGTGAAGCCACTCTGTTCGAGCTTGCGCCAGAGCGCGGAACCCACTAGTCCCTTGTGGCCCGCGATGTATGTCGGGGCGCTGCGATCAAGAGGTGCAATCGATTTCGTTGTGATCATGAGAGCGAGATCTTCCAATCAGGGAGATGTGGCGTGTCGATCCACGGTGTGCCGGCATTCGCCAATGCTGCGATGTCGGCGTCCATCATGATTCGAGCCAATTCTGGGGTCTGTACTGTTACTTTCCAGCCCAGTTCGTCTTCGGCCTTGCCTGCGTCGCCGACCAGAGCGTCCACCTCTGTCGGGCGAAGGTAACGAGGATCGAATTTGACGTACTTCTGCCAGTCGAGACCAACATGTTCGAAGGAGGCCACGACAAAATCCTGGACCGTGAAGTTCCCTCCGGTGGCCAACACGTAGTCATCTGGTTCGTCGACTTGAAGCATCCGCCACATACCCTCGACATACTCGGGTGCGTAGCCCCAGTCTCTGACCGCGTCCAAATTGCCCAGGTACAGGGAATCTTCGATCCCGGCCTGAATCCGCGCGACTGCACGCGTAATTTTTCTGGTGACGAATGTTTCACCGCGGCGGGGTGACTCGTGATTGAAGAGGATCCCGTTCACCGCGTGAATTCCGTACGCTTCGCGATAGTTCCTGGTGACCCAGTACGAGTACACCTTCGCAGCACCGTACGGCGACCGCGGATAGAACGGGGTGTCCTCGTTCTGTGGAGGCGGACTGGCTCCGAACATTTCCGAACTCGAAGCCTGGTAGAAGCGGCACTGCAATCCCGTCATGCGGACTGCTTCGAGCAAACGAATAGACCCGATTCCGGTTGTGTTGCCGGTGTGTTCGGGCTCGTCGAAGCTGACCCGCACGTGCGACTGCGCAGCGAGGTTGTACACCTCGTCTGGTGCGATCTTCGACAGAAGCGTGACGAGTCGTGCGCCGTCGGACAGGTCACCGTAGTGCAAGAACAGCCGTGCGCCCTGTTCATGAGGGTCCTGATAGAGGTGATCGATGCGCGACGTGTTGAAAGTTGATGCGCGTCTGATCAATCCGTGTACTTCGTAGCCTTTGGCCAACAACAGTTCTGCCAGGTAGGAGCCGTCCTGTCCGGTGATCCCTGTGATGAGTGCGCGTTTGGTCATCGAGCGTCAGCTGCCTTGTCTGTGTTCGTCGTCTTCGGATCCGAGTCCAGGTGTGTGTCGAGATGTGTGAGGTGTTGTTCCGAGTGGCTCGCGTACTAATTGCGGCCGGCCACCAGCTCGCGGATCCACTGTTCACATTTGTCGATGGACGCGGTTTTGCCGACCGCGGTAGCGCAGTAACGGACCCCGGCTGCGCCAAGTCTGGCGGAGGTCTCTGCGTCGCCCGCGAGTTGCAGGGCTGCGGTGAGCAGGCCGGCGGGATCACCGTTCCGAGTGACGACGCCGGCACCGGAAGCACGGATTTCGTCAGCAGTCGTGGATGCCACGTCGGTCGCAGCGACAATCGGGGTACCGCTGCTGAAGTACGACGTCAACTTGCTCGGCACTGCCATTCCGACGATTCCGGGTGCCTCGTTGACCAGTAGAACGTCAGCGGCGGCCATGGCAGTGCGGAAGTCCTGGTCGTCGAGTGGCCGCACGAAGTCGATTCGATTGACTCCCATTGCCGCAGCTTCGAGGTTCGGTCGCTGATTGCCGTCACCGACCAGAACGAATCGGATCGGTAGATTCTGCTCGTCGGCGAGTCGAGCCGCCTCGACCACATTCTCCAAACCTTGCTTTACACCCATGTTTCCGGTGTGCAGAACTATGGTTTCATCGGGCGACCACCCGAATCTGGTGCGTGCGGCGGTAAGATCCTCGACATCGATCGGTGCTACGTGCGTCCAGTTCCGAACGACGGTGACTCGTTCGCGTGGGACGTGAAGTTCGTTGACGACGTGGTCGACGAAACGGTCATGGACGACAGCGATTCCATCGGCGGACTTCACGACAGCCGCCTCTAGCCGAGACGTTGCGCGGGCACTGCGGCCTGTCATCGCGCCGGTCTCCACGACACCTTGTCCGTACAAGTCGTGGACCCAGACCCCGATTGCCGGGCGATTGGGCGTCAGCCGAGCACGTCCGAGGACCATCGCAGTGGCCAGCAATGCCGGACTGGTACACACGATCACATCAGGTGTGTTCCACCCGGAACTGGCTGCGCGTGCGCCGAAACTCAGCTCCATTTTGATTCGTCCCAACGCGTTCGGTGGGTTCGGGACGAAGTGGCGGCGTCGGTGAACGTGAACGCCGTTCACGATCTCGTCTATCGACCGCCCCTGATACGAAGTGTCGATTTCCCATGCCGGATAGTGCGGGTAACCGGTGACGACGTGCACCTCGTGCCCGCGCTCACCGAGCGATTCGGCAAGGTCCGTCATGTACGGAGCTATCCCCGTGGTTTCCGGCGCGTAGTTGATTCCGAGGATTGTGATGTTCAGCGAGCCGACGGTGGCACTTGTCGGTAACTCGGGAATCGCCGAAGCGCCGCCAGGGTAGTCGTGCATCTGGTCGGTCTGTGTACTGATGACGAACCTCCGGTTGGGAAATGGCGCGCGAAACAGTCAAACGGTTTTATTCAAGCTATTTAAGCCCCAGTAGGGCGGTTTATCAACCCGGTCGGCTGGCCAAACTCGACAAAATGGGCGAATCGCTCAGATGAATGCCCGGCATTCGACCGCCTGAACGACCGATTTAGCCAAAAAATAACTGGATGGATGTGATTCTGGTGATAGTTGGGTCGAGGTGGGTGGTGTGCGTCCGGGCGGGTCCGGATTCTGCGCTCTCGCACCGTGTGCAATTCTGTGCTCACGCAATGGTCTGCGTGAATGTTCGATCACACCTTGACCGTCTTGCGGTTTGTTGTGTATTCGGCGGCAGAGGGGAAATGATGAGGTCTGATCCGTGGGGGAACATCTACTGCTGCAATACTCAGCAGGCGTTTGCGACAGTTGTACCGTCAGTGGTCGACGACGCGATTTCGGTGTGGATCAGCAGTGTTTTCGATCCCGAGGACGAGGTCCGTGTGCGCGTCGTGTTGGTGCGCCGAGTCGATGAATCCGAAATCGAATCCGAGCACCTGGTGCTCGACGACGCGGCTGGCGATCTCCCCGACGAGTTCGACACAGTCGATGTCGACGAATTCGACAAGGTCTTCGTGAGTTTCTTCCATAACAGCCGCCTCGTCGACCCGTCGACAATCGTGTTGGTCGTAAGTGCCGGAATGCTCGGACTGATCTACTCGCACCGATTCGGTGACGAGACGGTGTTCATGCCGAAGTCGGAACGACTCTTTCTGGCATTGAGTGGGTTGAGTCCTGACTGTGCGCCAGTTCGGCAGGACCGGCGGCCGTTGACTGCGCGGAGGATCGTCGAGGGCGGACTTCGGATGTCCGTCGCTCACCCCAAAGCATCTTTCGGAGCGATACGTCAGATTGTCGGTATGCGGAAGGAGGTTCCGCGCCCGGTGGCTTGCCCGGACGAGTCGGGGATGCATGCATTGGACTCACGCGCGTGGTGGTATTTCGCTCGGCTCGAAGGCAGGACTGATCGCAAATTGCCGTCGGTCTACTTCTACTGCGCACTACTTGCCGCGTTGGAACGTGGGGCGCACGAGAGTCATCACGTGGTGGCGGACCTTCGGTCGTACTCCCCAGTTCTCGGGCTCACCGATGGGAATGCATTCAGTCACATACCATTTCGAGCCGACTGGTCGGTCGACGACCCTGCTGACGTGGCGCACGAACTGTCGTCGCGAATTCGGTCGGGCGAGGCGCTGATCCGTCGATCAGTAGGTGAGGTGGTCACGCGCGCAGCTGACTACAGGCACGGATCCGGTGGTGGATTCGGCGAAGGTGGCGAGATCGCGGAACAGCCTCTGACCACCAGTATGTCGTGTTTTCGTCTCCCGGCCGACCGGCCGTATGCGAAGCGTGATGGTCGGCTCGTGTACTCCGGTGGCATGCAGACCTACGCCGCAAACGCGATGTCGATCAACATTCGGGCGACTGGAAACGTCTCCGATTGCACGTTCAGTCATTCCGGTGGACATGTCGCGAAGGCCTCACTGATTGCGGCGGTGAAAACTGCCGCTGGCCTGTCGGGTGCCGACGTGACGATGGAAACAGGATTTCACTTCGGCGAGCGATAGCGGAAACCTGCGTCCCACGGTGCGTCTGCAGGCACTTC
This sequence comes from Rhodococcus sp. IC4_135, assembly GCF_011602025.1. Classification (NCBI taxonomy): domain Bacteria; kingdom Bacillati; phylum Actinomycetota; class Actinomycetes; order Mycobacteriales; family Nocardiaceae; genus Rhodococcus; species Rhodococcus sp. IC4_135. The sequence goes on from NZ_JAAOLG010000018.1 coordinate 34,910, forward strand.
GTACTCCTCGGCTACTTCGCAGTAAACAATCCTATAGACTGTTTTGAGTGAACTGAGCCGACCGATGGTTTCAAATTGATCTCGGTCTTGAAATCTCGGTCGCGGAACATCGAGGTCTTGGAATGCAGCGAGCGCAAGGGGGAGGTGAGAGACGTGGCGGGTCTCAAACTGCGCGTGCTGTTCAGCGCGGGTGATCAGGTACTGTCCAGCGTCAGCAATGCGCTGATACTGTTCGCAATGGCCGGCCCGTCGTCGGTGAGTGAGTTCGGCCTGGCGATCCTCGTTTTCTCCATCCTCACGGCTGCGCTCGGATTCGTTCGAGGCGCAGTTGGCACTCCGCTGCTGTTGATGAGTGCATACAGCCGCAACAGGATTCGCACCGAGAGCAGACACGCGATCTTGGGTGCGGCCTTCTTCGGAGTCGTAGTCGGGATCGTTGCCCTCGGAGTTTCTGTTTTCCTACACGAACCGCAGGTGGGGATTGCATACGCCGTCGCCGCGCCGGTTGTTCTCACGCAGGATGCGTTGCGGTTCACCTCGATGTCGATGGGAGAACCGGAACACGCGTTCTTCAGCGACGCGTTGTGGGCGAGTGCGGCCTTCGGTGTGCTTGTCGTGACTTGGATTAGACCAGAGGCACTTTCGATCGCCGAGATGATCTGGCTGTGGTCCCTCTCCGGAGCGCTGGCACTCGTTTACTTGATGATTCGCGTACAGACGCTACCGCGACTGACTGGTCTGTATCGCTGGTGGGCGTCGTTCTGGACTCATCGAGTCCGGTTCGGATTCGAGAGCGGTATCGACCAATTGGCGGCAATCGTGATCGTCGCGGTGTCCACAGCCTTCATCGGAACAGTGGCTGCGGCGTCTTTGCGCGGAGCAGTGACCGTCCTTGGTCCGTTCGCCGTGCTGATCAGTTCGCTTCCACTGATCGTCATTCCCGAATCCGTTCGGGCCGGCCATACCGCGCGCCAGGTGTGGAGCACACTGCGTTATGCAGCGTGGCTCACGTCCGCGATGGCGGCAACGATCGGATTCGCCGCTCCCTTCCTTCCGGATGCACTCGGCCGGGTCGTTCTCGGAGAGTCCTGGGCCGAGGCCCGCCATGTTCTGCCGTTTCTCGGACTCGAGTACGCGGCGATCTGCTGGATAGCGGGCGTTTACAATCTATACCGCACTCAAGGAGCCAGTGGCCGACTGCTCAAACTGCGAATCGTCCAGAGTCTCACGGCAATTGTCATCTGCAGTGCGGCTGCAGCCCTCACTGGAACCGCGGTCGGAGTCGCGATCGGACTGGCGCTCTCGTCCATCCTGGTTGCAGTCTGCCTGGTGGTTGCTGCCCAGCGGAAGCACTCTGGCCGTGAAGGCCCTGCGATCGTGCCGTCCACTGTCGATCGTTCCGAACCCGGCGACATGCGCCGAGCACGTACAGGCACACTGGCCGGGACGACCACGTGAAAACACTTTTCAGCGGGCGGTCAAAGCCTCACGAGTTCGCGGAATTCGACGTCAGTCGGAAAGACTCGTTGATGCCACCGCTGATTGCGACCTGGACCGCGGTGATCATGGTGATCATCGTGCCTTTCGCAGTCGTCGAGTTCACTCCGACACCGCCAGGGCGCGTGTGGATGGCGGTACTTGCCATCACAACGATTTCGGGATTGCGCTACGCGTGGATTGTCGGCGAGGGCTTTCGTCGGCTCGTCGAGATGTCGTTCTGGGTCTTCACCTATGTCTTCATGGGTCTTGCCCCACTTGCTCAGCTCCGCCTGCGGGAGATTCCTCCTACGACGCCGCGAGTGGATCCCTCCCTCAACTCGACAGCGGTCTCGATCGTCCTTCTGGGGATCGTCGGCTTCCTGGTGGGATTGGTGTTCTCCGGTGCGGTCTGGCGTCGAATCAGAGACACGCGATGGGGAAACGCCACAAGTGTGCGTGTGGATCCCGTTCGGGTTTTGATTCTTGCCGGTTGCGCCCTGGTCGCCAACGCGTACTACATCAAGAAACTCGGTGTAGGGACGCTTCTGTCGAGCCGAAGTGCGGTGGTGGAGCAGGCGAGTGCGTCGCTGGGGCAATCCACGGTCGCCAGCATCATCGGCGCCGTCGCGATGATGTCGTTGCTCGTCGCATTCATCGCGGTGGTCAAATACCGTGATCAGAATCCCGGATCGGATCGTCTGTTTCTTCTCTGCGCCATCGTGCTCGGAGCCGTGCTGTTGTTGACGTTCAATCCGATCTCGAGTGCGAGGTATCTGTTCGGTACTGCAGCACTCGCCGTGGCGGCACTTTTCGGACTCTTCGCGACCCGCGTTCGATTCCGTGTGGTTGCCCTGCTTGCCGTGGCGGCACTTGTCCTGGTCTTTCCGCTCGCCGATGCGTTCAGATACAGCACGTCGGCACAGTTCAAGACAAGCTCGCCTCTCGAATCGCTCACGTCTCCGGACTACGACGCATTTGCGCAGGTCAACAACACCGTCAACTTTGTGAATACGCACGGGGTTACCGATGGCAAGCAGGCACTCGGAGTTGTTCTTTTCTGGATTCCGCGGACCATCTGGCCCGGCAAAGCTACGGACACGGGCATCCTGCTCGCAGAGAGCCGCAACTACACGGTCAAGAACCTTTCTGCGCCGTTGTGGTCCGAGCTGTTCGTCAACGGTGGGTGGATCGCGTTGATTGCCGGAATGGTCGCGCTGGGCTTGATCGCAGGGATTCAGGACAGAAGAATCGAAATGTCGCTGCACCAGTCCAGGGCGCCGACGATTCTTGCCTGCATACTGCCCTTCTACCTGATCATTCTTCTCAGAGGGTCACTGCTGCAAGCGATGTCGTACTTCCTCGTCATCATCGGCTGTGCATTCTTCGTCTCACGACGGGAGGCGACTCGATGACTCGGACGAGCCGATTCTCGTCGAGAATCTCTGCCCGTCGCCGCCCGCTGGAAATCACGGGTCTTGCTTTGCTGGTGGTATTGGTCGTCTGTGCGACAGCGCTGGCCGTGCGTCAGAATTCTGCTGCCGAAAACGGCCGTTCCGCCCTCACTACAGCGACAACGGTTCCTCAGTTGCAGCCGGACACGGCGCCGGCATCGATGTGGTTCGGCGACAGCTTCACTGCGGGTATCAACGGAATCGGGCTCGGGGCGTACCCGAGAATCATCTGCGTCCGGATGGGGTGGAACTGCAATGTCGATGCACAGGGAAGCACCGGTTTCACCAACGACGGCGCCCCGGAGTATCAGGGAACTACAACACGATTCGCGAATCGCCTACCAGTGTCGATCGAGCGGTATCGAGCGGACATCATCTTCGTGGACGGTGGGCGAAACGATCTGCACATGACTCCGATGGATTTGTTTCCCGTCATGACGTCGTACATCGATGCCGTCCGGGACGCATGGCCGGATGCGCGTCTGGTGATCATCGTGCCGACCTACGTCACACCAGTGCCGTACGAAGGATACGAGCAATTCGTGTCAGCGCTGCGAAGTTACGGGGAATCGGTAGCGGCGACCGTGATCGATCCTGTCGCCGACGGTTGGTACGCCGACGTCGACCTCGCGTCATTGAAATTCGAGGATGGTGTGCACCCGAATGCAGTGGGGAATGCTGTGATTGCTCAGAAACTGGTGGAATCGCTGACTACCTCCGGTGTGATTCGCGAGGGCGCGCCCGATGGGGGAATTCTCCGATGAACCCGTCCGGCTTCTTCGAAGTCCTTCGTGACAGGTGGATTGTCGTGGGCATCTCGACAGTGCTCGGCCTGCTGGCAGGCGTTCTGTTGACATTGCTCACGCCGACCACTTTCAAGTCCTCGACCGAACTCTTCCTCACCACACCAGGTTGGGGAACACCGACCACTCTGGGCAATGCCGATTCGAGCCCGTTCCAAGGTGACGAGTTCTCGCAGCAACGAGCCGGTACATATACGCGTCTGGCGGAAGGTGCCGACTTCTCTGCCCGTGTCGCAAGTCGCCTGGGCGAGAATGGTCTTCGTGACATCGAAGTCATTTCGGTTCGCGTTGTGCCCGACACCGTGTTGCTCGAAATCTCCGGGACCGCCGACAGTGCAGATCGGGCGCTGCAACTGACGAATGCGGCTTCGGATGAGATGAACGAAACGATCCGGCGGCTCGAGACGCCGAGTGGGACTTTGATCCCGACGGTTCAGCCGCTGACTGTCGTCACGGCGTCAGCACCCACGAGCCCGTCTGGCCCGCAGACGATTCCGAACGTTCTTCTGGGGTTGGTCGTCGGATCGATGGTTGGAATGACTGGTGTGATCTTGGCTGCTGCAAGGTCGAAAGCAGTTCAAGGTATCGACCAATTGGCGGCCTGGACGGGTCTACCCGTGCTCGAGTCCATCCCGTACGTCGGTGACAGGGGATTTGCCGCCGAGGAAGGTGCTCAGTCGGCAGTGAGGAGTTCTTTCGAGCGACTGCAGTTCAACCGAGATCTCATCGGGGCAGGCACGCCTGCATCACCTGTGCTCGTGACCGCTGCCGACAAGGGGGAGATCAGTGGGTTCGCAGGTGGCGGTATCGCCGATGCTGCTTGCGCTCTCGGGTATTCGGTGGTTCTCGTCGACTGCAACTTCCGATCCTCGCGTGCACATATCGAGTTGGGGGTCACCGACATCGTCATGTCGGACAGCGTCCTCGACGATGTTCTGATCTCGACACCACTGCAGCCGACTCTCCTCCGGAGCGGTTCGCCGACCGAAAGTCCCGAGCGAGTCTTCGAGTCGGAGTCGTTCGGACGCATGTTGCGAGATCTGAGTGCCAGGTTCGATGTTGTGGTTGTCTTCGACTCCGGCGGGACGCAGTACGCTGATTCGAGCCGATTGGCCAAGGTATGCCGTTCGATAATCCTTGTCGTTCAATCTCATTCGACGAGCAGGCAGGCGTTGATGACGAAGATTCACGATCTGGAGATCGCAGGCGCGAAAATCGAAGGTTCGGTCCTCTTGGCCACCACACGCCGAGGGCAGAGAGGGGCAGTGTTGCCCGGCGGTCGGCCCGACACAACTGACTCGGTGGCAAGTCACACGCCCCGGCGCGACGGAGACACACGCACACAGCGGTCTCCAAGAAAGGCGAACACATGAATGCACTCAGCTCTGCCGCGCGAATCCTGAGGCGGGGGTGGGCAATACCTGTTTTCGCGGTGTTCGGCTTGATCCTCGGTGCATTCATGGCCATGTCGAGTCCGTCTTCGTACACGTCGACAACTGTGCTCTTCATTGGCTCGCCGATCAGTGCCGACTCGGCCGGCGCCTATCAGGGCGATCTGTTTTCTCAACAACGAGCGGCGACCTATGCCCAATTGTTTTCGAGCGACGATCTCGCAGTCAAGGTGATCGACGACCTGGGTCTTCCAATGAGCGGACACGAGTTGGCCTCGCAGGTTTCGGCGGCAGCAGTGGAGAAAACCGTGCTCTTGCAAGTCTCTGTCACGGATTCGACGGCCGAAGGATCGGCCGGTATCGCCAATGCGTATGCGAAGAATTTTGCACAATATGTCGGGCAGTTGGAGACCCCTAACGGTGGTGGACGTCCGAATACGTCTGTACAGGTGGTCACCGAGGCCAACGCCGAAGATGCCAGTGGGGGGTCGAATCTCGTGATGATGTCCCTGTTCGGCCTCGTCGGTGGCCTGGTCGTCGGCGTCGGCGTCCGGGTGCTCCTTGGGCGGCTCGATCGTTCCGTTCGAAGTGCTTCCATGCTCTCAGCCGTTGCGGGCGTACCGATTTTGGCGACAGTTCCGGAATCGGCTTCGCGGGGATCTCACGCGTTGACGTTCCCCGCCGACGGCGGGACCGCCTATGCCGAGTCGATACGCAAGCTCAGGACAGGTATCGAGTTCGCCGGCCCGAGTGCCGACGCGATCCGTTCGGTCCTCGTCACCTCGCCGCGGTACTCGGAGCCTGCGGGGTGCCTTGCGGCCGATCTCGCGATCGTCCTGTCCGAAGCGGGACGTCGAGTGCTTTTGGTGGACGGTGACTTGAGGTCGCCGAGCTTGGATTCATACCTGGGGATGACGCCGGCAGCCGGCTTTTCCGACGTACTTGCCGGCGCAATTCCGCTCGTGGACGTGCTCGTTCAGGTACCTGGTCGCTCATTGACTCTGCTGCCCGCCGGCTCGATACGATCCGGTTCCGCTGACGCCATCGCGTCGACCTCAGCACGTCAGGTGTTGGTAGAGGCCACCGAGAAATTCGAATACACGATCATCGTGGGTCCACCTTTGTCGCTCTATTCCGATTCGGCTGTGATCGGCTCAGTCGTCGACGGTGTGGTTCTTGTTTCAACACAGAGTATTTCGTCGGTGGACGAGGTTGAAGGGGCAGTGACGACTCTGCGCGCTGCCGGCGCGAACTTATTGGGTGCGGTGCTGGCGGGTGCTGGACGTAGTGGATCGGTCAAGGGCCGTAGCCGAGTGATCGTGGTCGACGAGCCTTCGGTGAACGAGCCTCCGGTGAAGGACACGTCGAATGAACCAGTCGGCGCGTGGCCTCCCGTCGAGCGGGGAGCCGCTGCGCAGTTGGTCCGTACGGAACCTGATATGGGTTCGACGGGGAAGAATGAAGTGAACAAGCATGATTCGGCCGATTCGGGTGAATCTTTTGCCGACGATGTGCGAATCGATTTCGACGAATGGGAGCCGGCGGAGACCGAAGAGCGCTACACGCGGAGTGATCTTGACAGTCCCACAGTGGCAATCCCGCGCTCGATGCTCCGGACGAAAGTCGTGCCGAAGGCAAACCGCTCGAGCGACAAGTTGTCGACCGATGAGCGGCAGGGGTGAGTATCGAAGGTTCGCGAGGCAGGAAATTTCGTGCAGTTGCCGTCGGCATTGCGCTGGTATCGTCAGCGCTTCTCGTAGCGGCCGGCCTCAGGCTCTCTGATGGAGTGGACCGAAACGCGAGGGTTGACGAGGCGGTGTCTTCACATCCCGCCGTCGAGCTTCCGGTCAACGGACAGTCGATCGGAAAGGTGGTCTTTGCGCACTACTTCCCGCCGTATCCCCTTTCGATCGACAACCTACCGTCGGGCGAAGACTATTACGCCAATCAGTATCTCAATCCGAACGGTGAACTGGGCGCATACGCCGCATTCGGAGGGTTTCTGCGAGACCGGCCACAACCACGGCCCGTTTCAGCGGACCCACAGTGGAGGCAGCGAGATCTCGAAGACGAAGTGCGGCAGGCAATCGACGCGGGAATCAGTGGCTTCTCGGTTGACATTCTGACGAAGTCGTCGAATTCGTTGTGGACTTCTTCCGTTCCGTCCGAACTTCTCGCCGCTTCGGCTGCGGTTGATCCTGCGTTCGAAATAATGCTGATGCCGGATATGAACGGCGAACTCGGCACATTGGACCCCGCGAATCTGGCAGGCGAGTTGTCGCAGTATGCGTCAGCGCCGTCGGTTTTTCGATTGACGGACAACCGGGTGGTCATTTCGCCGTTTCTTGCCGAGAAGCACGACCCGGCGTGGTGGTCGCAGTTTCTCGAAATCATGAAGGCCCGCTACGGGATCGAGGTAGCTTTCGTTCCGCTCTTCCTGAACTCCACCACAAATATGGATTCATTCGCGTCGATAAGCTACGGAATGTCGACGTGGGGTGGACGTAACCCTTCCTTCAATCCAGTGACGGACACCGGGATAGGCTCGCCACTGGATCAAGCGAACCGAGCGCATGCTCTCGGCAAGATATGGATGCAGTCGGTCTCATTCCAGGATGCGCGTCCCAGCCAATCGGTTTTCGACGAAGCGCAGAACACCGGGAATCTCCGAAATACCTGGCAGATTGCGCGCGAATCGGATAGCGAATGGGTGCAACTAATTTCGTGGAACGACTACAGCGAAGGTACGGCGTTTGCACCGAGCGAGGGGCACGGTCGTGCGCTGCTCGATCTGAACGCATATTTTGTCGACTGGTTCAAAACTGGAACGGCACCGGCGATTACACGTGACGTCGCGTACGTCACCTATCGGAACCAGTTGTCGTCTGCGCAACCCACACTACCCTCGGTATCGCCGATGATTCTGCGTGCGGAGTCGTCCCCGGTTCGCGACACGATCGAGGTTTTGACCTTATTGGTCGATGGTGCCGAAGTGAAAGTTACGGCCGGAGGTACGACGACCACATGCAGCGCAGATTCAGGGATGGATATCTGCACAGTTCCCTCTGCAGTCGGCGCCGTCTCGGTCAGCGTGGTTCGGAACGGGACGGAAGTGTCTTCGGTGAAGGCACATTCCGACGTCGCATCCACTCCTGCGGTTCAGAACATGGAGTACCTGGTCGATTCGAGTTTTCGACCATAGTCAGCAGTCCGACGGAGGTGGCTCGCCTCTGAAGCGCGCTTGGAGCCAAACTGCGGTCTCCGACCCCGGATCCAGATTGTTGTGAGTTTGGCCTGCCCTGACGATGTGCTGCACCGAATCGCCGAACGCGCAGGCATTGTCGACGGCCTCTTGCACCCACCGCGGGCGGATCGTCTGATCAGCGTCGCCGTTGATCACCAGGAGTGGACCTCCGGCCGGACGCTGCGGAAGTGCGATCGATGTGAGCCAGTTGCGCAAGACTGCTACGGCGTCGTCGGAGCTTGGCAGGGTATCGGCGGGATTCAGTCGTGATGCTTGTTCGCCGCGTTCTTTCAACGCCGGACCCGCACATGCCAACCACATCTCAGAGTTACTCGACAGCGCGCCGTGCAGGTAGTTGCCTGGATCTGTGCCGGGTCGAGCGATGGTCAGCCCAGATACGACGTACGACATCATGATCTGCTGTTCATGTGTCAGCCACTGCGACTGGGCCAAGTCGGCGAGCTTGGAAAGATCTGCGGCCGGAGCCAGCGCTACCGATCCGACAAAATCCAATTCGGGCGCGTAGAAACCGGACAACTCTGCCGCCGCCCATGTAGCTTGCCCACCGATCGACACGCCGAGTCCTGCCCATTTCGCGGACGTGTCCGGGACCATTTCTCGCGCCGCGCGAACTCCGTCGATCAGGTTGAACGCGCTGGTGTTCGGATCGAGGTACGGGTTGATGCCGCCTGCCGGACCCAACCCTTGGTAGTCGGTCATGACTGCGACGAATCCCAGTTTCATCAAAGGGACGATCGTACTCGCGTAGCCCAGGAGATCCGGGTGCATAGAAGGTCCGCACTCCGCAGTCACTCCCGTTGTGCCGTGACCGACGGTGACGACAGACCGCCCGCCGGGTGGTGGATCGCCTTCCGGAACGAAGACGACTCCAGAGACGATCGTTGAGCTTCCGTCCGTGCCTGAAGCTGATCGGTACGTGATCTGGTGGGCAGTCGCGCCCACGCCGACTATCAGTGGATCGACGTTGTCGAACGCGGACGTGCTTTCAAGTTTGCCTCTGGCCGCGACGGCGTCGACGCTGATCGAGGGAAGAGGTGCGGACGTCGGAGCCGGTTCTGCGGGCGCTGTGTCGGAAGTGCAACCGGTCAGAAGCGCCGCGGTTGTCGCTGCAACGACTACGAATACGTAGGACGACGTTCGAATTCCGTCCCGGGTAGACGTGCGCATCATGCTCCGATTCCCTCCTTGTCGTGCTTCGACACGGCGCGTCTTCGGTCTCCGAACGCATCGAGTGCAGAGGCAACTATCAACCGGCCGACGCGTTCTCGCGAACTGCGATGGAACAGGTTGTGATCACCGGAGCCTGAGAACAAGACGTGCGGGGGATTCTTCGAGCTCGAAAGACGCGTGACACCTTGTCTGCCTCTGTTCGCCTCGAACCACGCTTCGTCTTCAGGCGCGAGGGACACTGCGGTCTTTGTCCCGCGGCGGGTCAAAGTGCGAAGCATCGACTCAGGGGCGTTGACCAGTCCGAGGAAGCCGAGACCGAGCCACACGGGGTAAGGCACGTACCGCTGGGCTCGTCGTCCGGCATTGCGAATTGTTCTGGCCACGACGAAAATTCGGTTTGCAACGTCAGACTCCATTGCATCGACATGTGCTTTCTTCACTGGTGGTCGTCGATTGTTGATCGACCAATTCACGATGTTGAGAAGCACCACGGACCGTGCGCCGCGCTGGCTTGCCACGTAGGCACCCATCCATGCGCCGGAACACATTCCGATGTGCATCCGGCGCGACGGCGGTACGTCGAGAGTGTCAATCAGGTCCAACACATTGCGGCGCGCTTCCGGAGACACGATGGGGGTGTTCTCGTCGGTGAGGACAGTTCCGCTGTCTCCTGTGCCCATCCTGTCGAAGCGAACCGAGCGGATGCCGTGCGCTGCGAGAGTTCGAGCGGACTCGACCCACAGTCTGGCCGGCCCGATCCGGTGTTCGTTCGCGGTGCTGTGAAAGACCGCAGTGGCAGCGTGACTCGTAGTCGTGCGGGAGGCGGTGGAGATTGCAAAGAGTGATCCGGTGGACCGTCTTTCCAAGGTTTCCCAGACTTCTTCGCCGTCGTCAGTCGTCGAGACATGCGCCGCCGACGTGATCTCTGGATCGACGAAAGTTTTGTCCTCGCCGAATTGACGTGACACCCAACTCGAAATCTGTTTGATGTCGTGCGTTGGCACCGAGAGCACGAAACTGCTGGGGGATACGAACTGATTCTGGCGTTCGACGAACATGCGTTCTGCGCCGGATCGCTCGAGCATCCGAACAGTACGGGGCGAAGCAGCGAATTCAGGGCGAATCGCGGCGAGGACCTTCGTCGAGGAACCCGGATCGAAGGTGCTGAGGTCGAGTCCGGAAAGGTCTTTCACCGCAGCGGAATCAAGCACGCCGCCGACGATGGACGTGCAATCGTCGTGGTGAGGGTCGTCGTCGACCGAAACGCGGTACAGCGAAGTTAGTTCGCGAACGTAGGACCGACCGGATATGACCGGATCCCACAACACCATCGCACGTAGGTCGCCAAGCGTATCGACGGCGGCCGCCGCGATCAGTGCCCCTGCGCGCAAACCTGTGACGGCAATGGACTCGATGCCCGCGCGCCGCGCGTACGCAACGGCTGCCGCAACGCTGGCTTGCCATTGCGCAACTGCGAGCGGGTCATCCTGACAGCCGGATGAATCACCCTGTCCTGCATAGTCGAAACGAAGCGCGAGGAATCCGTGTTCGGCAAGTTCTTGGGCGAGTTGGCGCAGTCCCCGGTAAGCGCTTATGTGTTCCTTCGCAAGGGGTGGACATATGACGACGGCGCCGCGAACGGCTGCATCCGAAGGCAGGTGAATCGAGGCGAACAGAGCCCTGTCGCCTGGGCCTGGAATCCAAGTGTCAATCGTGCGAATCCCGGTCGGTGTCTGGCGGTGGCGGAAGTGTCGAGGGGTTGTCTCCAGCGGGGTGAGATGGGGGACGTGTAGTGCGGACATCACGCTTGTCATGTTGGCCATCGACTTGTTCAAGGACCTCTCCACACATTGATTCAGCCTGCCAGTTTCGCGTAGTTCTCCGGTTTCCCGAGGATCCGGTAAACTTCCCGCTACGGATAACATACCGCAAGTATGTTTTGCGACGAATAAGCAGTGCAAGAGTTGGATATGGGGGTGCGTACAGCGATGGATCCAGTGTTCGGTGCGTCGTTGGGCGCTGCATCGGTTCGTATTGTTCGGGCCGACTCCCAGCCGGAAACCGGATCCGCGAGCAGTCGATTCCTGACTCGGACGGTAGACGCACACGACGCCTCTCCGGTGAGGACAGCCGCGATTCACCTAGTTGCTGCGGTTCGCGGGGACACTTCACGGACGGTCATCGCGGTTCCTGACGAGCGGCAGAACGTGGCGCTCGAATCAGAACTGCGTGCCCGAGGTATCGAGGGTGTTGTCACGGTGTCGGAAGCGGTGGCCGTTGTCGCGCTGGTACGGACTTCGGGTGCGGCCGAAGGTTTTCGGTTACTGACAGTTCTCGACATCGGTCGAACGGGGGTGACTGTCTCGATGATCGAGATCGGAACCGCGATAACGATCGCGTCCACGCGGTCGACGGCGCTCGCCGGTGACAGGCTCGACGGGGTAGTCGCGGAGTTACTCTCCGCAACCACGGATGATGCAGCCCTCGACGCTGATGCAGCGTTCGACGCCCGCGAAGTCAAGGAATACCTCGCCAGTGGCTCCCGTCGTGCGCAGGTGATGCCCGTTCCCGAGTCCATGTGCATCCGTTTCGATTCGGTTGTCACGCGGGAAGTCGAGGACACGCTGATGGTGATCCGAGAAGTTGCGGCACGAGCCCGGTGTGTCCCTGACGCTTTGGTTCTCGTCGGAGGAGGCGCCCGAATTTCACTGGTGGAGAAGATGCTCGAGCGGGAGTTTTCGGTACCGGTGATCAGGCCGGCCGAGCCCGAGCTCGCCTCGGCCAAGGGTGCAGCATTGATAGCCGAGGTCTTACATCAGGAGCACCTCAGCTCGGAAGTCGCGGTTTCGGAAGTCTCGGTTTCGGGCGTCTCTGACTCGGAAATCGCAACGGATGCGGTAGAACGGTCTTCCGATCAGGCCGTGGTGCGCAGTGTCGGTGAAACCGAAGAAGACACGGAATCGGATTCGCTTCCTTCTGGTGGGCTTGGGCGAATGCAAATCCTTGTGGGCATTGGGTTCTCGCTGGTTGCACTGACCAGCTTCCTCGCGTGGGCGGTGCTGCGCCCGTTCTCGGATCCTGCGCAGGCGGAACCACCGCTGACCCAAACAACGGCGATTGTCGCGCCGGTGCCTACCTCCGAGTTGCTGCCGCCGACCACGACCAAGGCAATCGATCCACTGACCGAGCGGAATCGGGCACCGGTCAATTTGGTGCGTTCGTGGAGATACTGAAACCGGTGACGCGCATCAGGTGAACAGCTGGGAACTCCAGTCCTTGCCGTCGGCAAGACCACCGGGGCACGCGAAGACGGCAGAACCGACGTGTTGGATGTATTCGTTCAGCGCGTCGTGTCGTGAAAGGTTTTGCTGCATCGGAACAAACTGCTCGACCGGATTCCGGCAGTACGCAACGAAGAACAGTCCCGCGTCCAGGTGGCCGAAGCCGTCGGAGCCGTCGGTGAAGTTGTATCCGCGGCGCAGGATCTGAATCCCACCGAGTTCCTCGGCAGAGGCCAGACGCACGTGTGAATCCTCCGGGATGACGAAGTCGTGTCCCATCTTGGAATCGAGATCGAGTTCGTCGAACTCGTCTTTGCCGCCGAGTGGCGCTCCACTGCGTTTGGAGCGGCCGATCACGGCTTCCTGTTCCTTGAGTACTGCGCGATCCCACTGCTCGATCAGCATGCGGATTCGTCTGGCGACGAGGAATGATCCGCCTGCCATCCAGGCCTGATCGTCGGCGGGATCAACCCAGACGTGCTGGGCGAGTGCGTCCGGGTCTTCTGCCTTGATGTTGGCTGTTCCGTCCTTGAACCCGAACAGATTTCGTGGTGTCGCCTGCGTCGTCGAGGTCGAGGACGTTCGTCCGAATCCGAGTTGTGACCATTTGACCGACGCGGTCCCGAACGCGACTCGCGCGAGGTTGCGGATCGCATGGACGGCAACCTGGGGATCGTTGGCGCACGCTTGGATGGCGATGTCGCCCCCGCTGCGATTCGGATCGAGGTTGTCCGCACGGAAGTGGGGGAGATCGAGCAAGGCAGCAGGTTTCTTGTCTGCGAGCCCGAAACGGTCGTCGAAAAGTGACGGTCCGAATCCGATGGTCAGGGTGAGTTGCGACGGCGCGAGATCGAGCGCCTCGCCGGTATCGCTCGGTGGCGCGTACGGTCCGTCGCCGGTCGCTCCGTCCTCGGTTGCTTCTTGACCCGCTGTCATCCGTTCGGCCATCGCCGTCCACGTCTGCAGCAGCGTGATCAGTTCGTCGCGCGACTTCGTCGTCACGTCGAACGCGACGAAGTGCATGCGATCCTGGGCAGGCGTCGTGATACCTGCCTGATGTTCGCCGCGAAAGGCCACCACGTCTGCGTGATCGGTGCCGGAATTCTGGTCGGCGGTCACCCGACCGATGACGGCGCCGGCACCGGCCAGGACCGCCCCGGCTCCCACGGCGCCGAACAGTCGGCGCCGTGAGACTGCATGCGGCGCTGGGTTTTCCGCAGCGGGTGTGCCTTCTGGTGAATCTGTCATCTACTGTCCCGCAACTACTTCCTGGACCTGGCTGACCTCGGCGGACAGGGCATCGATTTTACGCGAAAGTTCCTGACGCTGTGCCTCGGTGACGGTGTCGTAGTACACGAATCCGTCGCCGACGCGGAACTGCGCCAGCGCAGCGTCGAGGTCGGCGAATCGGTCAGCGATGCGCTGGGCGAGCTCGGGATTACGTTCCTGCAGAATCGGGTTCAGTGCCGCGATCGCCGCTTGCGAGCCGTCGACGTTGGCCTGGAAATCCCAGAGGTCGGTGTGCGAGAAGATGTCTTCCTCGCCCGTGATCTTGGAGGTCGAGATCTCGTCGAGCAGCCCTTGAGCGTCGCCGGCGATCTTGGTGGGATCGATCGTGTAGTCCTCGGCGTTCACCTGATCGGCAAGATACTGAATGTCTTCGAGCAGCTGGTCGGCGACCGCGTTGGTATCCGGCTGAAGTCCGGTCACCCACAAGTCCTTCTCGAGGCGGTGGAATCCTGTCCAGACCTGACCGGGCTCCAGGTCCGCTTCACGCAGGTCCAGCTTGGGATCGAGTTCGCCGAAGCTCTCGGCTTCGGGCTCGATGCGCTCGTAGTAGGTACGTGCGATCGGGAACAGTGCCTTCGCCTGGTCGACGTTGCCGGACTGAACGGCGGAGACGAACTGAGCTGCGGTGTCCTGCAGCGCGACGATCTGGCTGCGGATGTACCGCCGGTAGCCGTCGGCAGCTTCGGTGAGTTGGTCGCTCTCGTCTGTGGCCGCCTGCGAATCGCCCGTGACGACGAAGTCCTGACGGATGCCGGTTCCGACCATGCCCGGCTTGCACGCGAGTTGATAGGTCGCAGCCTCGGGAAGAGAGACGATCAGCTGCCGGGTAAGGCCGGGGCCGATGTTCTCGACTTCGCCCATCGCTCGGTCACCCTCGGCGAAGACGTAGAACTCGGTGACCTTCGAGCCGTTGTTCGTCACCTGGAACGTCGAACTGCCAGTGGTTCCGGTGGTGGCACTGACGTCACACGAATCGTCGGTGGCCGTGACGACGATGTCGCCGTCGCTCGCCGTCGTCTTCTCGGTGCACGCGGCGAGAGAGAAGGGTAGTACCGCAGCCGTGGCCAGTACGAGGGTGGATTTACGCATGTCGGTAGTGCCTCTCAGGATTTCTCGGGAACGTGTGTGTCGTGCGCAGGCGGGGTTGCCGGCTCCGAAGGGCTGGGCGGAAGGGGACGCAGGAAGAGCGCGAGGACGACTACGAGATAGACGAGCCACGCGGCGGCCTGCAGGACCGTCGGATCCGGTCGGAAGTTGAAGATTCCGGCGAGGACGGTGCCGTACCAGGTCGACGGGTCGTAACCGGGTGTCAGGTTGAACGCGAGAGAAGATCCGCCCGGCAGGACGTTTCCGGTCTGTAGAGCGCGAACACCGTACGAGAGGATTCCGGCGGCAACGACGATGAGGAAGATCGCCGTGTACCGGAAGAACGTCGTCAGGTTGAGACGGAGGGCGCCGAAGTACATGGCGACGGTCAAGACGGAGGCCAAGAGAATTCCGAGGAGCAACCCGACCAGCGGCCAGGAGCTGCCTGCGGTGTTCTCGGCGTAACCGACCATGAGCAACGCTGTCTCGACGCCTTCACGACCGACCGCGAAGAACGCCAGCGACAAGATGGCGACCGGGCCTGCAACGAGAGCCTTTTCCATCCCGGCCTTGAGGTCTCCGGAAATGTTCTTCGCAGCCGTGCGCATCCACAGGACCATGATCGTGACGATGACGACGGCGATCAGGGAGGCAACACCTGCGATGATCTCGGCGGTCAAGCCGTCGACCGTCGAGGTTCCGTAGTGGATCGCGAAGAAGATGATCGCCACCATCGCGACGGCGATCGCGACGCCGAGCCACACCCATTTGAGTGCGTCCTTGCGCTGCGCCTTCACGAGGTAGGCGGCGAGAATCATCACCACGATGCCCGCTTCGAGGCCTTCGCGCAGACCGATCAGGCCACTACCGAATAACTGGGTGGCAACTGACGGTGTGCTCGCGGCAGCGAGTACCGACACGGGCACGGGCGACTCCTGACTGAGTGAGTGCAACAGCTTCTGACGAACGACTGAGGCTAGGCCAGCCTTAACTCAGAAGAAGATACTCCACATTCGGTGGTGAACCATGCCCTGACCTGTACTTTTGCTGTTCTTTACCAACGGATTCGGGAGTAGTTCGCTGGCATGTGGATGATGGAAGGGTGTACCGAACTCCCGCTGCCCGCAGAAGTCCCCGGCGTCTCTCTCGAGCCGTAGCAGCAGTAGCTGCTGGAACAGCTTTACTGGGCGCAGGCGTCGTGGCTTGTGGATCGAACGAACCGAAAGTAGCCATTCCGGAAGGCATACCCCCAGGTACCGGCTCTCCGACGCCGCCGATCGACATCAATGCTCCCGGTCGCAGTGCTGATCAACTCGCCGACTGGGCAGCGGGATTGTCGGACGACATCGGGATCGGGACGACGGCACTCGAGGCCTACGGGTACGCCGCTGCGGTCATGGCCGAGACGCTTCCCAGCTGCGGAATCGGGTGGACAACGCTGGCCGGTATCGGCAGCGTCGAGAGCCGCCACGGGACCTACGACGGTTCGTCGGTCGACGCTTCGGGCCAGGTCGCCCCGATCATCCGGGGAATCCCTCTGGACGGTGGCCCGGGAGTTGCCGAGATTCCCGACACCGACGGCGGGACGATGGACGGCGATCCAGTGCACGACCGCGCGATGGGGCCTATGCAGTTCATCCCCGAGACATGGCTCAAATGGGGAGTCGACGCCAACGGTGACGGCCGGGTGGACCCCGACAACATCGACGACGCTGCCCTCACCGCCGCCCGCTACCTGTGTGCACGCGGGGGAGATCTCACGACTGCTGCCGGGTGGCAGCAGGCGCTCATGGCGTACAACCTCTCGGGCGACTATCTCGCCCTCGTTCGTGATCGTGCGTCGGCGTATTCAGTCGGGGTACGGCCGGACTGACGGTGATCGATCCGCAGGTCGGGCCCGTGACCGCGCGTCGATAAAGAAGCCTTCGGCCCGTGCGGTTAGGCTGTGTGCTGGCACTACAGAGGTGCTGGCACTGCAGAGGCCCAGCCGCGATCGTGGTCCTCTTTCGACCGGAGGGGTCGGAGCCCAAGTGTCAAGCACGCAGAGCGTGCCCCAATGCGAAGCCCATTCGAAGGAGAACCACACAGTGGCCAGTATTGAGCAGGTCGGAGCTCGCGAGATCCTTGATTCCCGTGGCAACCCCACGGTTGAGGTCGAGGTTCTGCTCGAAGACGGAAGTTTCGCCAGGGCCGCGGTGCCGTCCGGCGCTTCGACCGGTGAGCACGAAGCCGTCGAACTGCGCGACGGTGGCGCACGCTACGGCGGAAAGGGCGTCGAGAAGGCCGTGGAGGCTGTGCTCGGCGAGATCGCTCCGGCCATCATCGGTATCGACGCAACCGAGCAGCGCACGGTCGACCAGGCGCTGCTCGATGCAGACGGCACCCCGGACAAGTCGCGTCTCGGCGCAAACGCTCTGCTCGGTGCCTCGCTTGCCGTGGCTCGCGCCGCTGCCGAGTCCTCGGGCCTCGAGCTGTTCCGCTACGTCGGTGGCCCCAACGCTCACGTTCTCCCCGTCCCGATGATGAACATCCTCAACGGTGGCGCGCACGCCGACACCGGTGTCGACGTCCAGGAGTTCATGGTTGCTCCCATCGGTGCACCGAGCTTCAAGGAATCGCTGCGCTGGGGTGCCGAGGTCTACCACTCCCTGAAGTCGGTTCTCAAGGAGAAGGGCCTCTCCACCGGTCTCGGTGACGAAGGCGGATTCGCGCCCGACGTGGCAGGCACCAAAGAAGCGCTCGACCTCATCACGATCGCCGTGAACAAGACCGGCCTCAAGCTGGGTACCGACGTCGCGCTCGCTCTCGACGTGGCCGCCACCGAGTTCTACACCGACGGCACCGGCTACAAGTTCGAAGGCAAGAACCGCACCGCGGCCGAGATGGCAGCGTTCTACGCCGAGCTCATCGACGCCTACCCGCTCGTCTCCATCGAGGATCCGCTCGACGAAGACGACTGGGACGGCTGGGTCGCACTCACCGATCAGATCGGCAACAAGATCCAGCTCGTCGGCGACGACCTCTTCGTCACCAACCCCGAGCGCCTCGAAGAAGGCATCGTCAAGGGTGCGGCCAACGCGCTCCTGGTGAAGGTCAACCAGATCGGCACCCTGACCGAGACCCTCGACGCCGTCGATCTCGCTCACCGCAACGGTTACAAGACGATGATGAGCCACCGTTCCGGCGAGACCGAGGACACCACCATCGCCGACCTCGCAGTTGCCGTCGGCAGCGGCCAGATCAAGACCGGTGCTCCGGCACGCAGCGAGCGCGTTGCCAAGTACAACCAGCTGCTGCGTATCGAGGAGAACCTCGGCGACGCAGCACGTTACGCCGGCGAGGTTGCGTTCCCGCGCTTCGCTTTCGAGGCCTGACGGAAATCTAAGATTCAGTAGTGTCTGCACAGCGAGGTAAACCACGATCCCCCGGCGGAAGTCCGGGGGGTCGTGGTTCCCGTCGTGGGGACACACCGTCGCGTGCGCGTCGGGACAGCGCCCGACGCCCACGCGTGTCGGAACCTTCGGTAGATCCGGCAGCAGTCGATTCCACTGTGTCAGACCCCGCGCAACCGGGGGGTTCCGCCGAGAAGTCGTCGGCGCGTGGGTCGAAGTCGGCTCGGGGGAAGAGCGGAACCAACAAGTTCTGGTCTCGGCTTCCGAAGTCGGACAACACCATTTTCGGCTTGTCCACCAGTCGGGCCGTTGTGCTCGCGATGGTTGTCCTCATGCTGGCGCTGACACTGGCAGTACCGCTGCGCACCTACATCAGCCAGCGTTCCGATGCCGCGCAGGTGGCCGCCGAACGCCAGGTGCTCGAGGAAGAACTGCGAAAGCTGCAAGGCCAGAACGCACGCTTCGACGACCCTGCTTACATCGAAGCTCTTGCACGAGAACGCCTTCGGTACGTCAAACCGGGCGAGACCCCGTTTCAGGTTCAGCTTCCCGGCGACTACAAGGAACCCGAGAAGAAGCAGGAAAAGGAAACACCGCTGACAGGTCCGTGGTATCGCGATCTGTGGCAGACGATTTCGGAACCGCCAGTGGTTCCCGAGACGACGACACCGGCTCCGATGCCGTTGGCGCCGATCGAGCCAGAAGAACAAGGAGTACCCACCGGGTGAGCAACACGTCCGAAAATTCCCCACAGGTTTCACAAGCGGACCTCGACGCCGTTGCCGCTCAATTGGGCCGTGAGCCACGCGGAGTGATCGAGATCGCGTACCGCAGCCCGGACGGTCAGCCCGGCGTGGTCAAGACCGCCCCCAAACTTCCGGACGGAACACCGTTCCCGACGCTGTACTACCTCACCGACCCGCGACTGACTGCCGAAGCGAGCCGTCAGGAATCCGCCGGCGTCATGCGTGAGATGACCGAACGTCTGACCCAGGATCCCGAGCTTGCCGCGGCCTACCGCCGGGCGTACGAGTCGTACCTCGCCGAGCGGGACGCGATCGAATCTCTCGGAACCGACTTTGCCGGTGGTGGGATGCCGGATCGGGTCAAGTGCCTGCACGTGCTCATGGCGCATTCGCTTGCCAAGGGTCCCGGCGTGAATCCGCTCGGTGACGAGTCCGTTGCCTTGGCCGGCCACGGGAAGCTGCGCGGTACTGCAATTCCCGCGGACTGGCCTGGCATCGACGATGCCGACACCGCCGACCGGTGACTCGCCGTGTTGCCGCAGTCGATTGCGGTACCAACTCCATTCGACTGCTGATCGCCGACGTCGGCGCCGACGGTCGTCTGGTGGATGTCCGGCGCGAGATGCGCGTCGTGCGACTGGGTCAAGGCGTTGATGCGACAGGGACATTCGCGCCCGAGGCCATCGAACGCACCCGGGTCGCGCTGGTCGAGTACGCGTCGATGATCGCCGATGCCGGAGCAACCGCCGTTCGGATGGTCGCGACCTCGGCTACTCGCGACGCTGCGAATCGCGAAGACTTCTTCACGATGACGCGAGACGTGCTCGGTGCGGTCATTCCCGGATCCGGAGCCGAGGTGATCACCGGCGACGAAGAGGCGCGACTCTCGTTCAGCGGTGCTGTGGGAGAACTTGATCCGTCCGAGGGCCCCTTCGTGGTGGTCGATCTCGGCGGCGGATCCACCGAAGTTGTCCTCGGCGACGCGTCGGGTGTCCAGGCCGCGTACTCCACCGACATCGGCTGTGTGCGCGTCACTGAGCGGTGCCTACCGTCGGATCCGCCTACGGCAGAGCAGGTTTCCGAGGCGACGACTTTTGCGACTGCAAAACTTGCCGAGGCGTTCGAGGTCGTCCCCGTCGAGAAGGCGCACACGTGGGTGGGTGTCGCTGGAACCATGACGACGCTGGCCGCGATCGCGCAGGATCTTCCGGAGTACGACGCCGAGAAGGTGCACCTGTCGAGGATTCCGTTCAAGCAACTCTTCGAGGTGTGCGAGCGTCTTACCGCCATGCCTCGGGTTGATCGCGCCGCCTTCGGCCCGATGCATCCGGGGCGGGTGGACGTCATCGGTGGCGGAGCGATCATCACCACGGTGCTGGCTCAGACATTCGAAGCCAAAGCCGGGATCACCGAACTGGTTGTCAGCGAACACGACATCCTCGACGGCATCGCGATGTCGATAGCTCAGACCCACCCGATAGTCTGATCCCTGCCGCACCCGACCAGTCGGGTGCGGCACGGCCCCCATAGCCCAATTGGCAGAGGCAACGGACTTAAAATCCGTCAAGTGTCGGTTCGAGTCCGACTGGGGGCACCGCGTAGCGACTGACCTTCCAGTCGCTACTGAGCCCAGACCGTCGTTCCGGCAGGGGCGTTCAGTGTGTTGACGAGGTCGATGCCGGCTACGACAGCCGCGCCGCCGCCGCCGAGGATCGTTCCGGCGACACCGCCGATTCCGGCTCCCGTTGCGAGACCACCCAGGCACAGTGCCGCAGCGACGGGGAGGCCGACGATGGTCAAGCCCAGCGGAGCACCGACAGCGCAACCGATTCCGGCGCCGACGATGGTGCCGAGCAGGCTGCCGACCTGAGTGCCGAGACCGAGCTGGCTCTGGAAGTGCGCAATCGCCCGATCATTCTCCTCGGGTGAGGCGACGGGCGTCCAATCCTTTGCAGCAGGCGCACTCTCGGGCCGAGGAGTGGCCTTCGCCGAATCGGTGATCGGGGTCAGCGTGAGGGTCTTACCGTCTTCACTGATCGTGCGATCGAAGGGAAACTGCAGATCCCCGAGGTTGTATGCGAGAGGCAACGAAACAAGGTCGGCTCCCTTGCTGTCCTGCAAGACGACAGACTTGCCGTCGCCGGATACCTTGAACAGCCCGGCGTCGATAGTGGTGACGATCGACTTGTCGACGATCTTCGCTTCGTAGTTCACGTCGGTCGACGGATCAGCTGATGCGATCCCTGTTGATGCTCCGACTGCAGCGACCGCTAGAGCAGTCACAGCCGCCTTCTTGAAGAAACCCATAGTTCAACCCCGTGTTCGCCTGCGTGTGCTCGCAGAAACTCGACAACTTCGGACATTGGTAAACCCCCGACAAAGCCTTCGTATTAAATCAGACCGAAGTGACGGAAGGGATAGTTGCGCTCGGGCCGACCGGAAGCGGGCGGTGCAATCGAATTTTCCGTTTGCAGTACCAAGGCGTCGAACATGTGTGCGAAAATGTGAAGATGCGGTTGACCGAGCGATCCCCGGACCGCTGCCCGAACGGACACCGACTCACGGCGAACACCTGCCTTGTCGGCTGGGAGGTGTGCGGGTGTACCTCGACCGAGAATGGCGGGCATCGGACCCATTACTGCAGGCGCTGTGGTGAAACCGTCCGGACGCCAGAGTGTGTCGGCGTGGATCCGCAGAAAAGTCGGTGGAGTTGAAGGGGTGCCCTGCCTGTTTGGGTGGGGCAACCAGGCAGGGCAGTGGCTTGCCGTCCCTCTCAATACCGACCTACGGCGAACCATCGGCGTTGAAACTACCCACAGTTCGTGACGCGCGCCACTTACGTACCGGTACCTTCGTTAGCCGAGGTCGAACGTGGCGACGACGGCGGTCGTCGACGTCCCCGCGGGGACGTGGTTCATCGAGAAATCGCGGTCCCGATCAGGGTTCACGACGCTTGCCAGCAGGAGCATGGCGGCGACAAAGAGGACTCCTGCGGCGAGGTAGGCGATTCTCACGGGCAGGCGTGGGCGTCGATCTGAATTCGTGGACATTCACGTTCTCCATCGGTGCATGTTGGACGAACGCTTAGTTTAACGATCAACTAATAAGATGGCACGAACAGTGATGCAAGATACGAAAAGACCCTCGATCTCGGGGGAAATCGAGGGCCTTTCCTGTCGAACGTCGGCGTCGCCAAGCACATAGCGTCACCGACCCACTATCGGTGTCGAGCGTGACCCCTCATGTCCGACCCCACTTCTCGACACTATCCAGTAACTTGCGACATTGTGGACGATTCGGACATTGTCATTCGGATGGGGGACACCCCGCCCGCGACACCTACTTTCGTCCGGCAGCCCATTTCATACCCCAGTTGTACGCACGGTCGAGATCGGACTGACTGCCGTTGATGTACTGCACTTCACGGGTCACCGTCACGCCCTGACCTGAACTCTGGATGAGAGCGATTGCGCACAGCCGTTCCTGGTTGCTGGCCGAATCGAGTCGTACTTCCACCTCGGGTCCGTTGGTGGGGTACAGGGTGACGACGCCGTCAACGGCCGCCCAGTTGGGGGCACCGTCGTAAATCATCGCGAAGATGAGGATTCGGCGGAAAGCGCTGGGGTCACCGAGATTGACGTGCATGTTCTCGCCGCCGGTGTTCGCGCCACTGCGGTCGTCGCCGTCGAGGGAGATGTAGGGCGGGGAAGTCAGCGAACCGAAACTGTTGCCCAAGGCCTGGACCACGCCCTTGGACCCGTCGGCAAGTTCGTAGAGGCAGCCGAGGTCCAGGTCGACCGCTCCGGAGCCTGCGCCGGCGAGCTTGGCGAGGAATCCGGTCTTCTTCGGTGGTGTTCCCTGCGACCAGTTGAGGTTCACGCGCATATTGCCTTGTCGTTCACCAGCCTTCGCGAGGTTGACCGTCGGCGCGGATTTGGTGAGCGTGATCTTGCTCAGGCTGACCGGTGCCTGCGACGGTGTGGACTCGCCGGAACGTCGGGTGTAGTCGATTGCCATCGTGATAGTCCTTGTCTGAACTCGAATGAGTCCGATCGTGTTACCCGTCGAGGAATCTCCACCGACGTGATCGGCGATCTTCGGCCATTGTCCCTCATGTCTGATTTCAACCCGCGGACATCGAACTCGCTGCAGCAAGATCGGGCGGACCAGCAGTTTGCTGATTACTGTGTCTGTGGGCAGATCTGCCCCCGAACAAGGTCGGACGTACTGCTTGACGCAGCAGGGACCAGTTACGGGACAATTGCTCAGCCATACGTCCAATTCGTATTACGGCGCGGGAGCAGGAGGTGGTCATGTCGATCCTGTCTCGTCTCCCATCCCGCCCCAGAGAAAGCCCAAGAGAAAGACTGACACCCACGCAACGCGATGACGTGACGCGTGAACAGATAGCCGTCACCTTCGGTGTTCTGCCGTGGGCCGCAGCTGTCCACCTCGTGGTCACGCTCGGGTTGACGCTGTATGTCATCCCGCCGGACAGCGGACTCTTGCCACGCCTGTGGCCGATCCTCGCCGGGGTGATCGGGTTGGTGGGCATGGGTGTCGGACTCGCCATTCGCTTCGATCTGATCGCGCCGACATACCGGATGTCGTACGCGTTTCTCATCGTCGAATTCGCAGTCGTCGGGATCCTGTATTCCTCGCTCGCCCTGGTCCTGTATCCGATCCTGGACGATTCCGGCGATCTGATCCTCACGGCGGCGTCCGCGTCTATCACCGGCGCCGGAGCCGTGGCTACCGCGATGTTGCGGATCGTCGGACTCACCTGGGTGCTGTCCAATCTCGTGATCCTGGGCGTGGCGTTCTGGCTCCAACCGGGGCCCGAGTTCGAACGAATTCTCATCGGACTGATCGTGTACGGAGCAGCTTTGATCGGCGGCACGATCGTGGTCTCAGGCAACCTGGAATCTCGCTACCGAGCCGAGCTGCGCGCAGCATCGGAACGATCGGTTGTGCAGATGCTTCTCGAAGACTTCGAAGGCAACGCCGGGGACTTCGTGTGGGAGACCGATCAGAAAGGCAAGTTCAACCGAATCCCGACGCGGCTCGCATCCGAAGCGGGGCTGGACTCCGCCGAGTTGCAGGGAACGGCGTGGCAGGACCTGTTCATGGAGTTGGGCACTCTACGGATCCCCGGCGGAATCGATGCGCTCATGGAGTTGCAGCAAGCCCGCCAGACGAAGACCGCCTTCGTCGACGTACTCGTTCCGGTCCGCGTTCACGGCGAAATTCGGTGGTGGCAGGTGTCCGGACGGCCGCGCCCTGGCCGGGCACCCGACGAGTTCGTCTGGCGAGGAGTGGGTTCCGACATCACCGAAGTCAAACGGCAAAGCGACGAAATCGTGCGAATGGGCCGGGTGGACGCACTCACGGGAATGCCGAACCGGCACAGCTTCTGGACCGAGCTCGAGAGGCTGCTACGTGATCCGCACACCCATGACAGCCGTCTTGGGCTGGCGATGCTCGACCTCGACAACTTCAAGTCGGTCAACGACACACTCGGGCACACGGTCGGCGACGCGGTTCTGCGAGAGGTCGCAGATCGTCTGTCCGAAGCCGGCGGAATGTCACAGCTGTTCGCGCGCTTGGGCGGAGACGAGTTCGCAATTCTCTTCACCGATGGCGGCGACAGCTCACGCATGCGCGCACTGTTGGCCCGCTACATCGAAACCCTTCATGAGCCGATCACAGTGGCCGGTACGCGGTTGGAGATCGGATGCAGCATCGGGTACTACCTCCCTGACGAGCTGCCGTCGTCCGCCGACGAGATGATGGGCGCTGCGGATCTCGCCTTGTTCGCGGCAAAGGAATCCGGGCGCGGGGCCGTACGTGAGTATCGAGACTCGATGAAGTCCGTGGCGGATCGGCGGGCCCGTCTGCTCGAAGATCTGGGAAACACCGTCGCGGAGAAGGACCTCGAACTCGAGTTGCTACCCAGGATCGACGTGGTCTCCCGCGAGATAGTGGCGGTGGAGGTTCACGTGGTCTGGCACAACGTCCGGCTCGGCGCCGTCACGTCCGCCGAATTCATGAGCGTCGCAGACGACACCGGTCTTGCGTACTCGCTCGGGACGACGGTGTTCAAGCTGGCCTGTGCGGCGGCGGCGCAACTTCCTGATCACGTACGGGTAGCCGTCGCGGTGTCGACGCGTCAGCTCGAATCGGAGGCGTTCATCGAGGCGATCGGCGACTCGCTTCGTCGATCAGATGCCAGGGCTGGGCAGTTCGAGCTCCAACTCGACGAGTCCTCTGCCATTACCGACCAGTCCAGAGCCGCGTTGCATGCCATCGCGGAGATGGGAGTATCGCTGACGGTCGACGAGTTCGGAGCCGGATTCTCCTCCCTTGCATCACTGTCCGGCCTTCCGTTCACGCGAGTGCGCATCGAACGCTCCATCTCCGGTGCGGCGCCCGGCGGGCGGCCGATCCTCGAAGCGCTCGTGGATCTGGTCGACGCACTGGGAATGGAGGTCGTTGTCTCGGGGGTGGACAGCGAGGAGCAACTGAAGGCCGTTGCGGCTGCGGGGGTGCGGACTGTGCAGGGGCGCGCTGCCGGCGAAGTCATGTCTGTCCAGGCAGTGGCGCTGGCGACAGCAGGCCGACGTGGATGACCCGGCGGTGGTACGCAGACATCGTGTCGTAACCACCGTGCGCAGGCTCGGTCGACGAGGTTCTGACGACCACCTGTCGGATTACGATCGTCACCGACTTCTCAACCGACGCCTGGACTTCACGGCGCGAGTACTGCCGTGGGCCTTCCTGATCGCTGCTATCGCGCTTTCGACGATCGTGGTGCTTCTGCCGGCAGATACCGGGATGTTCCGCTGGGTATGGCCGAGCGTCGTGGCCGTGTCGAGCATCGCGTTCAGCCTCTATTGGCTGGGGCGCTCGCGGCTGGGGGTTTCGGAGTCGCAGACCACCGAATTGGTGGTACTCACAATCCAGGTCGTCGTGTGGGGGGTCTTGCTCGCGTGCCTGGCGCTGATGCTGTTCCCGATCCTGGATCCTGGTAACGAATTGGTGCTGACCTCGACATTGATGGGAGGCATCGCAGTCGGCGTTTTCCCGACATTGATGTTTCGCGGATTCACCCTGATTTGGATCGGACTGGTCGGGTTTGGGTTGGCTGGGGGATTCTGGACCGAGCCGGAACCCTCGCGCTATGTACTGATCGGGGTGCTGGTGATTTTTCTCGTTTCGCTCCACAGCGGAACATTGCTGTTGGCCAACCTTTTCGAGAGACGACTCCGCGCCGAGCTCATCGCCGAGGACGAACGAGATCTCGTGGAGTTGCTGCTGAACGATCTCGAAGACGGTGCGCAGGATTGGCTCTGGGAGACCGACTCGCGTGGTGTCGCCCGCACCGTGTCGTATCGATTCGCCGAACAAGTCGGTTTGCCGGCAGCGCAGATCCGGGGCCGCACCATGCACGAGATCCTGATCGGAATCGGCGCATCCCGAACAGTCGAGGGCAGGAAGTCCCTCGATCTCCTTGCTGCGAATTTTCAAGCCGGGACGGCGTTTCGGGACCTCACCATGCAGGTTGTCGTGCGGGGCGATACTCGCTGGTGGTCGATGTCGGGTCACCCAGGCGGCGGAGAGAGTTCGGACTACGGCTGGCGCGGTGTGGGATCTGACATCACGCACTCCTATCACCAGCGTCAGAACATACTGCGGTTGGCGGAAGTCGATTCGCTGACCGGGCTCAGCAATCGGTACAGCTTCAACGCCCAGGTTTCTTCGCTGCTTCGGGACGGGCGCCGAGTGTGGTTGGCGATTCTGGATCTGGACAACTTCAAGTCGATCAACGACCGGTTGGGACATCACGTCGGAGACGACGTGCTGCGAGATGTTGCCAGCCGAATTCACGGGGTTCTGCGATCCAACGAGATCTGTGGCCGGTTGGGCGGCGACGAATTTGCCATCGCCTTCGATGACATCGAGGACACAGATGAGGTGAAAGATCGATTCCAGACGATCCTCGACGCCTTCGAACGACCATTCGCGCTGGTCGGCAACCAGATACGCATTCGCGCCAGTTTGGGGTACGGCTCTCTGCCCGACGATGCCGAGAACCTCGAAGAACTGATGATTGTTGCCGATCTTGCGCTGTACCACGCAAAGGAGAGCGGCCGGCACCAGATCCGAGCCTTCGACGTGGCTTTGCGGGATCGGGCAACCGGTAGGGCGCGAGCCCTGTTGGATCTTCGTCGTGCGCTGATCGACGAGGAGTTCGAGTTGGTCTTTCAACCGCAGGTGTCGGCCGGGGCGGGAGTTGTGGTCGGATTCGAGGCTCTGTTGCGGTGGAACCATCCGACCTCAGGTCTCGTCTCGCCGGGAGACTTCATCTCGGTAGCGGAGGAAACCGGCTTGATCGTTCCGATCGGTGCGGGCGTTTTGCGGGCCGCATGCACGGCGGCGACATCGTGGCCGGAGGACATACGGGTCGCCGTCAATGTTTCTCAGGTGCAACTGCGTTCGAGTCGATACGTCGAATCGGTGCGCCAGACCCTCGAGGAAGTGAACCTCGCCCCCGAACGGCTCGAGATCGAGGTGACCGAATCACTCGTCATCGACGACGCCGACCGAGATGTGCTGGTGCAACTCTCCGCGCTCGGAATCGCCATTGCGATGGATGACTTCGGGACCGGATTCTCCTCGGTTGCCAGCTTGTCGCGGCTGCCGCTCGATCGGTTGAAGATCGACCGCGCCTTCGTCGCTCCGCTGGACGCGGATCCCGCGAGTTCGAGATTTGCTGTTCTGCGGGCCGTTATCGCGATCGCCAAGTCTCTGGGGTTGGACACCGTCGCCGAGGGTGTGGAGACCGAGAGGCAGCGGGCGATGGTGACCGAGTGTGGATGTGACGTGATCCAAGGGTATCTGGAGGGAGTACCGATACGGGCAGCCGAGATTCCGGCCTACTTGCATCGGCGTCCTGGGGCCCGGGCAGGCGAAGTGTAGCGGCTACCACTGAGTGAGAACGTTGTGCCCGTTCTGCGAGTAGATGTGTGACGGTACGCCGAAGTGATTCACATCGAACTGCAGAAGGGTGTCTTCGTGGTGGTCGGATCGGCGTACTCGCCAGGGCCGATGTTGGTGGGTAAGAAGGCAGTGGTTACCGGCGGCTCCCAGGGAATCGGGGCAGCGATAGTTCGAGCATTCGCATCACACGGCGCCGCAGTTCTGGTCGTCGACGTGGCTCCGCTGAACGACGTCGAATTCGATTCCGCTGCAGGTGGTTCGATCAACCATCTCGACTACGATGTGCGGGCGCTGGAAGTCCCCGTCGCGTTGACCGCATTCGCACCAGATGTCCTGGTGAACAATGTGGGTCATTTCCTGAATCCGCCGACAGCGTTCACCGGTACCGATCCAGGTTTCTGGTCCGAGGCAGGCAACATCAATTTCGATCACGTGGTGCGTCTGACGCATGCCCTGCTTCCCGGCATGATCGATCGCGGAACCGGTGGATCGATCGTGAACCTGACGACGGTGGAGGCGCATCGAGCGATCCCGGGCCACACCATGTACTCGGCATACAAGGCCGCGCTGACGCAGTTCACCAGAAGCCTTGGTGTGGAGATCGGTCGAACCGGAGTGCGCGTCAACGCCATTGCCCCGGATCTGATCGAGTCGGTACAGGTGCCGTACCGCACGATCGTTTCTGCCGACGACTGGGACAAGTGGCCGGGGTGGGCACCGCTGGGTGGACCGGGCCAACCCGTCGACATTGCCGGCCCCGCGCTGTTCCTGGCGTCCGACCTGGCGAGATACATCACCGGAACCGTGATCCACGTCGACGGCGGCTCGCACGCTGCCGGAGGCTGGTTTCCCACC
The DNA here is from genome assembly GCF_011602025.1 of Rhodococcus sp. IC4_135. Classification (NCBI taxonomy): domain Bacteria; kingdom Bacillati; phylum Actinomycetota; class Actinomycetes; order Mycobacteriales; family Nocardiaceae; genus Rhodococcus; species Rhodococcus sp. IC4_135. Next base: position 64,119 of record NZ_JAAOLG010000018.1, read on the forward strand.
GAAGAAGGCGGCTGGACCAACCGGCCCCGAAAGGCTTGACACATGACAACTTTCAGTCTGAACGTTCCCAATTTCGGTACGACCCTCGCGGAGAACTCCTACGGGAAACTCGTGCAGGTCTGTCAAAGTGCGGAAGCTGCCGGCTTCGACCGGGTCCTCGTCACCGATCACGTGGTGATGGGCTCGGACAACTCGGCATACACGTGGTCGGCGTTCCCCACCGAGCCCGACTCCAACTGGCTCGAACCGCTGACCGTCCTGGCTTTTGTTGCCGGACAGACGAAGACAATTCGTCTGGGGACCGGAATCGTCATCGCGGCGCTGCGCGGGGGAGCGGTACTGGCCAAGACGGCCGCGACACTCGATCTGTTGTCCGGTGGCCGACTCGACCTGGGCGTCGGAACCGGTTGGCAGGAACGCGAATACGACGCGGTCGGTATGGACTTCGGCAAAAGGGGACCATTGCTCGACGACGCTCTCGCAGTGTGCCGGGCGCTGTGGAGGTCGGCGCCGGCGAGCATCGACACTCCTCGCCTGAAATTCGATGACGTGTACTGCGCGCCCCGGCCGTCCGCGGGTATTCCGATCTGGGTGTCGGGTTCTCTGTCCAAGGCCGTCGTACGACGCGTCGCAACCTGGGGGGACGGCTGGATTCCGATCATGGGTGCCGCGGACGACGACCTACGTGAAGGGATCGACGTCATCGGGAAGGCCATGGCGGAACTCGGACGCGATCCGGCGGAATTGCAGGTTCGTGGGCGACTGACTGTCGTTCGCGGGACTGACGGTTCGATCGACCTCCCGGCGACGATGCTCGGTGCCGAACAGCTGCTCGAATCCGGTGCCACCGATGTTCTGGTCGCGTTGGCAGCGGTCGATCCCGACCCCGATGCGGCGATGGAGGAGTTCGGTGAGCTGGTGTCGGCCTTCGCAACGGTGACCCGCTGATCATCGCGCCGAGGCGATAGCTCTATCGTGCGAAGTGTTGTAGTGCAGCCTGATCGAGGAGAGAACACATGACCGAGAGCATCGTCGTGTACACGAGCCTGGAAGCGTTGCTCGATGCCCGGATCAGCTGCCGCGCCTACGAGGACCGTCAGGTGCCACGCGAGGTGATCGAGGAGATCCTTCGGTTGGCCCAGAAGACGCCGTCGTGGTGCAACACACAACCGTGGCAGGTAGCGATCACCGAAGGGGAGGGCACCGAGCGTTTCCGTGCCGGACTCGGTGAATACGTGATGGCCAACGCCCAGGAGTCGGACTTCGAGTTCCCCCGCGCGTACCAGGGCATCTACAAGTCGCGTCGGTTCGACTGCGCCATGGCGCTGTATTCGAGCGTCGGCATCGAGCACGGTGACCGCGCCGGCTCCGCGGCACAGACGATGAAGAACTTCGAGCTCTTCGGCGCTCCTCACGTCGCGATCATCACCACCGACGAGGCTTTGGGCACCTACGGCGCTGTCGACTGTGGGTTGTACGTGAACAGCTTCCTGCTCGCGGCCCAGAGTCTGGGGGTGGCGACCATTCCGCAAGCGGCGCTCGCGGGCAGTTCCAAGTTCATTCACGAGCACTTCGGCATCGACGACACTCGCAAGGTCGTGTGCGCGATCTCGTTCGGATACCCCGACACCGACCATCCGGTGAACGGATTCCGCACCGAACGCGAAACCGTCGGCAACGTCGTGCAGTGGATGACGAACTGACGGGGTTGTCGAACTGACGGGGTTGTCGAACTGACGGGGTTGTCGAACTGATCACCTGCTGGTCGGGGGATTGAGTGTTGCGCAGTTTCACCTGAAAGACTGGTGGCATGTCCGACACACCCGAACTGTTCGATCGTCTGCGCCGATTTCCCGATGTCGAGGCACCCAATCTCTTTGCCGTCGACGCGGCTGATCGCCTGATCCTCGACGAGGCCGCCGACGCTCTGGCCGCAGCGCCGGCGGGCACCGTCGTCGTGGTCGGCGATCACTACGGTGCGCTGACCGCCGGTGTTGCGCTCGTTCACGGAATCGCCGGCGTGCGGGTTCACCAGGATCCGCTCACCGGAGAGTTGGCCCTCGCGAACAATGCGCGCGAACTCGGATTCAGTGACGCCTTCACCTCGCACGGGCTGGACGAGGAGTTGCTCAGCGGTGCCCGCGTCGTGCTCATGCAATTGCCGCGTAGTCTCGCCGAACTTGCCGAGATCGCTCAGCTGATCGCGCTCCACGCCGACCCGGCGGTTCGTGTCTTCGCCGGTGGGCGTGACAAGCACATCACCCCGGCGATGAACAAGGTTCTCGGCGAATCGTTTTCCGACGTCAGCGCCTCGCGCGGGCGTCAGAAGTCCCGCGTACTCAAGGCATCGGAACCGAAGGCCGAGGTTGTCGTCACGTTCCCGATGGCCGAGCGCCTGGACGAGTTCGACCTCGACGTCGTTGCTCACGGCGCCGTGTTTGCCGGTGCGAGCCTGGACATCGGCACCCGGTTGCTCCTGGAGAACCTCGGAAAGATTGCGGTCGATCCGCTGAGTGACGTGATCGATCTGGGTTGTGGCAGCGGCATTCTCGCGGCAGCGATCGCGCGGAAGTTCCCGGACGTGCACGTGATCGCAACGGATCAGTCCTCGGCAGCCGTCGCTTCGGCTCTGGCGACCGCGTCGGCAAACGGCGTCGGCGATCGAGTGAGCGGCCTGCGCGACGACGCCGTGAGTTCGTTGCCCAGTGCGAGCGCGGATCTGGTTCTGTTGAACCCGCCGTTCCACGTCGGCGCGGCGGTGCATACCGGTGGAGCGCTCAAGATGTTCGAAGCTGCCGGCCGTGTCCTGCGTCCCGGTGGCGAGTTGTGGACTGTTCACAACGCGCATCTGGGGTATCGCGAACCGCTGAAAGCCGCGGTGGGTCCGAGCGAGGCGATGGCGAAGAACGCGAAGTTCATCGTGATGAAGTCGGTCAAACCGTCCTAGTATCGAAGAGTGTTGATCTTCCGGAAATGCGCCGGGAACTACAACCGACGCTTCGACGTTGTAAATTACGAGTGCTTTACTTTTAGTTAGGTACACGGACCGTGTCGGAAACTCGGATCCGTACGGCGAACCCGCGACGCACCCGTCGCTGGCCACCACGATGAAGGGATGATCACGGTGCGCACCACCAGCAACCCGGTGTTCCGCAATCTGCCCAAGCAAGAGGGCAACGGATACGCCTCGTTCGGATCTGCGACGGCGGGCGCCTCGCAGGCAACCCAGCAGTTCGGTCAGCCGCAGTACGCTCCGGCCGAGCCGTACCAGACCGGTCCCACCTCGCGGGCCATGACGATCGACGACGTGGTCACCAAGACGGGCATCACGCTCGGCGTGCTGACGATCTCGGCACTGGTGTCGTACTTCCTGGTCAACAACAACGCCGACCTCGCGGCCCCGCTGGTCATCGGCGGCGGACTCGTCGGCCTCGTTCTGGTTCTGGTCGCGACGTTCGGCCGCAAGATGGACAACCCGGCAATCGTGTTGGCGTATGCCGTCGCCGAGGGTCTGTTCCTCGGTGCGCTGTCGTTCATGTTCACCGATATTCAATTCGGTGGCGTCGGCGGATCGGCACTGATCGCTCAGGCGGTCCTCGGAACGTTCGGTGTGTTCTTCGGCATGCTCGTGGTTTACAAGACCGGCGCGATTCGGGTGACACCGCGTCTGACACGAATGATCATCGGCGCGTTGATCGGCGTTGTCGTTCTGGCCCTCGGTAACCTCGTCGCCAGCTTCTTCGTCGACGGTGGACTGGGACTGCGTGACGGTGGAACTCTCGCCATCATCTTCAGCCTCGTCTGCATCGGTATCGCAGCCTTCAGCTTCCTGCTCGACTTCGACGCCGCTGATCAGCTGATCCGCGCACAGGCGCCCGAGAAGGCAGCCTGGGGCGTCGCATTCGGTCTCACCGTCACCCTGGTCTGGTTGTACGTCGAGATCCTGCGTCTGCTGAGCTACTTCAACAACGACTAGTTCTCGAGTCGTTCCGTAATACAAAAGAAGGGCCCCACGAGGGGCCCTTCTTTTGTCGTCTGTGGGCGGTTACGGTGCTTGGATACCTAGCAACTGCTTGGTTTGGAACGAAGGGGTGTGAATGTCGACAAACACCACCGAACCCGTGCTGGTGGCGGACGCCGGAGCGGTGCGAACGCTGACCTTCAACAATCCGAGCCGCCTGAACGCTTTCGATGCGGCCGGTTTTCGAGCGTTCACCAAGGCGCTCGACGACGCGGCGTCGGACGAGGCCGTGGCCGTGGTGATCGTCGAGGGCTCAGGCAAGGCATTTTCCAGTGGCGTCGACCTACGCGCACTCGCCGAACCAGGTACCGACAACGCCGACTTCGGCGACGCATTCGCGCCGCTGATCGTCGCGCTGGTGGAGTTCCCGAAGCCTTTGATTGCCGCGGTGCACGGCGCTGCCGTCGGCATCGGCCTGACCATGCTGCTTTACTGCGACGTCGTCTACGTTGCCGAGGACGCACGTCTGCGGGCACCGTTCACCTCGCTGGGTACCGCTCCTGAAGCTGCCAGTAGTTGGTTGCTGCCCAAGGTGATCGGAACGCAGCGCGCCGCCGAGTTGATCCTGTCGGCGCGGTGGCTCAGCGGCGTCGAAGCAGCCGCCTACGGACTGGCGACAGCCGCAGTGCCGGCCGACCAGGTCCAGGCACGCGCCAGCGCGAGTGCCGAGCAGATTGCCGCCAACATCGGACCGGCAGTGCTTGCCGCCAAACGACTGCTCCGTCACGGTTGGGCAGACGAAGCTCGCGCTGCCGTGCAGCGTGAGGACGACGCTGCGCGAGAGTTGATTCGCGAGTTGGGGAGTTTTGCTCGGAAATTCACGACTACCTGAGACGCGACTACACGAAAGCGGCCGCCCGGCAGAAGCCGGGCGGCCGCTTTCGACGTGCTCAGGGGATCAGCTGAGGCGCTCGATCACCATTGCCATGCCCTGTCCGCCGCCGACACACATGGTCTCGACGCCGAAGGTCTTGTCCTGCTCCTGCAGGTTGTTGATCAGGGTGTTGGTGATGCGGGCACCGGTCATACCGAAGGGGTGACCCAGTGCGATCGCGCCACCGGAGATGTTGAGCTTGTCCTCTTCGATGCCCAGTTCGCGAGCGGATCCGAGGACCTGCACTGCGAATGCCTCGTTGATCTCGAACAGGTCGATGTCGGAGATCGACTTGCCGGCGATCTTCAGGGCGTTCTTGACGGCCTGGATCGGGCCGAGGCCCATGATCTCGGGAGACAGGCCCGAGACGCCGGTGGAGACGATGCGAGCGAGCGGGGTCAGGCCGAGTGCCTTCGCCTTGGTGTCGGACATGATCACCAGCGCGGCTGCGCCGTCGTTGAGCGGGCAGGCATTGCCGGCGGTGACGGTGCCGTCGGGGCGGAAGACGGGCTTGAGGCCGCTGATGCCCTCGTAGGTGGTGCCGGCGCGGGGGCCGTCGTCCTTGGAGACGACGGTGCCGTCGGCGAGCGTGACGGGCGTGATCTCACGCTCGAAGAAGCCGCGAGCGATGGCTTCCTCGGCGCGGTTCTGGCTGCGCACTGCCCAGCGGTCCTGGTCTTCGCGGGTGATGCCGGTGGCCGAAGCGACGTTCTCCGCGGTCTGGCCCATGCCCAGGTAGACGTCGGGGATCAGGCCCTCTTCGCGAGGATCGGTCCAAGCGACTCCACCCTCGGCGAGCTTGGCGCTACGGGCCTGCGCTGCGTCGAAGAGCGGGTTCTTGGTGCCCGGCAGGCCGTCGGCGTTGCCGGTGATGAAGCTGGAGACGGACTCGACGCCGGCGGAGATGAAGACGTCGCCCTCGCCTGCGCGAATGGCGTGCAGTGCCATGCGGGTGGTCTGCAGCGAGGAGGAACAGTAACGGTTGACCGTCACGCCGGGGAGGAAGTCGTAGCCGAGCTGGACGGCGACGACGCGGGCGATGTTGAAGCCCGACTGGCCGGCAGGCTGGCCGCAACCGAGCATGAGGTCGTCGATCTCGGTGGGGTCGAGTTCGGGGATCTTTGCCAACGCGGCGGCAACCATCTGAGTTGCGAGGTCATCCGGGCGGATGTCCTTGAGCGAACCCTTCATTGCGCGGCCGATGGGCGACCGTACTGCTGAGACGATTACTGCCTCGGGCATGAAAACTCCTTTTGTGTACTGCTCGTGGGCGGCGTGAAACGCCGTCGAGCAGGGCAAGTTGAATGCAGCTTCGACTTACAATTTACGTTGCCGCTCCCAGATGGTGGTCACGCAGTCTCACTCAGTTGACGTCAGGGCGCTGAACTGCGGGTTTGGTGCGTCTCGCGAAGGCTTTCCACTGGGTTGCCGCTGCCGTCAGTCGGGCCGCGACGGTGCGAGCTTGCGCCGCCTCCGAGACGTGGGGGAGTTCGGGGAGCGGGCCACCTTGCCACTCACCCAGGGCCGACGCGAGAACCGGGACGATCTGCTTCGCCGCGAGTTCGTAGCCGGCCGCGGACGGGTGGAAACGGTCGGCCGAGAACATCGTGTCGGGCGAGGCCAGGAATTCCTTGGCCAGCAGGTCGGCTAGCGGAACGGGACGACCCCCGGCGTTTCTGGTCGCGGACGCCTGGGCGAGCGCGAGACGATGACCCCATTCACGCACCACGGAGCGCAGCGGTTGCGGGATCGCCGTCACCACTCCCAGATCCGGGCAGGTTCCGACAACAACGACGGCGCCGCTCTCGCGTAGGCGTCGTACGGCGTCGCCGAGGCGTTTTGCCGAAGCGTGAATAGCGTTCTTCGCGGTGACGTCGTTGGCGCCGATCAGGATCACGGCAGCGTCCGGGGGAGGGCCGGCGACGAACATGGCGTCGACCTGCCCGCTCAATCCACGTGAGGTGGCGCCGCCGATGGCCTTGGTGCTCAAGCGGATTCGCTTCCCGGTCTCACTCGCAAGCAGTTTCGCGACCTGCACACCCGGAACTTCCGACGCCGTCAGCGCCCCGACGCCGGCCGCAGACGAATCGCCGAAGATCATCAGGTGGAGATCGAAGGGCACGGCCCGCCACCAGAGTTCCGGGTTGTCGGCGCCGGGTGCGTACACCCCGTCCGCCTCGGGTGGTTTGGCGATATTGCGACCGATCACCCCGCGGGCCGCACCCGCCTGCGACATCAGATAGTTGTAGCCCAACCAGGAGAGCGTGCCTGCACTCGATCCGGCCACCACCGTGGCCACCGACGCTTTCAGTCCGGTTCGACTCACACTTGTCAATCTAGCCGGATTGCACCGCCTTCGCCCGACGTCCGCGCGCACCGTTTTCTTTCATCTGGGAACATGGACGAATGCGCATCGCGGAACACGTCGTCGACCTCATCGGCAACACCCCACTCGTCAAGCTCACGTCCGTCACGGGCGAAAACTTCGGCACGGTGGCAGCCAAGGTCGAATACCTCAACCCTGGCGGTAGCTCCAAGGACCGCATCGCCGTCAAGATGATCGACGCAGCCGAGGCTTCGGGTGAACTGAAGCCGGGCGGCACCATCGTCGAACCGACGTCGGGCAACACCGGAATCGGCTTGGCGCTCGTGGCGCAGAAGCGTGGATACAAGTGCGTTTTCGTCTGCCCCGACAAGGTCAGCGAAGACAAGCGCAACGTCCTGCGTGCCTACGGCGCCGAGGTGGTCGTGTGCCCCACGGCCGTCGCGCCGGACAACCCGAACAGCTACTACAGCGTCTCCGACCGCCTCACCCGTGAGATCCCCGGCGCCTGGAAGCCCAACCAGTACTCCAACCCGGGCGGACCGGAGAGCCACTACGAGACCACCGGTCCCGAGATCTGGGCCGACACCGACGGCAAGATCACGCACTTCGTCGCGGGCGTCGGCACCGGCGGCACCATCACCGGCACCGGCCGCTACCTCAAGGAAGTTTCGGGCGGCAAGGTCAAGGTCATCGGCGCAGACCCCGAGGGTTCCGTCTACTCCGGTGGCACCGGTCGTCCGTACCTGGTCGAGGGCGTCGGCGAAGACTTCTGGCCGTCGGCATACGACCCGTCCATCCCCGACGAGATCATCGCCGTCTCTGATGCCGATTCCTTCGAGATGACGCGTCGCCTCGCCCGCGAGGAGGGGCTACTGGTCGGCGGTTCCTGCGGCATGGCCGTCGTCGCTGCCCTCGAAGTGGCCAAGCGCGAGGGCCCCGACGCTCTGATCGTCGTCCTCCTCCCGGACGGTGGCCGCGGATACCTGTCCAAGATCTTCAACGATCAGTGGATGGCGTCGTACGGATTCCTCCGCACCCCGCTCGACGGCAAGGCGAACGTCCCCACCGTCGGCGACGTTCTGCGCGGCAAGTCGGGCGAGTTGCCGGACCTCGTTCACACCCACCCGTCGGAGACTCTGCGCGACGCGATCGAGATCCTGCGCGAGTACGGCGTGTCCCAGATGCCTGTCGTCGGTGCTGAACCGCCGGTCATGGCAGGCGAGGTCGCCGGAAGTGTGTCCGAGCGGGATCTGCTGAGCGCGGTCTTCGAAGGCCGTGCGCACCTGGCGGATTCCGTCGAGAAGCACATGAGCAAGCCGTTCCCGCTCATCGGGTCCGGCGAGCCGGTCTCGGCTGCCACGAAGGCGCTCGGTGACACCGACGCACTCATGGTCGTCGACGACGGCAAGCCGGTCGGCGTGATCACGCGCCACGATCTCCTGGGTTTCCTGAGTTCGGATTCCTGAGTACAGATTCCTGCGCCGGGGCCGGCGCCGTTAGGCTGGGGATCATGAGTGAGCAACGCAGCAAGGCCGACAACATCAGCTGGCAGGGTTTCTCCACTAAGGCAGTGCATGCGGGTTACGAACCCGATCCGCTGACCGGTGCTGTCAACGTGCCGATCTACGCAAGTTCCACCTTCGCCCAGGACGGCGTCGGTGGAATGCGTAGTGGCTTCGAGTATGCGCGGACGGGCAACCCGACCCGTCGCCCGCTCGAGGCGAACCTCGCCGCGCTCGAATCCGGAACCTACGGTCGAGCGTTCAGTTCGGGAATGGCGGCCACCGACTGCCTGCTCCGATCGGTACTTCGACCGGGCGATCACCTGGTCATCCCCGACGACGCGTACGGCGGAACCTTCCGCCTCATCGACAAGGTCTTCACGCAGTGGGGGATCGAGTACACCCCGGCGCCGGTGTCCGACGTCGATGCGGTGCGCGCGGCAATGAAGTCCAACACCAAGCTGGTCTGGGTCGAGACCCCCACGAACCCGCTGCTCAACATCGGTGACATCGAGCTCCTCGCCGAGATCGCCCACGAGGGCAACGCAAAGATCGTGGTGGACAACACCTTTGCGTCGCCGTACCTGCAGCAGCCGCTGCAGCTCGGCGCCGACATCGCGCTGCATTCCACCACCAAGTACATCGGCGGACACTCCGACGTGGTCGGTGGCGCTCTCGTCTGCAACGACGAAGAACTGGACACCGCGTTTGCCTTCCTGCAGAACGGATCCGGCGGCGTTCCCGGCCCGTTCGACGCGTTCCTGACGTTGCGCGGAATCAAGACACTGGCACTGCGCATGGAGCGTCACAGTGACAATGCGGAGAAGGTCGTCGAATTGCTCGACGGTCATCCCGCTGTTGCCAGCGTCATCTACCCCGGACTGGCTTCGCATCCGTCGCACAAGGTCGCGGCCAAGCAGATGCGACGCTTCGGCGGCATGATCTCCGTGCGTCTCAAGGGTGGCAAGGCGGCAGCTCTCGACCTGTGCTCGCGCACCGAGATCTTCACGCTGGCAGAATCTCTCGGCGGCGTCGAATCCCTCATCGAGTTCCCCGGCGCGATGACCCATGCCTCGACGGCCGGTTCCGCGCTCGAGGTTCCCGACGATCTGGTTCGCCTGTCGGTCGGCATCGAAGACGCCTCCGATCTGGTCGGCGACATCGAGCAAGCACTGTCCTGATCTTCGCTCTACGGTAATTCGACTTCGAACCTGCAGTGCGCCTTCACACCTCACGAGGGTGTGGAGGCGCACTTTCTGGAGGCATGCGTGAATCTCGAACAGATCAAAGCTGCACAGCAACTTCTCGCCCCGGTCATGCGCCGTACCCCGGTGGTCGCCTCGCGAGTGTTGTCTGAAACCACCGGCTTCGCCGTGAGCTTGAAATGTGAAAACCTGCAACGCACCGGCTCTTTCAAACCTCGCGGCGCCTACAACCGCATCGCCAACCTGTCTGCGGAGGAACGGGCGGCGGGTGTGGTGGCGGCCAGCGCCGGCAACCATGCGCAGGGAGTTGCCTGGTCTGCAACAGAATTGGGAATCAAGTCGACGGTCTTCATGCCGACCGGGGCGCCGCTGCCGAAGTTGGTGGCCACCAAGGCATATGGGGCTCAGGTCCACCTGCACGGTTCGACTGTCGACGAAGCACTCGTCGCCGCTCGCGAATTCGCAGACCGGACCGGAGCTGTCCTGGTTCACCCGTTCGACCACGAGGACGTCGTGGCGGGGCAGGGGACGGTGGGGCTCGAAATCCTCGAGCAACTCCCCGAGGTGGGCACGATCCTCGTCCCCACCGGCGGCGGCGGGTTGATCGCCGGCGTGGCTGCCGCAGTCAAAGCTGTACGCCCACAGGTGCGCATCGTCGGAGTGCAGGCCGAGACCGCGGCGGCCTGGCCGGCGTCGTTGGCAGCCGGGAAGCCGACCGCATTGGCGTCGATGTCCACGATGGCAGACGGTATCGCCGTGGGCTGCCCTGGCGAGGTTCCGTTCGCCGAGGTTGCCGCGCATGTCGACGCGGTGGTGACGGTCAGCGAGGAAGCGTTGTCCAAAGCGCTCCTGCTGTGCCTCGAACGCGCCAAGCTGATCGTCGAACCGGCAGGCGTCGCGGCCGTTGCGGCCTTGATGACGTGCTCTCCGGAAGAGCTGGGACTGACCGGGCCGGTGTGCGCCGTTCTTTCCGGCGGCAATATCGATCCGCTGCTGCTCACACACGTCATCTCCCACGGACTGCGGGCAGCCGGACGGTTCCTCGGCGTTCACATCACCATCGACGATCGGCCGGGCGCACTGGTGTCGCTGCTCGAAGTGGTTCGGGCGAACGGCGCCAGCGTGGTCGACGTCATCCACTCCCGTACCGGTGGCGAACTCGCGCTCGACGAAGTGGAAGTCTTCCTCACCGTCGAGACGCGTGGTCCGGACAACAAGGCAGAACTTCTCACCGCCTTCGACCGCGCCGGCTACGCAGTGCGCTTGCAGAACTGACGCGCTTGCAGAACTGACGCGCTTGCAGAACTGACGCGCTTGCAGAACTGACGCGACTTACTCGTCAGGCCAGCCGCCCAGAACCGTTACGCGGTACTCCTGGTCGACCAGCCTGGCGGGTACGTCGAGTTGATGTAGCCAGTCGATGGCCGAACCGCTCATGCCGACCGCAACCCGACTGAATGCGGCGGCCTGGGCGCAGGAGGACGCAATCACCGACACCGTGCGCCACATCGGCGTCGCCGTCGATTCGCGGTGCAGTGGTTTGACGGTGCTGGCCGTGGCGATCCCACAGTCGGACGGGAGAGCTACTTGGCACGTCGGATCGCCGGGTAGGTCTTGAACCTGAATCTGCCAGCCGTCTTCCGGCGCCGGACCGGCAACCGCGATGTCGCCGCCGAGGCCGACCAGCACTCCGCACCCGAGAAGCGTGGCAGTCGATGCCGCGCAGTGATCCGCCGAACTGGCACGAGCGGTCGCGGAGAGGTCGAGGACTACGTCGTCCGGGCTGTACACGCGGTTGTGCTCGACGCGAATCTTCCACCAGGAGTGCGGGTCTGCCGAGCCGGCCGTTGGTGTGAGTTTGCCGTCGGTCAGCCGTGCGACAGCCAACGCGTCTTCGAGGAAGTGCGCGAACATGGGCGTCACGACGACGCCGTCGACGTTGCTTGCGGCGCTGACGTAGGTTCGAATCTCGGAGTCGGCACGATCTCGATTGGTGGCGGCGTCGGCAGCGGTGAGGTAACCGCGAACCAGGCTGGCCGCGGAGGGCAGGACTTCAGGGTCGGTGACGACAACCCGAGCCTGCACGCCCCAGGTGAGCCACTCGGAGGCCGAGCGCGGCGTGCTCACGAACCGTTGGAAACGGCGTCCGGGGTTCCGAATCCGGCGACCACGACGGGCCGCTTCACAGCGGGATTCTTGGTGTGAGAAGCCGAGGTGTCCGGCGCGAGAGCCGTGGCAGTGGGAGAAGAAACGAGAGAAAGTCCGCCGCTTGCGAGTGCTCCCGCCACAGCCGTGGCTGCGAGGGCGAGGCGAACGGGTCGATACACCGTAGTGCGTCCCCGGGCGGGTCGTGGCCGATCGTCGCTCATGCACTCAGCTTGCACGCCGAACCTGAGAAAAGCCTTGGCGTCTGTAGTCATTTGCGTAACGCCCACCGAGATAAATGAGACATTGGTTACAGGAGTCGCGAGACTGAGCAGTGTCGAATGCATGTTCGAAAGAGTAGATGTTCGCACCGACAAGTTTCGGGTACGACCACGTACGTAGATTTTCAGAGGTTTATCGGAGGTTCGGATGGCAGTCGGTGTCCTGGCGATCGCTGTGTCGATCGGCACCGCACTGGGCGTGATGAGTGGAACTCTCGGAGCGCCCGCACAAGTCGAGAAGAACGAGTCTTCGAATGCTGCAGTCACACTCGCAGCCTGGAACGGACCGGCACGAACTCAGGACACGCCTGAGGGAATCGTGCCGTCCGTACCCTCCAACTTTCCGGGAGCGACGTTGGCGCCCGTGGGAGCGGTGGCGGTGTTCGCGCCGTGGATCAAGAAGGCCGGCGCACTGTGCTCCGAGATCACCCCTGCGGTGATCGCCTCGTTGTACTCGGTCGAGAACGGATTCAAGTACGGACCCGATACCGACATCTCACCGGAAGGTGGGCGCGGGCCTGGCCGTTTCACCACTGCGGCGTGGACCGCTTACGGCAAGGACGGCGACGGCGACGGGAAGATGGACATCCTGGGTGTCGCCGACCCGGTGATGACAACCGGCTACCGGTTGTGCGATCTCGTCAAGCAAGCGCAGTCCTGGCAGAAGTCCGGTGAGGTCGAGGGCGATACCGTCGACCTCGCGCTCGCTGCCTACGACGTCGGACCCGACGCCGTACGTGAAGCGGGTGGCGTACCGGCAGACAAGTCGGGCGAGGTTCCCGCGGAGCAGGCGGTCGCCGCTCCGTTCGTCGCTCAGATCAAATCTCTGCAGGACTCTTTCGCCCTGATGCTCGCACCCTTCGACTACAACAACCTCGCCGCCGCAGTCGGCGGTGTCGTCGAGGCCGGTCTGAAGTTTCTCGGTTTGCCCTACGTCTGGGGCGGCGGAAACATCAACGGGCCGTCGATGGGCGGGTTCGACTGCTCGGGTCTGACGTCGTACGCGATCCACGCGGCCACCGGCGTGACGCTGCCGCGGACCTCCGAGACACAGTGGGGCGTCGGCGTCGAGATCCCGCTGGATCAGGCGCAGCCCGGTGACCTGTTGTTCGGCAACTGGCAGGCAGGCGGCCCCGGCCACGTGGCGATCTACGTCGGCAACGGTCAGATGCTTCACGCACCCACATTCGGTGACGTGGTGAAGGTCGGCCCGATCTTCGCCGGCATGAAGGCTCGCCGCGTGGTGTGAGTGAGCCGGAACAGCAAGCGCCGACAGAGCAAGAAGCGCCACCCGACCAAGTCGGGTGGCGCGTCTTTTCAGAGCTGGTGCTTCTTCGGCGTTCGTACGGCCGATCAGCTGTGGTAAGGCTCCGCGCTCAGCAGCGTGACCTTCATGGTGCTGCCGTTGGGCAGGTTGTACTCACGAGTGTCGCCGACCTTGGCTTCGAGCAGCGCGCCGCCCAGCGGTGAGTTCGGGGAGTAGACCTCGAGCTTGGCGTCACGTGCGCCTTCTTCGCGGGTAGCGATCAGGAACGTCTCGGTGTCACTCTCGTCGCCGTCGTAGTAGACCTTGACTACGGATCCGGGCAGTGCAACACCGGACTGAGTGGGGGCCTCGCCGACCTTTGCGCTGTTCAGCAGCTCCTGGAGCTGGCGAATGCGGGCTTCCTGCTGACCCTGCTCTTCGCGGGCAGCGTGGTAGCCACCGTTCTCTTTCAGGTCACCCTCTTCGCGACGCTCGTTGATCTCGGCGGCGATGACCGGGCGATTGGCGATGAGCTGGTCGAGTTCGTTCTTGAGCCTGTCATGTGATTCCTGGGTAAGCCAGGTCACCTGGGTCTCGGTCATCTCGATCACTCCCTAGTAGTCGGAGCCGGGGGCTCCCTCGACGATCGCTGCAACAGCAGCGAACAACGACTCGGACACATCACCGAAGATGCAACCTGGCCGTCAATGCAGCAATACACGGTTCCACCCGGAACCGTGTATCGGGCAATTCTATCACGCATGACTACCCACCCTGTCCGTCGCCAAACGTCCGGCAGGGTGGGTGCGTTCCGAGGTCAGCTCTTTGTCAGGTACTCCGGAACGTCGAAGCTGCAGCCGTAGACGTCGGCCATGCCTGGCGGCTGGGACGTCTTGACCTCGGTGTTGAACTCGAGGGTTTGATGCTCAGACGACGGGACGTAGACCTCACGTCGTCCGGTTTCGGAACCGTCCTTCGAGCGAGCGCGCACGATGCACATCGCGTCACGTGACGAGTCGTCGCGCGTGACGGTGAAGCGGATCTTCACCGTGGAGTCGTTGGCGATGTCGAACGAGATGGTCTCGGTCTCGATTTCCTTGACCGCAAATTTTCCGTATGCGTAGTACGCGATTCCGCCGCCTACGACGATGACGAGAGCGGTCAGAGCCCACACCATCCACTTGCGGGGACTGCCCGTGCGAGTAGTGCTCGGGTACCGATCTTGGGGAAGCGGTTTGCTCATCACTCTGCTCTCGAAGACTCGAGTTCACGTGTCGTGCAGCAACTGACTGCGCCCCACCGAACTACTGAAGGGGTCACGGCTGCGCCAGGAACTCTCGGGTGGAACTATAGAGGACGTGTCCCGTCGCGCCGTCGGTAGGTTTGTCGGCAGTCGGTACGTTTGACGGCGAAGGCCCGGAGTAATCCGAGCACTGCACAGCGTGTGAATCGAAGACTGCCGGTAACGGCTAGAGGTGAAGTTGAGGTGAACGAACACGTGAGCGGATTCCGGCTCATGGCCGTCCATGCCCATCCCGACGACGAGTCGAGCAAGGGTGCGGCCACCACCGCCCGTTATGCAGCCGAAGGCCACGAAGTGATGGTCCTGACGCTCACCGGGGGCGAGCGTGGCGACATTCTCAACCCGGCCATGGACGTTCCCGGCGTCCGCGATCGAATCAGCGAAGTCCGCCAGGAGGAGATGGCCGAGGCCGCTCGCATTCTGGGCGTGAAGCAGCGCTGGCTCGGTTTCGTCGATTCCGGGCTTCCCGAGGGCGACCCGCTTCCGCCGCTGCCCGAAGGGTGCTTCGCCCTCGTTCCGCTCGAAGAGTCGACGCGCGCGCTGGTCAAGGTGATTCGCGAGTTCCGTCCCCACGTCGTCACGACGTACGACGAGAACGGTGGATACCCGCACCCGGATCACATCCGGTGCCACGAGGTGACGATGGCTGCGTACGAGGCCGCCGCCGATCCCGAGTACTTCCCCGAGGACGGGGAGCCGTGGGAGATCAAGAAGGTCTACTACTCGCACGGGTTCATCCGTAAGCGCCTCGAACTCTTCCAGGAGGAGTACGAGCGTCGCGGTGAGCCGTTCCCGATGGCGGACTGGCTCAAGAAGTGGAAGACCGAGCGTGGCGACATGATGGTCCGGGTGACCACTCAGGTCACGTGCGGCGATTACTTTCCCCAGCGAGACGACGCCCTGCGTGCGCACGCGACGCAGATCGATCCCAACGGTTCGTTCTTCGCTGTGCCGCTCGACATTCAGCAGAAGATCTGGCCCACCGAGGAATTCGAGCTCGCCAAGACGCGGGTCACCACGTCCATTCCGGAAACCGACCTGTTCGCAGGTCTCGAAGAGGACGCTCAGAAGTGAATGCTCTGTCCGCCGAGGTAATCCTCGGCACCACACAATTTCTTGCTCAGACCCCGAGTAATCCATCCGGCCCGGAGTTCGGAAAGTCGTCTCCGGTCGGCCTGGTGGTCATTCTTGCGCTGCTCATCGGTGTGATCCTTCTGGTCCGGTCGATGAATCGTCAGCTCAAGAAGCTGCCGGAAACCTTCGAACCGGATCATCCCGAACTCGATCAGCAGGCAGACGAAGGCACCGACCGGGGAGCCATCACAGCTCCGAGCCCGGCGGAACCGAACGTCTCTACCGAGAAGAAGCCGAAGCAAGAATCCTGAGACGAACGAGGTAGGGATGATGGACCCACGGATGCGGAACAACCTGGGTGGGTCCTCGAGCCCCTACCTGCGTCAGCACGCCGACAATCCGGTCCACTGGCAACAGTGGGGTGAAGAAGCGATGGAGTGGGCGCGCGAGCGCGACGTGCCGATCCTTCTCTCGATCGGGTACTCGGCGTGCCACTGGTGCCACGTCATGGCGCACGAGTCGTTCGAGAACGACGAGATCGCGGCCATCATGAACGAGAACTTCGTCTGTGTGAAGGTGGACCGCGAAGAGCGTCCCGACATCGACGCCGTTTACATGAATGCGACGGTCGCGATGACCGGCCAGGGCGGCTGGCCGATGACGTGTTTCCTGACTCCCGACGGTTCCCCCTTCTACTGCGGTACGTACTACCCGCCGGCGCCTCGCGGCGGAATGCCCTCGTTCACACAGCTTCTCGAAGCGATCGCGGACACCTTCACCAATCGGCGCGACGAGGTCGACAACGCGGCGCAGTCGATCGTGACGGAACTTCAGCGCGCGTCGGGCGGAATTCCGTACGGCGGAGCGCCTGTCGACGCGGAGTTGCTCGATGCGGCGGGTCGATCGATCCTCGGTGACGAAGACATCCCGCGCGGGGGATTCGGTGGGGCACCGAAGTTTCCGCCGTCGGCCCTGTTGGAGGGACTACTCCGGCAGTTCGAGCGAACGGGTTCGGGCGAGATCCTCGGCGGCATCGAGCGCACCGCCGAAGCAATGGCTCGTGGTGGTATCTACGACCAGTTGGGTGGCGGTTTCTCGCGCTACTCGGTCGATGCCGAGTGGGTAGTTCCGCACTTCGAGAAGATGCTCTACGACAACGCGTTGCTCCTGCGGTTCTACGCGCACTGGGCGCGGCGAACCGGGTCGGACCTGGCCACTCGCGTCACCGAGGAGACCGCAAGGTTCCTGCTTTCCGATCTGCTGACCGAGAACGGTTGCTTCGCTTCGGCTCTCGATGCCGACACCGGCGGCATCGAAGGCCTCACGTACGTATGGACGCCGGCGCAGTTGGTCGAGGTACTCGGTGCGGAGGACGGACAGTGGGCGGCGGACTTGTTCCGGGTCACCGATACCGGCACGTTCGAAGAGGGTGCTTCGGTATTGCAGTTGCTCCGAGACCCCGACGACTGGTCACGCTGGCAGCGGGTCTCCGACGCCCTACGCGCTGTCCGGGCCGGGCGTCTGCAGCCTGGTCGCGACGACAAAGTGGTGACGGCCTGGAACGGGCTGACCGTCACGGCGTTGACGGAAGCGGGGTTGGCCCTGGATCGACCCGACTGGATCGCTGCGGCAGCCGAGTGTGCAGGAACTCTCCTCGACCTCCACCTGGTGGACGGTCACTTGCGTCGCGCATCCCTCGGTGGGGCTGTCGGTGCCCCGACGGGCGTGCTCGAGGATTACGCAATGTTGGCCACCGGCCTCCTGGCTCTCTACCAGGCAACGGGATTGGCGCGGTGGCTCGATGCGGCGCAGCAGTTGCTCGACGTCACTGTCGACCACTTCGCTGATCCGGCCGAGCCGGGAAGCTGGTTCGACACGGCCGATTTCGCGGAGTCGCTCGTGACTCGGCCCCGAGACCCGTTGGACGGCGCGACGCCGTCCGGTGCGTCGAGCGTCGCGGAGGCTCTGTTGACCGCAGCGGCGTTGACCGATGCCGAGCGCTCTTCTCGTTACGCACAGGCCGCGGCGGACGCGCTGGCGAGGGCCACGCTGCCGCTCGAGCGTGCGCCTCGGTCGGCGGGGCACTGGCTCGCGGTGGCGGAAGCGTCGTTGCGCGGTCCGATACAGGTGGCCGTCGTCGGGGAAGGTTCACTGTTGGCCGATGCCCGTCGGCTTGCCCCGGGCGGTGCAGTGGTTGTCGGCGGTGCACCGGATTCTTCACCGCTGCTTGCGGATCGACCCCTTGTCGACGGTGGTGAAGCCGCGTACATCTGCCGGGGATTCGTGTGTGATCGGCCGGTGACGACGGTGGTGGAACTGGCGAGTCAGTTGAACACGACGAGCCATACCGCGATGTAGTGGCAGATCGCTGCGATGACGGTGGCAGCGTGGAAGAACTCGTGATGCCCGAACGTCGTGGGCCACGGGTTGGGCCATTTCGTCGCGTACAGAATTGCGCCGACGCTGTAGAAGATCCCGCCGACGAGCAGCAGCACCATCGGCGCCACACCGACCTGGTGTGTCAGTTCACCGACCACTGGAACGATCGCCCAGCCGAGGAGAAGATAGAGCGGTACCCCCACCCATTTCGGCGCGGTGGGCCAGAGCATCTTGAGGGCCACGCCGGCCAGCGCGCCTGCCCACACGATCGCAAGAATGATCTTGCCGGTGTGGGTAGGGAGACCGAGCATGGCGAACGGTGTGTAGCTGCCGGCGATGAAGAGAAAGATCATCGAATGGTCCGCACGCTTCATCCACGTACGGCCCTTGACGGTCTGCCACTGGATACGGTGATAGGTCGCGCTGATGCCGAAGAGGCCGCAGATCGTGATGCTGTAGATCGCGGTTGCCCAAGCCGCCTTGGCGCCTACCTGAGCGCCGGCTACGGAGACGAGAACGATGCCTGCGACGACGGAGACACCGAGCGCCCACAGGTGGATCCAACCGCGCATGCGTGGTTTGACTGGAAGCTCGTCGAGCCCGAATGCCGTCATGTGCAACCCCTCTCGTTCCGTGTTGTTGCGAACCGCGTAACCTACGGTACCGTAGGTTACGCACCAGTAGCATAACCTACCTGCGGATTTTCGACGCGCACAAAAAGCGTGACGGCGCTCGCATGTGGCGGTGACCGGCGGGCGTACTCTTTGACACCATGGTGATGTCACGGTGAATCTGCGCGGACTGCTGTACAGCATCTACGAGCGACGGCTCCTCAGTCATCTCGACGGTCTCGCGCACCCACGGCACGTCGCCGTGATGTGTGACGGAAATCGGCGATGGGCTCGCGAGAACGGCTTCACCGATGTCAGTCACGGGCACCGCATGGGCGCACTCAAGATCGCCGAATTGCTCGAGTGGTGTGATGCCGCCGGGATCGAGATGGCAACCATCTATCTGCTATCGACCGAGAACCTGCGCCGCGAGCCGGAAGAGCTCGAAACCCTCCTCGAAATCATCACCGACGTCGTTGAAGAGATCTCCGGGCCCGGCAAGAACTGGAGTGTGCAGATCGTCGGTGCCCTCGATCTTCTGCCACCCGAGCAGTCCAGGCGGTTGCGCGAAGCTGCCGCCGGAACCAGCGGTCGAACCGGCACGCATGTCAACGTCGCGATCGGATACGGCGGACGACAGGAGATCGCCGACGCCGTCCAATCGCTCCTGCGCGACAAGATCGGTGAGGGGCTGGGTGGAGACGAACTGATCCAGGCGGTCACGGTCGACGGCATCGACGGTCACCTCTACACGTCGGGCCAACCCGATCCGGACCTCGTGATTCGCACGTCCGGCGAGCAGCGGCTCTCCGGATTCCTGTTGTGGCAGAGCGCTTATTCGGAAATCTGGTTCACCGAGGCGTACTGGCCCGAGTTCCGCCGAGTCGATTTCCTTCGGGCCTTGCGTGACTACGCGGCGCGCCACCGACGGTTCGGCGCCTGAGCGGACTCAGAGCTTGCGCAGTCGGAGCCGGTTGATCGTGTGATCGGCGTCCTTGCGCAGCACCAGGGTGGCGCGAGGGCGGGTAGGAAGAATGTTCTCCACCAGGTTCGGGTGGTTGATCGAGTTCCAGATCTCCTTCGCCGCGATGGTCGCGTCACGGTCGGAGAGCCCCGAGTAGTGGTGGAAGTGAGCGCTGGGATCGGCGAACGACGTATTGCGGAGCGCGAGGAATCGCTGGATGTACCAGGCTTCGATGTCCTCGATCCGGGCGTCGACGTAGATCGAGAAGTCGAAGAGGTCGGAGACCATCAGACGCGGACCCGTTTGCAGGACGTTGAGGCCTTCGATGATGAGGATGTCCGGCTGGCGGATGAGGTGGTACTGGCCCGGGATGATGTCGTACGAGGTGTGCGAATACACCGGCGCTGCTACTTCTTCGGCGCCGGACTTCACCTCGGTGACGAAGCGCAACAACTTGCGGCGATCGTAGCTCTCGGGAAAACCCTTGCGGTGCATGATGCCTCGCCGCTGGAGTTCCTTGGTCGGATAGAGGAATCCGTCCGTGGTGACGAGATCGACGCGCGGATGGTGATCCCAGCGAGCCAGGAGGGCTTGCAGCACACGAGCCGTCGTGGATTTACCGACGGCAACCGAACCGGCCACACCGATGACGAAGGGCACCTGACGATCCGGATGCTTCTCGCCGAGGAACGTCGCGGTGGCCGCGAACAGTCGTTGGCGTGCCGCCACCTGCAGGTGGATCAGACGCGCGAGGGGGAGATACACCTCGGCAACTTCTTCGAGATCGATCTGCTCGCCGAGACCACGCAGGCCGTACAACTCGTCCTCGGTCAACACCAATGGCGTCGACTTGCGCAGTGTCCGCCACTGCTTGCGGTCGAACTCGACGTAGGGACTCGATTCGTTGGTGCGCGCCATCAGCCCAGCTCACCGGCGCGTAGTGAACCCGGGGCCCGGCGGACGAAACAGCTATGCGAGCAAGCCAGGCGCGTGTGCGCACGATCCGAGTGCATAGTCGGATTGTGCTCGGTGCCACGTCCGGGACTTTCGCCGGGTGGCATTCCGGAGCGAGCGACTAGGCTCGGTAGTTATGGATCCAGACACACTTGTTCGCCAATACCTGCTGCTCGGACTGGGTTTCGACCGTCTCGAAGACGGGTTCGTCGACGCGTTCACCGGTGACCCGGCGCTGCGTAAGCAGGTCGAGAGTGCCCCGAAGCCCGATCCGCGTGAACTTGCCCGCACGGCACGTGAATTGCGCGGCGAACTGGCCGGAAGTGGTCTGAATGCCGAACGCGCCCATTTCATCGACGTTCACCTGCGTGCCCTGGAATGCTCCGGGCGCAAGTTCGCGGGTGAGGACATCGGCTTCGTGGACGAGGTGGAGGCGTATTTCGACGTACGAATCGACAAGGGAAACGAGGATGCCTACAGCGACGCACACCGGTTGATGGGTGAAGTTCTGCCCGGTCCGGGACCGTTGGCCGAGCGGGTGCAGGCGCATCGCAAGGCCGACGAGATCCCTGCGGCGAGACTGAACGAGTGCGTCGAGGCGATGTCGAGCGCGCTGCGTGATCTGGTTCGCGGCACCTTCGGGCTCCCCGCGTCGGAAACCGTCGAATACGAAGTGGTGGGGGACAAGCCGTGGTCCGGCTTCAACTACTACCTCGGTGACTACCGCTCCAAGGTCGCGATCAATTCGGATCTGCCGCAGTTCATGGCCAACCTGCCGCGGCTGATCGCGCACGAGTCCTACCCCGGCCATCACACCGAGCATTGCCGCAAGGAAGCCGGCCTCGTGGGAACCGGCCAACTCGAGCAGACGCTGTTTCTGGTCAACACGCCGCAGTGCATCATGGCCGAAGGCCTCGCGGATCTGGCGCTCGAAGCGATAGTCGGCCCGGACTGGGGTTTGTGGGCGCAGGAAATCTACGCCGACCTCGGATTGTCTTTCGACGGTGACAAGGCGCAACGGCTCTCCGCCGCGTCGGGGCAACTGCTGAGCGTTCGTCAGGACGCCGCTCTGATGTTGCACGACGAGGGGCGCAGCCTCGACGACGTTGCCCTCTTCCTGGAACGGTGGTCGCTGTCGACGCCGGAACGCGCTCGCCAATCGCTCAAGTTCCTCTCGTCACCGCTGTGGCGCGCTTACACCAGCACGTATGTCGAGGGATACCGGCTGCTCGGGGGCTGGCTGGACGAGGTGCCGGTGGGCGCAGAGCGCACCGAACGGTTCCGCAGGCTGCTCGACGAGCCGCTGGTCCCCAGCTCTCTGCGTGCTGCCTAGTGCCGGGTGGAGACGGCGGGAGCGAACTTCGTAGACTGGACGCATTCGTTTCCGCATCCAGCTTGGAGATTCCTCGATGACCGCTGTGCCCGGCTCCGACGTCAACTCTGCATCACTCGCCGAACTCGATCCCGAAGTCGCCGAGGCGATGGCTGGTGAATTGGCTCGTCAGCGCGACACGCTCGAGATGATCGCGTCGGAAAACTTCGTTCCCCGCTCGGTTCTGCAGGCTCAGGGCAGCGTCCTGACCAACAAGTACGCCGAGGGCTACCCGGGACGTCGTTACTACGGCGGTTGCGAGCACGTCGACGTCATCGAGGATCTTGCGCGCAACCGTGCGAAGGAACTCTTCGGTGCGGAGTTCGCCAACGTTCAGCCGCACTCGGGCGCACAGGCCAATGCTGCTGTCCTGATGGCTCTGATGAACCCGGGTGAGAAGCTGCTCGGCCTCGACCTCGCACACGGCGGTCACCTCACGCACGGCATGAAGCTCAACTTCTCCGGCAAGTTGTACGACGTCGCGTCCTACGGCGTCAGCAAGGAAGATCACCGCATCGACATGGACGAGGTGCGCTCGATCGCCCTCGCCGAGAAGCCGAAGGTCATCGTCGCCGGCTGGTCCGCGTACCCGCGTCAGCAGGACTTCGCGGCGTTCCGTGCGATCGCCGACGAGGTCGGGGCGTACCTGTGGGTCGACATGGCTCACTTCGCCGGACTGGTGGCAGCCGGCCTGCACCCGTCGCCCGTCCCGTACGCGGACGTCGTCTCCTCGACCGTCCACAAGACCCTCGGTGGACCGCGTTCCGGTCTGATCCTGGCGAAGAAGGAGTGGGCCAAGAAGCTCAACTCCGCTGTCTTCCCCGGTCAGCAGGGCGGTCCGCTCATGCATGCCATCGCGGCCAAGGCAGTCACCTTCAAGATCGCTGCCGGTGAAGAGTTCAAGGA
Source organism: Rhodococcus sp. IC4_135 (assembly GCF_011602025.1). Lineage (NCBI taxonomy): Bacteria > Bacillati > Actinomycetota > Actinomycetes > Mycobacteriales > Nocardiaceae > Rhodococcus > Rhodococcus sp. IC4_135. The sequence continues at coordinate 87,282 of NZ_JAAOLG010000018.1, forward strand.
TCGTCAGGCACGCACCCTTTCCGGTGCGCGCATCCTGGCCGAGCGTCTGGGCAACAAGGACGTCGCAGATCAGGGCATCAGCGTTCTGACCGGCGGCACCGACGTTCACCTCGTTCTCGTGGACCTGCGTAACTCGCAACTCGACGGCCAGCAGGGTGAGGACCTTCTGCACGAAATCGGCATCACGGTCAACCGCAACGCTGTTCCGTTCGATCCCCGCCCGCCGATGACCACCTCCGGTCTGCGCATCGGTACCGCTGCGTTGGCCACCCGCGGATTCGGCGATGCCGAGTTCACCGAGGTCGCCGACATCATCGGTACTGCTCTGGCCGGCAACGCGGATCTGCCGGCGCTGCGTGCGCGTGTGGCCAAGCTCGCTCTCGACCTTCCGCTCTACGACGGTCTCGAGAACTGGGGCCTGCTCAGCAAGAACGTCTAGGAATTTCTTCACCGACGGCCCGGTCCCTTTCGAGGGGCCGGGCCGTCGGTGTTCATGGATGGGCGGTTCACGGAGTTGTGGCATCGGTCACATGACCGATGGTGGCCGAGTTCGGCGCTTCCTAGCCTGAGAGCATCACCCCTCCGGCGAAGGAAACCCCATGACCGAACAGAATCTGCATTGGCTCTCCGCTACCGAGATGGCGGCGTCGGTTGCGTCGAACAGTCTCTCGCCCAACGAGATTGCCGAAGCGATGATCCAGCGGGTCGACGCCGTCAATCCGTCGATCAACGCGATAGTGCAGTTCGATCGTGAGCAGGTCACCCGCGACGCGGCCGAACTCTCACGACAGCAGGAATCGGGCGAGAAACTCGGCCCGCTGCACGGCGTTCCGTTCACGATCAAAGATCTGACGGCAGTGAACGGGTTGCCGACCACGTTCGGGATGAAGCCGATGGCCGACAACATCGCCACGGGAAATGCCGTCGTCGTGGACAGGCTGCGGGGCGCCGGCGGACTGTTCCTGGGAAAGACGAACACTCCCGAAAGCGGTTACTACGGTGGCACCGACAACCATCTGTACGGGCCGACGCACAACCCGTGGAAGCTCGGCAACAGCGCGGGTGGGTCCAGTGGCGGTGCGTCGGCTGCTGTGGCTGCAGGCCTCGGGCCACTTGCCGAGGGCAGTGACGGCGCCGGATCGGTGCGTATCCCGTCGGCGCTCTGCGGGGTCGTCGGGTTGAAGCCGACCACTGGCGTCATCCCGCAGACCATTCTGGCCGGGCGCTTCTACAACTGGGCGTACCACGGTCCGATCACCAGGACTGTCGCTGACAACGCGCTCATGCTCGACATCATGGCCGGGCCGGACAATGCGGATCCGCTCTCGATCGAGCGTGCCGAGACCTCGTATGTCGAAGCATCGAAGGGCGACGTGAAGGGGCTTCGCGTCGCGTGGTCGACGAATCTCGGTCTCGGCCACGTGGATCCGGAGGTACTGGCAGTGTGCCTCGACGCGTTGTCGGCATTCGCGGAATTGGGTGCCCAGATCACCGAGGCGACCCCGCAGTGGGGAAATCCGTCGGAGTCGATGTGGAACGGCATCTGGGTTCCCGGTTTCGCTTCCGAATACGACTTGCTCGACTGGGAGGACCAGCGCGGCGAGGTCGACGACAACCTGATCGAGATCATGCACGAGGCCGAGCGACTCACCGGTGTCGACGTCGGGCGGGCCGACGCATTCCGCGGCGTCATGTGGGACACGTGGACCACGTTCATGAACGACTACGACGTGTTGGTCTCGCCGACCTTGGCTTCGGCCACGTTCCCGCTCAGTCAGTTCGCGCCGTCGTGGCTCGAAGGCGCGTCGCTGCGTGAGCAGTTGCTCGATTGGCTCTTCACCTACCCGTACAACATGCTCAACAATCCGGCGATCACCGTGCCCGCCGGATTTACCGCCGACGGTCGACCGGTGGGGCTGCAGATCGCCGCACGTCACCGCCAGGACGCACTGGTTCTACGGACTGCCGCGAACTTCGAAGCGGTGCGTCCCTGGGCGGACAAGAAGCCGGCCGATTCACTGGTGGTGGCCTAGCTCACACGATTGGCTAGATTGGTGTGATGACGTCTGTACTGCCTGATCGCGGCGCCGGACCTGACATGTTCGCGCCGCGATCGCCGGCGGCCGGGGCCTACGGCATTCTCGGCCTGTGCGCCGAAGAACTCCGCGCACGGGGACTCGCGTACTCGGCTGCGGCGGTCACGTACCGAGACCCGTCGAGCGGACGGCATCGTGCTCTGGCGAGTTCCGGATACGACGCCAGGGTGCTCGAGTTCCTGCTCGACGACTTCGTGGCCGATCGCAATCTCTTCGGCATCATTCGCGAGGCTTCGGGCGTGCCCGTGTTCTGGCAGGACGTGCCACGATTCGAGCAGGTCGAGATGGTCACCGATGTTCTCCGGCCGTCCGGGTACGCCGAGGGGGCTTCGGTCGCTTTGGGGTTCTCCGGCCGTGAGGTGACCGGATTGCTGCACATGAGCTTCGCGGATTCCGGCGTCGTCGATCGCGTGCGCGAGGTGGTGGCGGCGTCCAGCGCGGCCTGCTCGAGCGTCGTGGGGGACCAGGTGGCGCTCGATCGCGTCCATCTCAGCCCGCGGGAGATCCAAGTACTGCAATTGGTGGCCAGGGGCGCGGGCAATGTCGAGATCGCCGAGAAGTTGTTCGTCAGCCGTCGCACCGTCGCCACCCACCTCGAGAACATCTTCGTCAAGACCGGAACCAATTCGCGGGTTCAGGCAGCGGTGCGCGCTGCCAAGTGGGGTCTGATCGAGTCCTGAGTGACGCTGAATCACACGAGTGGCATTTTGTTACCTGGCGTTCACCAGATGTGCGGCTCGTTCCGTGGCGCGAGTGTCCGATCCGCAGTACCGTCGGCAGTAACGAGTAACCAGAAGTTACTTGTGCGGGAGGTTCTGATCGTGACTGAAACACTCAGTACGAGAGGGCCGGCGCCCGGCCCTTGTATCAGCTGACACAGCGTCACCTGACACCAGAGCCGTCCGGCCCAGCGAGCTGAGTTTGCGCGGGTGCCGCGCAGACCTAGGAGCCCAACGTGACTGCATCACGCTCCGTCTCTGCCCACTCGGCCCGGGCTGATCTATCAGCCGGGAATCATTCGGGAGATGCACTTCGCACGTACGTCTTGGATACCTCGGTACTACTGTCCGATCCATGGGCTGTCACACGATTCGCCGAACACCACGTGGTTCTCCCACTGGTCGTGATCAGCGAACTCGAAGGCAAGCGACACCACCACGAACTGGGATGGTTCGCCCGAGAATCGCTCCGCATGCTCGACGATCTCCGGATCGAATACAGCCGACTCGACCGTCCGGTGCCGATCGGCACCGAGAACGGGACACTGCAGGTAGAACTCAATCACACCGACCCTGCAGTCCTGCCCGTCGGATTCCGCACGGACAGTAACGATTCGAGGATTCTGGCGTGCGCGTTGAATCTTGCGGCGGAGGGTAAGGACGTAGTCCTCGTCAGCAAGGACATTCCGCTTCGCGTGAAGGCAGGCGCGGTGGGACTGCCTGCCGACGAGTACCACGCTCACGACGTCGTGCCCTCCGGTTGGACGGGCATGACCGAACTGGACGTCGCGTCGACGGACATCGACGAGCTGTTCAACGAGGGATTCCTGGACCTCGACGAAGCGCGAGATCTGCCGTGTCACACGGGTCTTCGCCTGTTGGGTGGGTCGTCGAGCGCTCTCGGTCGGGTGACTCCCGACAAGCGCATCCAGTTGGTGCGCGGCGAGCGCGAGGCGTTCGGGCTGCACGGGCGCTCCGCCGAGCAGCGCATTGCGCTCGATCTCCTCATGGACGAGAGTATCGGCATCATCTCGCTCGGCGGTAAGGCGGGCACCGGTAAATCGGCCTTGGCTCTGACCGCAGGTTTGGAAGCCGTTCTCGAGCGCCGTACTCAGCGGAAGGTTGTCGTCTTCCGTCCGCTGTATGCCGTTGGCGGACAAGAACTCGGCTACCTTCCCGGTAGTGAGAGTGAGAAGATGGGCCCGTGGGCTCAGGCCGTCTTCGACACTCTGGACGGGTTGGCCTCACCCGAGGTTCTGGAAGAGGTTCTCGCCCGCGGAATGCTGGAAGTGTTGCCGCTGACGCATATTCGCGGTCGGTCGCTGCACGATTCGTTCGTGATCGTCGACGAAGCGCAGTCACTCGAGCGAAATGTTCTGCTGACAGTGCTTTCTCGTCTGGGAACCGGCTCGCGGGTGGTGCTCACTCACGACGTCGCGCAGCGTGACAACCTGCGAGTGGGCAGGCACGACGGAGTTGCGGCCGTCATCGAAAAGCTGAAGGGGCACCCGCTTTTCGCACACATCACGCTTACGCGCAGTGAGCGTTCACCGATCGCCGAGTTGGTGACCGACATGCTCGAGGAGTTCGGCCCCACTTCCTGAGAAGCGATCTCCCCGTGCGGACTTCGGTCTGCACGGGGAGATGTATGGGTTCGAAGTTGTTTCAGTTTTGCAGCGGTCCCAGTTCGATGTCGAGAACTTCCTGCACCACACGCATCGCCGCCAGCCCCGCCGGCGCGCCGCAGTACGCGCTCGCATGGATCACGGTTTCGACGATCTCGGTGCGCGTCAAGCCGTTTCGCAGTGCCCCGCGTACGTGGCCTTTCAGTTCGTTCTCGGCGCGCAACGCGATCAGCATCCCCAGATTGATCAGACTGCGACTGCGACGATCGAGTCCCGGGCGCGTCCACACCGATCCCCAGACGTTGGCCGTCACGAAGTTCTGCAGTTCTTCGCTGTCGGTGCCGCGGGTGCGCTCGAAAGCTGCGTCGACGAAATCGGCGCCCATGACTTCGGTTCGCACAGCCAAGCCGGCGTCGAAGGAGTCAGGCGTGGTGTTCTCGGACATGGGAGGTTCGCTCGCTTTCGGCAGGTGTTTTCAGGCCGGAGCAAGCCTACTTCGTGTCCCGCTCCCGACGACTGCACGGCCGACCGCGGTCACCACGCCCCACGCGACGTCTCGCAGACTGAAGTAGTCCCGCCAGACGGAGACCTTGCCGTCACGCAGTTCGAAGGTTCCGCACACCCAGAATTCGATGCGCAGCGGTCCGACGGTGAGGATGTCGGTGCGTTCGGTGAGCACCGTGGTCTCGTCGCCGACGATGTGGTGCATCTCCGCCTCGAATTTCAGTGAAGGCTTGGTGACCAGCCGTAGCGCTCGCACGACGGTCTTCTTGCCTCGCAGCGTGGGGAGCGAGACGTTCTGCCAGACGATGTCGTCTGTCATCAATTCGGCTGCGGCGTCCACGTCGAAATCGGTGAGGGCCGCGAACATTGCGTTCACCGTGGCTGTCGAACTACTCATGGGGTGTCCTTGGCTGATTATTCGGCCGGTGTTGCCCGGATGAAGGTACCGAGATGATCGTGATCGAAGTACTCCAAGGTTAGCGAGTTTCCGTCGAAGGTGGCCTTCGAGACCGTCCCGGCCGGTGCGTTCTCGCCGCTGAGCGAGAACGTGAAGGTGTTTCCGTCCCAGTGGGTCAGCGGGTACGTCACGGCCGCGGGACCCATGGTCAAGGTCAGCGCACCGTTCTGCTGCGTCACGAGTGCGGGACCCCAGTACGGGTTGCCGTAGTCGCCGGTCAATTGGTTTGTCGGTGGTGCAGGAGCGGGGGAGGCCGGCGGTGTCTTCCCGGCAAGTTCGCCCTCGGGATCGGCTTGTGAGGCAAACGACGCTTCGTAGAGCGGGCGCCACTCGCGGGTGATCTTTCCGAACTGCACCAGGTCGGCGAACTCGGCGGTCAAGGTCTCCGCGACGCCGGTGGGCGTGCCGTTGGTCAGAACGACGATGCCGACGTCAGCGGAGGGAATCGTCACGAAATTCGTCCCGGCTCCGACCAGGAAGGCGCCGGAATGGCTGGCGGTGACACGGCCCGCGGCGCTGTCGGAAACGTTGAACCCGTAGCCGTAGAAGCCGGAGCGTTCCCCGATTTCCTGCGCGTGGCGCGAGACGATCTCCGGGTTGACCGCGGGCACGAGCGCATCTGTCTGAACGATCTGCTGCCCCTGATACTGACCACCCGACAGCACCATGTCCAACCACTTGGCCATGTCGTTCGCCGAGGAGCTGACTCCACCGGCGGGGGATTGGGCGTCGGCGTCCCGAACCGGCCCTACCTCGTACTTTCCGTCTTCGAGAATGTGGCCCACTGTTCGATTTTCTCGGGCTTGGTAATCGGCGAACCGCGAAGACGTCGACGTCATACCGAGCGGACCGTAGATCGTGTTCTGCGACAGCGTTTCCCAATCGGTGCCCGCCGCAGCGGCAACGGCCTCCGCGCCGGCTGTGACGCCGAAGTTCGTGTACTCGTATGTGATTCGGAACGGATTGAGCGGTAGCTGGCGAAGTTTCTCGAGCACCTGGCCCCGGTTGTAGCCCAGGTCCTCCAGCCCGTCGCCGGCGTGGTCCGGTAATCCCGACCGATGCGTGTAGAGATCGGAGATCGTGAGGTGGTCGGTCACCCACGGATCGGCAAGCGTAAACCCCGGAAGTTTCGAGATCACCGGAGTGTCCCAGTCGACGGTCCCGATTCCGACTTCGTGGGCGACCACCGTGGCCCCTACCGATTTCGACACCGACGCCAGTTGGAACACGGTGTCCGCATCGACGGTGGCGCTCTTACCCAACTCGCGAACCCCGAATCCCTTTGCATACACAGTCTTACCTCCGTGCACCACGGCCACAGCCATGCCGGGAACACCGGAACTTGCCATGAGATCGTTCGCGAGGCCGTCGAGCTTCCCGACCGCGTCGTCGATTTGCCCGTCCGGGATCGGCACCCCGGCGTCCAGACCCGGGCTGGCGTCGCTGACGACCGGCCCGGGCGCTGAGGTGGTGTCTGAATCGGACGAGCATCCGGCGAGCAGGGCGACTGTCAGTACTACCGGAACCGCCGCTGCCGACAGAAGCGAGCTGTTTCTACTGGTGATGGACACGAGATTCTCCCTAGCAGGGCTGTCGTCGGTACCACTCGGTCAATCCAGTATCGGGAATCGTGGGCTGATAGTGGGACAAATCGGGAAACCTTGTAACTACTTCGGGGTCTTGGTTGTCAGACTGCCGAGAATGGAGCCTTCCGTGACCGGCTTCCAGGGAAGCAACAACGCGACCAGCAGAGCGGTGATCAGTGCCGCGCCGACCGTGAAGTACGACGCGATGGCGAAGCCTTCCAGGCATGCAGTCTTCATCGTGTAGATCAGACTGTCCTTCTGCTGCTCGAAGAGCGGACTGATGTCGCGGGAGCGGATCTCGATGACGCTGAGCACGGACTCCCGAGCGAAGCCCTTCTCCTGTGCCGACATCACGGCGTCGGGAATAGCGTCGACGATCGGAGCCACCTTGGACGTGTAGTACGAGGCGACGATCGAGCCGATGACGGCGACGCCCAGGGTCCCGCCCAGCTCACGCGTCGTGTCGTTGACTGCCGAACCTGCGCCGGCTTCGTCGAGGGGCACCGAGGACATGATGGAGTCGGTTGCCGGTCCCTGGACAATTGCGAGGCCAAGACCCATGAGCACCATCGAGATCACGACGGGTCCGAGGTAGGGCGTCTCGACGGTCGTCCGACCCGCCAGGAACATCCCGCCGCTGAGGACGAGGAGGCCGAACACCATCACTGCGGTCGTGCCGAGTTTCTGTGCCGCCAAGGTGGCGACTGGGGCGCCCACGGCAACAGCTGCAGCGAAAGGCAAAGAGTGGATGCCGAATTCGAGCGGCGAGTACTCCCGGACTCCCTGGAAGTACTGTGTGATCAGGAACAAGAATCCGAACATGCTGAAGTAACTCACCGCAATTGCCAAGGCGGGGAACGAAAAACGTCGGATCCGAAAGAGGTTCATGTTCAGGATCGGTGCATCGGTGCGCAGTTCCCAGAAGACGAATGCGCCCAACAGCACTGTCGCGGAGAGGTATCCCGTGATGCTGAACGTCGACACCCATCCACGATGTGGTGCGTCGATGATGGTCCACACCAGAATGACGATGCCGAGGAGCGACAAGATTGTTCCGACGAAATCGAATCGGCCGACGTGGAGCGCCTTCGATTCCGGAACAACCAGCAGCACACCGACGATGACCAACAACGCTGCCGGAACGTTCATCCAGAACACCGAGTGCCAGGAGAAGTGCTCGAGAAGCCAGCCGCCCGCCGTCGGGCCGATGGCAATCGCGAAGCCGGCCATTGCGGTCCAGGCCGCGATGGCGATGGCCCGTTCTCTGGCGTCGGTGAAGATGTTGGTGATCATGGCCAGAGTTGCCGGAAAGACTGCCGCGGCAAAGACACCCATGGCAGCGCGCGCCATGATCACCTGTTCGAGGTTGGAAGCCAAAGCGCCGACGAGCGACATCGCGCCGACGCCGATCAGACCGATGATCATCACTCGGCGGCGTCCGAAGCGGTCACCCAAGTGGCCGAAAGTGAGTAGGAACCCGGCGAAGGTCAACGTGTACGCGTCGACGATCCATTGCAGGTCGCTGACGCTGGCGAACAGGTCGACGCTCATCGTCGGCAGCGCGACGTTGACCACTGTGTTGTCCAGCACGACAAGGAGTTCGGCGAGGCAGATGAAGATCAGCGCAGCGAATAAACGGGACTTGGTCATCATGGGCGCCGAGGGCGCCGGTGCAAGTGTGTGAGACATGTTTGTACGCCATCTCTGCTCCTGCGCGAACGGCAGCAGCGGTTGGAAGTAGGTGGTCAGTCAGCTCGGGGCTGAGACCAGTGCCTTGAGGTGAGCGCCGATGCGATCGAGAGGCGCTGTGGTGTGCTGGGCTTTTGCCATCAGGGTTGCGCCTTCGATCGACGCGATCACGACGGTTGCCCACTGTGCTGCAGTCTCGGACGGCTGTCCCTGCTGCCAGAAGAACGATGTGAGAAGCGATTCCCACGAAGTGAAGGATTCGCCGGCTGCAATTAGCGCGGCCGGTGTCGACGAGCCCTCGACGGCCGCGGCCGCGACCGGACAGGAGGACGTGAAATTGCTCTCCACCAAGCTGTTTCGGAAAATCGTGACAACTGCGTCGATGATCTCCGGTGGGGAAGACTGAGCGATCATCGAACTGATGGCTGCGCTGATGCCCCGGCCGAAGTACGCGACGGCCTCACCGGCCAACTGTCCTTTGCCTTCGGGGAAGTAGTGGTAGACCGACCCGCGGGGCGCCCCGGACCGTTCGACGATCTCTGTGAGCGAGGTCGTGGCGATCCCGTGTTCGCGGAAGGCGTTGATGGCGCCGACCAGCATCAGAGTGCGGGAATCGGAGTCGGCCATCCCGTCATCGTATGCAATCACGGTGCGGTTCGATTCATCTGGTGCTGCTGATTCTTTTGGTGCTCCCCACTTGCGGCGCGCTGCGGCGATCGGACAACGCGTCTGCGGGCCGGTCATGGCGACGAGGCGTCTCGAGGTGCGTTCATCTCTGCCTCCCAGTATGTCGATCGGTATAGGAACGAATCTGAGACTAGATGTAACCGACAGACACAGTCAAGTGTTGTATGCAGGTGGTGGGTATCGATAGAGATTCTTGGTGGCAGAACTCCGCGATCAGTGGTTATATCGTGCGATATAGAGCTGTTGCTGAGAGAGTGTCAGCTCCGGAGGAGAGGAAACGACATGCCGGTACCGACGTCAGTTGCACGAAAAAGAAGAATCGAAGTTGCAGTCGGGAAGTATTTCGCCAATCCGCTGGTCACCGGATTGAATCGGATCGGCATGATGCCGTCGTTGATGACCGAGATCGAGACGGTCGGACGCAGAACCGGTCTGACCCGCCGAGTGCCCGTCGCGATCACCTACGACGGCGACGAGGCGTGGGTCATTGCGCAGCATGGCATCGACACAGGTTGGGGTGCCAATATCTCTGCGACGCCGAAGGTTCGGATCCGTCGCCGCGGCGAGTGGATCGACGGGCAGGCCGAGATCATGCCTGACGACGACGTCCCGGCGAGGGTGAAGACATTTGCGTCGGGGAAGATCAGATCGGCACTGACGGCCTCTGCCTTTCGCGGATTGCAGACCGATCCGGTCAGCGTTCGCATCAGACTCGCACTCGATACGTCAATCGATTGAATCAACGGGAGTTGAAATGGTCGGTACGGAATGACCCGGTGCGTCCTCGTCGTTGACGAATGCAGCGGTGGCGCGATCGCCACTGCACACGACGAAGGAGCAGGGTCATGCGCATCGGAATCATCGGAGCCGGTCAGATCGGTGGCACGCTCACACGTAGGCTCGCTGCGCTCGGTCACGACGTGCGCGTCTCGAACTCGCGGACACCGGACACGCTTGCAGAACTGGAAGCGGAGACGGGCGCGAAGGCAGTCCGCAGCACCGAGGCCGCCGAGGGTGCCGAGTTGGTCATCGTGAGCATTCCGCAGAAGAACGTGGTTGATCTGCCGGCGGGGATCCTCAGCGGTGCGGTCGCCGGTGCCCCGGTCATCGAGACCAACAATTACTACCCGCAGCAGCGTGACGGTCTGATCTCCGCCATCGAGGACGGACAGACCGAAAGCGGATGGGTGCAGGAGCACCTGGGTGTGCCGGTATTCAAGGCGTTCAACGGAATCTGGTGGAAGCATCTCCTCGAGAAGGGGCTTCCCGAAGGTGCAGAGGGGCGCATTGCGCTACCCGTCGCCGGCGACGACGACGCGAACAAGCAGGTCGTCTTCGATCTGATCAACCAGTTGGGCTTCGATCCCGTCGATGCGGGAACGATCGACGACTCCTGGCGTCAGCAGCCCGGAACTCCCGTGTACGGCAAGGACTTCGATCGCGAAGCGACACTGAAGGCATTGGCCGAGGCGAGCCCCGACCGCACCGACGAGTGGCGGGCAACCACCACGGCCTAGCGAAAAGGGTGGCGGTTTCCGACGTGGAAACCGCCACCCCTTTTATTTGTTCAGTCCTTGACCTTCGCCATTGCCAGAACGTCGAGACGCTTGTCGAGTTCTTCCTCGCTCAGCTTGTCGGGCACGAGTCCGCGCTCGATGACGACCTGGCGGATCGTCTTCTTCTCCTTCAGTGCCTGCTTCGCCACAGCTGCGGCTTCCTCGTAACCGATCGCCGAGTTGAGGGGCGTCACGATCGACGGCGACGATTCGGCGAGCGTCTTGAGGTGCTCCTCGTGCGCGACCAGGCCGCTGACGCACTTGTCCGCGAACAGTCGAGAGACGTTGGCCAGCAAGGTGAACGACTCCAGCAGGTTGCGCGCCATGACCGGGATGTAGACGTTGAGTTCGAATGCTCCGGCAGCGCCGCCCCACGCGATCGCGGCGTCGTTACCGATCACCTGCGCCGCAACCTGAGTGGTTGCCTCCGGCAGGACGGGGTTGACCTTGCCCGGCATGATCGAGCTACCCGGCTGCAGATCGGGGAGTGCGATCTCGCCGAGCCCGGTCAGCGGACCCGATCCCATCCACCGAATGTCGTTGGCAATCTTCGTCAGTGAGACGGCGATGGTGCGCAGCGCGCCCGATGCCTCGACCAGTCCGTCACGCGCGGCCTGCGCTTCGAAGCTGTTCTTCGCCGGAGTCAGGGCGTCGACGCCTGTCGACTTGACCAGCTCGGCAACAACTTTGGGGCCGAATCCATCCGGAGCATTGAGGCCGGTGCCGACTGCGGTTCCGCCGATAGGAAGCTCGCCCAGGCGGGGGAGTGTTGCGTTGACGCGCTCGATGCCGGCCTCGATCTGACGTGCGTAACCGCCGAACTCCTGACCGAGTGTGACCGGCACAGCATCCATCAAGTGAGTGCGTCCGGACTTGACGACGGTCTTCCACTCGGTCGCCTTCGTGGCAAGCGCAGCATGCAGATGTTCCAGTGCCGGAACAAGATCGGTGACTGCTGCCTCGGTAGCTGCGACGTGAGTGGCGGTGGGGAACGTGTCGTTCGAGGACTGCGACATGTTGACGTGATCGTTCGGATGCACGTCCACGCCGGCGGCCTTCGCGATGGACGCGATGACCTCGTTGGCGTTCATGTTCGAGCTGGTACCGGAACCGGTCTGGAAGACGTCGATGGGAAACTGATCGTCGTGCTTGCCTTCGGCGATCTCGTTCGCGGCGGCGATGATTGCGTCGGCCTTGTCCGCGTCGAGCAGTCCGAGGTCCTTGTTGACCTGCGCGCACGCAGCTTTCAGCAAGCCCATTGCGCGGATCTGGGTGCGCTCGAGCGGGCGCCCGCTGATCGGGAAGTTCTCGACTGCACGCTGGGTCTGTGCTCGCCACAGTGCGTCGATGGGCACCCGAACTTCGCCCATGGTGTCGTGTTCGATTCGGAACTCTTGATCGTTGCTCTCCGTCATGGCTCCACATTGCCACTTTTGGAGGGCGGGTAGGGGACTACGTCCCCCGTGAGCGGTTAAGGAGTGCAGGGACTCCCTAACCACTCACGGGGCGGAGCCCATCAGAACGTCGGGGGAACCGCGCCCTCTTCGCCGTCGAAGTCGACGGAGCTGTACTCGCGCAGCTTCTCGAGACGGTGGTACGCGTCGATCATGCGAACGGTGCCGGACTTGCTACGCATCACGATGGACTGCGTGCTGGCGCCGCCGCCGTAGTAGCGGACGCCGCGCAGGAGGTCACCGTCGGTGACGCCGGTGGCGCAGAAGAAGACGTTCTCGCCCGAGACGAGATCTTCGGTGGTCAGGATCCGATCGAGATCGTGACCGGCGTCGATGGCCTTCTGACGCTCTTCGTCGTCGGTGGGAGCGAGCTTGCCCTGCAGCGATCCACCCATGCAGCGCATGGCCGCTGCGGCGATGATGCCCTCGGGCGTTCCGCCGATGCCCACGAGCATGTCGGTGCCGGACTCCGGACGCGCTGCGGCGATCGCGCCGGCAACGTCACCGTCGGAGATCAGACGGATACGAGCGCCGGTGTCGCGCACGTCCTGGATCAGCTGGTTGTGACGCGGGCGGTCCAGGATGCAGATCGTGATGTCGGAGACCGACGCCTTCTTGACCTTGGCCACGCGCTTGATGTTCTCGGCGATCGGCGCGCTGATGTCGATGACGTCTGCGGCATCCGGCCCGACGGCGATCTTCTCCATGTAGAACACGGCCGACGGGTCGAACATCGCGCCGCGCTCGGCAACAGCCAGAACAGAGATGGCGTTGGGCATGCCCTTGGACATCAAGGTGGTGCCGTCGACCGGGTCGACGGCGAAGTCACAGTCGGGGCCGTCGCCGTTTCCGACCTCTTCGCCGTTGAACAGCATCGGCGCTTCGTCCTTCTCGCCTTCACCGATGACGACGATGCCGCGCATCGAGACCGAGGAGACGAGCTGACGCATTGCGTCGACGGCTGCTCCGTCGCCGCCTTCCTTGTCGCCGCGGCCTACCCAGCGGCCGGCAGCCATAGCACCGGCTTCGGTGACTCGGACCAATTCGAGTGCGAGGTTACGGTCCGGGGTCTCACGATGAGTGCTGCTGGCCGTCATGTGCGGTGCCTCCTGGCGCGGTCGCGGTCGACGGGGTGTGTCGACGCAGTGGTTTCTTCAGGCGTCATTGTCCCAGATGGGAGCGGCTACGTGCGCTGTCGGGTCGCCGCAGAGACGTTTTGTCTCGCTCGAGGGGGACCGGGAATCGTATCTACTGCGGAGTACCTGGATACTGGGGGTGTGGCATCGAAGAAACCCCGCATTCTCGAAGACAACAAAGACATGGTCTGGTCTCTCGTACCGTTGGTGCTGTTCTGCATCATCATTGCGGGCATCGCCAGCCAGTGCACGTTCAGTCCTGGCGGCCCGACGCAGGGGCCTATCCCGAGCGTCGACGTGGACGCAGCTCTGAACTACGACGCGAAGGAACTCGGATTTCCCATCCGTAATCCCGGTGTTCCGGACGGGTGGACGCCGAACTCCGGCAGTCGCAAAATCATCTCCGGCGACGGCGGAGGAGATTCGAGCACTGTGGGATTCATCACGACCAGTGGTCGCTACATCCAGCTGACACAGAGCAACGCCGAGGAATTCCCGTTGGTGTCACACGTTGCCGGTGGACAGCGATTCGCGACCGGAGTCGAGACCGTCGGTGCCGATACGTGGAACGTCTTCGGCGGCGAAGGCGTCGAGTCGATCTGGGTCACCGACGTCGGGGACGTTCGCCTGTTGCTCACGGGCGCGGCGACGCCGGAAGAGTTCCGGATTCTTGCCGAGAAGGTCGGCGCAGCGCAGCCGATCACGCCATAGGTTCTGCGGTCGGAGCGGACGTTATTCGTCCGCTTCGGCCAGAGCCTTTTCGACGCGGGCCCTGGCGCCCGCCAAATGCTCCTCACAGCGCTTGGCCAACGCTTCGCCTCGCTCCCACAATGAGAGTGACGCGTCGAGGTCCAGACCGCCCTGTTCGAGAATCTTCACGACGCTCACCAGTTCGTCGCGGGCGGCTTCGTAGCCGAGCTCGTTGATGTCGGTATCGGTGGCGTTGCTCATTTTTCTCTTCCCATCACTGCGGCGCGAACGGCGCCGTCTGCAAGTCGAACTCGAATCTGGGTACCGGGTGGCGCGTCCTCGACCGAGCGCAGAACCTCCGGATCGCCGTCGGCGACAACACGTTGCACGACTGCGTATCCGCGGGCCAGCGTCGCGGCGGGGCCCAGCGTGGTGAGCCGGGCGCGCAGATGCTCGATCGTTCGGGACTCGGAGTCGATCAACCGAGTCACATCGCGTCGTCCGGCGGCTTGGAGCCGTTCGACCTCTTCGGCGCGGCGATCCACCGCGAGCAGCGGTGATGCCATGACCGGTCGAGTGCGCAACTGTTCGATCAGATGAGACTCACGCTTGACCCAGCTGCGCAGTGCCGCAGCGCTGCGGTCACGAAGATCCGCAACCAGAGCAGCTTCCGCAACCGCGTCGGGTACGACGCGCTTGGCCGCGTCGGTGGGTGTGGCTGCGCGCAGGTCGGCGACGTGGTCACTGAGCGGGCTGTCCGGCTCGTGGCCGATGGCACTGACGATCGGCGTCGTGCAGGCCACGATGGCGCGGCACAGTGCTTCGTCGGAGAACGGCAGAAGATCCTCGACGCTACCGCCGCCGCGAGCGAGGATGATGACGTCGACTACCGGGTTGGCGTCGAGTTCCTTCAGCGCTTCGATGATCTGGGGAACGGCAGTCGGGCCCTGAACCGCGGTGTTACGCACCGCGATCGCCACGGCAGGCCAACGACGATGGGCGACCGAGACGACATCCTTCTCGGCCGCACTCGCTCGGCCCGTGATCAGGCCGATCGTGCCGGGCAGAAACGGAAGCGGCCGTTTGAGTCTCGGATCGAACAAGCCCTCGGCGGCGAGCAAGGCACGCAGTCTCTCGATGCGGGCCAGGAGTTCACCGATACCCACGGCGCGAATCTCGGTGACACGCAACGACACCGTTCCACGTCCGGTGTAGAACGAGAGCTTGCCGAACATCACGACACGCGAGCCCTCGGTCAACGGCACCGGAGAGTTGTGCAACAACTGCGGTGAGCATGTGATCGACAGCGACATGTCTGCCGACGGATCACGCAGAACGAGAAAGGCCGTTCGGGTGCCGGGGCGTGCATTGATCTGGGTGATCTGACCTTCGACCCAGATGCTGCCGAGTCGATCGATCCAGCCGGCGACCTTGGCGGAAACCGTGCGGACCGGCCACGGCTGTTCAGCGCTGCTGGCGCCGGACGATCGCTGCGATGAAGCGGGGGGCGTTGCGGAAGTCACTTTGCCTTGGCTGTGGTGATGCGGTTGGTGAGCATGGTCTGGAACGGTGCGCGGGCGAGCGTCGCATTCTCGTAGTCCAGGACGGCGGTCAGCTCGTCGATGCTGAGCGTCCGGATGCGCGCACGGAGCTGTGCGAGTGTGAGGTTGGGGTAGTCGAGTTCTGTGACGATCTCGGGCTCTTCGGCAGGCTTGTCCGTCGTAGCTGCCGTGGATTCGGACTCGGCGACGGGTGCGGGCTCCTCGATGGGGGCAGTCGGCTCGAGCGAGTAGAGCGCGAAGCGTCCGGCGTTGGTCGGGGTGTCAGCGGTGGTCGATCCGGTGGAAGGTGCCGAGTCCGCGGGAGCGTCGACGTCGTCGTCGAAGACCGCCCACTCGGGCTGTTCGTCCTCGGAAGACCAGTTGATCAGTGCAAATGCCTGATCGCCCTTGATCGCCAGCGAGGTGATCGACTGCTGCACGCGCATGCTTGTCTGCAGCATCTGGCTCACGGCGGTCATCGGCAGGGCGACAGCGGTGGTGGGCAACTTCCTTGCCTCTTCCATCGCGGTGACAGCGAGTCCCGCGGCAACGCGCGCCACGAACGGTGGTCGGATCATTCCCACAGCTTGCCGCAAAGCACCGACAATCGGTAGCCGACTTGCCTGTGACGGCCGGACTCGTTCACTTCGCAACCGTCGATCGGGGTGCTGAGAAACGTCGATCAAGGCACTGAACCGAGGTGTTCACGTTTGCCGGAGTGTCTCACGTTCGACGTGCCAGTAGGCTGGTCACATGTCTTCGGCTGTTCCTCTCAATCTCGGTATCGCGCACTCGGCTGATTCGCCGTCCACCCGCAAGGGCAGCGCCAAGCGTGTGCTCCTCGCCGAGCCTCGCGGCTACTGCGCCGGCGTCGACCGTGCGGTCGAGACCGTCGAGAAGGCGCTCGAGAAGCACGGCGCACCCATCTACGTGCGTAAGGAGATCGTCCACAATCGCCACGTCGTCGAGACGCTCGAAGATCAAGGCGTGATCTTCGTCGACGAAACCGACGAGGTTCCCGAAGGATCACTCCTCGTGTTCTCGGCACACGGTGTGTCTCCGGCCGTCCACGATTCGGCTGCCGAGCGGAACCTGCGCACGATCGACGCGACGTGCCCCCTGGTCACGAAGGTGCACCAGGAAGCAAAGCGATTCGCTCGCGACGATTACGACATTCTGCTCATCGGCCACGAAGGCCACGAGGAGGTCGAGGGCACCGCAGGTGAGGCTCCCGATCACGTCACCATCGTCGACGGCCCGGATTCGGTCGACGCGGTCACGGTGCGCGACGAGTCGAAGGTCATCTGGCTTTCCCAGACCACACTGAGCGTCGACGAGACGATGCAGACCGTCGCACGCCTGCGCGAGCGCTTCCCCAATCTTCAGGACCCGCCGTCCGACGACATTTGCTACGCCACGCAGAACCGTCAGGTCGCGGTCAAGGCGATGGCCCCCGAGTGCGACCTCGTGATCGTGGTGGGTTCACGGAACTCGTCCAACTCGGTTCGCCTGGTCGAGGTCGCGCTCGGAGCGGGCGCTGCCGCGTCGTACCTGGTCGACTACGCCCGTGAGGTCGATCTCGCGTGGCTCGAGGGTGTCCAGACAGTGGGCATCACGTCAGGTGCATCAGTACCCGAGGTGCTCGTGCGTGGCGTGATCGAGCTTCTGGCCGAGCACGGATACAACGACGTTCAGCCCGTCACCACAGCCAACGAGACTCTGGTGTTCGCTCTTCCCCGCGAATTGCGGGCAGCGCGCACGTCCTAGAACAGCACAAAAAATGCGGGGCACCTTCCATCTGGAAGGTGCCCCGCATTTTTTTGGTACCGGGCTCGTCTGTCAGGGCTCTTCGCGATCGCGATACCGAACTCGCGGCGGCGGATACGCCGGAAGATCGACTCCGGGTGGGCGGCGGCGCGGGGGCAGCGGCGGCGATACGTCGTCACCCGAAGCGAAGAAGGGCTCCATCCGCTCCTCACGCCTGGGCGACGGAGTGGGCTCGGGCGCCCGGCGGCGACCGTACGACGGGTAGTCGTCGTCTGCCACCGGCCGACTGTCCGGCTGAGGGCGACGCGTTGGCGGTTGGTGTGTGCGATCGACCCTGGGTGGCACTGGGCTTCTCCGGGGCGGCAGAGGGCGCTCGTCTTCGATCGGTTCGCGCCGGGGAGCGCTTCGGTAGGCAGGCTGTTCGTCCACTTCGGGGGCGCGGCGGCGCGGGGGCCCGGGGACGGGTGCGTCCGAGACTCTGCGGCGACGCCCGGTCTCGGGTGCGGATTGTTCTCGCGTTGCAGCCGCAGAGGAGTCACGAGTGGCGGCCGCCGAGCGGCGGGAGCGGGTCGAGCGCGCAGGCCCGGTGGGACGCTGATTGAGCAGGAAGTACCGGAAACCGCCGATGATCAGCACGACGACGGTTGCTGCCAGCATGATCGGAAAGCGGTTGACCAACGGGTACGCGATGTTGATCGCGATGTCGCGCAGTGCGGTGCTGTTGTCCTTGCCGATGAGCGTGTGCCCGATCGGCACCGCAGCGAAGAGCAGCAACGGCGGTTGGGCCATCGCGGTGAAGAGAGCCTTGTTCGAAGCGGCAACCACAGCGAAGAGACAGCCAAGGAAGTAGAACGTCGAGAACACCGCGGTGAGCTCTCCGCCGCCTCCGGTGGCATCGATCAGTACGCCGACGGCGGTGACACCGGCAGCAAGCAGGATCACTCCCCACCAGGGCAGGCCGGGGACGGTCACGATGAGCGATCGCTTGTCCAGCGGTACCCCGGAGCGAGCACGTTGGGTTGCAGACACATAACGACATTAGCGGTTCTTGCGTTGTCGGCCGTGTTTGTGCGGGTCGTGGCTGGCGCATTTATCGACGCGATGGCGCGATGGTTTCGGGTTCTTCGCCAAACGAACCGGACGGATTGTGTGCAGGGTCACCGGACGCTCGTGGGTTGGGGCACACCGCCGGAGCCGTCAGCGTGGGAGATCGGTGGTGTCGGTGGGCTGCTCTACCGTCGGATTCATGAAGATTCTGCACACCTCCGATTGGCACATAGGTCGCACCTTTCACGGCGTCGATCTGTTGGCCGATCAGGCGAGTGTGCTCGGGTCCATCGCGGATTCCGTCCGCGAACACGGTGTCGACGTCGTGGTCGTGCCCGGCGACATCTACGACCGCTCCATTCCCAGTTCCGACGCGGTCACGGTGTGTAATCGAGGCTTCGAGGCGATCCGGGCTGCCGGAGCGGTCATCGTCGCCACGTCGGGCAACCACGATTCAGCGGTGCGGCTCGGGGCCGGGGCATCCTTCGCCGCTGCCGGCGGATTGCACCTGATCACCCGCGTCGGCCAGATCGGTACTCCGGTGATGCTGAGCGATCAGTTCGGGCCGGTCGCGTTTTACGGGATTCCGTATCTCGAGCCGGAGATCACGCGCGTCGAGTTGGACGTGCCCCGGGCTCGTACTCATTCCGACATCCTCGGAGCGGCCATGTCGCGTGTTCGGCGAGATCTCGCCGAGCGAACGGCTGCCGACCCGTCGACTCGATCGGTATTGCTCGCCCATGCCTTCGTGGTGGGCGGTGAGGCCTCTGAATCGGAACGCTCCATCTCGGTCGGCGGAGTGGAGACCGTCGCGGTGGGCGAGTTCGACGGCGTCGATTATGTCGCCCTCGGACACCTGCATTCTCCGCAGATGCTCTCGGAGAGTGTTCGATACTCAGGCTCACCGTTGCCGTATTCGTTCGGTGAGCGCAGCCACCGTAAGGCGGCGCTGCTGATCGAACTCGACGCAGCCGGCCTGTCGTCGGTGCAGCGCCTGGATCTCCCGGTCATTCGGGGGCTGAGCCAGGTAGTGGGGACACTCGACGAACTACTCACCGAGTCGAAATATGCCGATTCCGAGCAGTGCTATGTCTCCGCATTGCTCACCGACCCGGTCCGTCCGGTCGATGCCATGAGGCAACTTCAAGCCCGTTTCCCGTTTGCCGTTCATCTCGAATGGCAAAGGCCGGAAGGACAATCGGATCTCAAGTACCGCGACGCGGTACGGGGTCGAACCGACATGGAGATCGCCCGCGGCTTTGTCTCGGCAGTGCGTAGTGACCCGTCCGAGCGTGAGGTCTCGTTGATGACCGAAGCGCTCAGCGCTGCCGCGCGCGCCGAGGAGTCCACGGTAGAACTGGGTGAAACCGCGTGAGACTGCACAAACTCGAAATCAGCTGTTTCGGGCCCTTTGCCGACACGGTCGAAGTCGACTTCGACCGTTTGGGTGCAGACGGGTTGTTCCTTCTTCACGGCGACACCGGGGCAGGAAAGACCACGATTCTCGACGCGGTTGCGTTCGCCCTGTACGGGCGGGTGCCGGGCGCGCGCAACGAGGGCAAGCGATTGCTGTCGGATCACGCGCCGGCCGGTTCGGTGCCGCGCGTGGAACTGGAGGCGACCATCAGTGGTCGCCGAATCAAACTCGTTCGCAGTCCGGAGTATTCGCGCCCGAAGAAGCGCGGGACCGGTTCGATTACCGAGAATGCCAAGGCCACGCTGACGTGGTTGGACGGCCGCGGCGAGAATCTTTCGCGCATCCCTGACATCGGTGACGAGATCAACCGTCTCATGGGCATGAGTGCTGATCAGTTCTTCCAGGTGGTGCTCTTGCCGCAGGGTGAGTTCGCCAAATTTCTGCGCGCCGAAAGCGACGAGCGAGGCAAGCTGCTCGAGCGTCTGTTCGACACCAAGCGTTTTGTCTCCGTGGAGGCATGGTTCGACGCCAAACGAAAGGCAAGTGCTACCGCGCTCGCCGCCAGAGAGCAATCCGTGCGTCTGCTGCTCGCCAAGGTCGAGACAGCCGCTGGGCTGGAGGTGGGCGCCGAGGCACACCCACTGGAATGGTCGCGCAAACTCCTCGCCGAGGCTCAGGACACCCGCGATGCAAGTCTCGCCGAGATGGTGACCGCCAAAGATGCAGCAGCCGAGGCTAATCGGATGCTCGCAGCGGCGCAGCGAACCGCAGAGCTGCTCGCTCGCCGTAATCGTGCAACTGCTGAACTCGCAGCCTTCAACTCCGGCGCCGCGCACCGGTCTGCGATCGCCGCCGAACTCGAGACCGCCAGGCGGGCTGTGCAGGTAGCTGCTGTCGCCGACGATGTAGAGACTGCCCGCGTGGGTCTTGTCGCATCGCTCGAATCGATGAACACCGCGATGTCGACCTACTCGGCAACGGGCGGGCCGGAGATTTTCGAGCCGGGAGTGTGGCCACCCACCGACGATGAGCGTCAACGCGTCGTAACTCGGATCCGGACCTGGCGTGACGAGATCGTTCGTCTCGACGCGATGGCGGAGGACGCTCGCAGAGCCGATGCGGCGGAAGCCGAGGTCGAAAAACTCGGAGTTCGGCGAGACGCCTTGTCCGAGCGCATTGATGCCATCGCGGTTGAACGCACCGAACTGCCAGAACTGGTACGCGCGGCCGGCCGAAGATTGGACGACGCGCAACGCGCGCATGCCACTCTGCCCGGCCTCGAGGCGGCACTCGTAAGAGCGTCGGATGCTGCGACGGCGGCCCATGAAATCGTCTCTCTGCGTGCGCAAGCCGAGAAGATTCGTGTGCAGGTGTTGGATGCGCGCGACGTCCATCAGAGTGCTCGCGGGCGCTGGCTCGATCTCGTGCAGAAGCGTATCGAAGGCGTGGCGGCGGAGTTGGCGAGTTCAATCGCGCCCGGTGACCCTTGCCAGGTGTGTGGTTCGCGTGAACACCCTGCCCTGGCGCAGTCGGACGTCGTCACGGTCACCGAGCCCGATCTGGAAGCCGCGTCCGCAGCCGAGCGTGCAGCGGAGAAAGCCCTGAGCAAGGTAGTCGACCGCCAGGTAGCCGTCGACCGTGACATCGACCGCGTGATCGCCCGCGGCGGGGATGGAGACGTCGAAGAACTCGACAGGCTCCGCGCCGCGGCTCAGAGCGCCGTCGACGAGGCGACACACTCTGCCGGTCAGGTTGGAGTGTTGGCCGACAAGCTCGCGCAACTCAACGAGCGTGACGGCGAGCTGCAACAGGAATCGGCTTCTCTGACTGCCGAATTGGCGGCACTGACCGAGCGAATGACGACACTGTCGGCCACGGTCGAGCAGATTCGAGCGGCGATCGTCGCTGCGGTGGGAGAAGATTCGACCATCGCTGCTCGGCGCTCGCGGTTCGACAGGCTTGCCTCCGCGGCCACGGCGGCGTCTGAGATGCGTGACGAGGCCGTTCGTGCGCAGGCGCGATCGGCGGAACTGTCGACCAAACTGGCCGCTGCGGCGGCCGCTGCCGGATTCGATTCGGTCGAGGCTGCGATCGAAGGGGTGAGATCGCCTGCCCGAATCGCGGCGATCGAAACCGAACTCGCCAAAGCGCGTGACCTCGAGGTGGCCGGTCGCACCATCCTCGACGACCCCGAGGTCGTTGCGGTGGGCGAAATCGAGACAGTCGACGTCGAGGGTCCTCGCAGCCTCGCCGTTCAATGCGCCGAGGTGGTGAACTCGGCTGTTGCAGCCGCATCCCTGGCCGAGAACCGTGTGTCGGATCTCGAACGGTTCAGCGGACAACTCGAGAAGGCATACGAGGCGGTTGCGCCCGAGCGGGAACTGCACGACGAACTCGCGGCCCTCGCCGACGTGATCGCAGGCAAAGGTCAGAACAGTCGCAAGATGTCGCTGCGAGCGTATGTGCTCGCTTCGCGGTTGGAAGAGATCGCCGTGTCGGCATCGGTTCGGCTGCAGCGGATGTCCGGGGGACGGTACGAGTTCGTGCACAGTGACGAGGCAGGTTCTCGGGGTCGCCGCGGCGGTCTGGGACTCGACATCCGCGACGACTTCACGGGAGTCGTTCGCTCGGCGAAGACGCTCTCCGGTGGTGAATCGTTCCTGGCGTCATTGTCTTTGGCGCTCGGCCTCGCCGATGTGGTTGCGGCGGAGTCCGGCGGAATCGTTCTCGACACGATGTTCATCGACGAAGGATTCGGCACTCTCGACGCCGACACCCTCGACTCGGTGATGGCTGTGTTGGACGAGCTTCGCGACGGAGGACGAGTGGTGGGCATCGTCAGTCACGTGGACGAGATGAGGCAGCGAATCCCGAGTCGCCTGCACGTCATTCGCGGACGTGCAGGCTCCTCGGTGAACGTGATTGCAGGCTGATCAGGCCTTTTTGTTCTCTACCTCTGATTCGGCGTCGGCGTCGTCGTCGTCGTCTTGAACTTCGAGGATGTCCGACGCGTCGCCGGCGGGCATCGGCTCGTTGTCGCTTGCGCGCTCGTCGATCTGCTCTCCGATGTACCGGATGACAACTGCTGCCACCGCGGCGACGGGCACTGCGAGGAAGGCGCCGACGATGCCGTACAGCGAGCTACCGGCGGCCACGGCAAGCAGCACGATGACGGCGTGGAGTTTCATCGACTTGCTCTGCAGCACTGGCTGAAGGACGTTTCCTTCGATCTGCTGTACCGCCAGGATGATGATCAGCACGATGATGGCGGTGGTGAGACCGTTGGCCACCAGCGCAACCAACACGGCCAGGGCGCCGGCGACAAACGCGCCGACGATCGGGATGAAGCCACCGATGAACGTCAGAATTGCCAGCACCGGTGCCAGTGGGACGCCGAGGATCAGCAATCCGGCGCCGATGAAGACCGCGTCGATGAGGCTCACCAGCGCTTGTGTCCTGATGAATCCACCGAGCGTGTCCCACATGCGGGTGAGGACCTCTTCGAGATGCCGACCGGCGCGACCGCCGCCGACAGCGTGCAGCCAGGGGATGAACCGCGGTCCGTCCTTGATGAAGAAGAAGGCGAGAATCAGAACCAAACCGAGCGTGACCAACAAGGAGCTCGCGGTACTCACGCCGCTGAAAACGCCTGAAGCGATGGCGGTTCCACTTTCCTGCACCTTGGTGATGACGGCGTGGACGGCGTTGTCGATCTGGTCGTCCTTCAGGTTCAGGGGCGGACCCTGGAGCCAGTCCTGAACCTGGTTGATGCCCTCGGTGGTCTTGTTCGCGAGCTCGGGGGCCTGGCTGACCACTGACGGAACGATGCCTGCGATCACGCCGGCCAAGATTCCGATCGAGAGCACCAAGGTGATGCCGGCTGCCGCGGCGGGTGGCATACCGCGCTTGATCATTCCGCGGGTCGGCGGCCACATGACTGTCGCGACAACGATAGCCAGAGCCACCGGCAGGATGATGACCCAGAGCTTTTCGATCAGCCAGCCGAAAATCCAGGCGCCCAGCGAAATCGACGCCAACACCAACGACCACTTTGCGAGCCACATACCCCCTTGCCCGATGATCTCGCCGCGGTCGCGCTTGCGCACCCCTGCGGACGTCCCCTTGTCTTGCTCGCTCACTGATCGTCCTTTCCGTCGGCGCAGGGATCTCCTCGCCGATGTGCGAATCCGGTGATCTAGCTGAGCTGATCGTAACGACTGCGTGCGATAACTCGTGTGTTGCGCTGCAATACTGTGTTTCGAAGCATGCCGATCGGACTAACATTTCCGTCATGAGAATCGCAGCAGCAGTCGGGGCAGCAGCAATCGTCGTTCTCGGGCTCACCGCGTGTAGCACCGAGGATCAGGACAACGCGCAGAACAAGATCAGCGAAGCAGTCACGAGCGGGCAACAGGCGCTCGAGACGGCGAAACAGTCCGCGGGCAACGCCATCGATCAGGGCAAGACGGCGCTGTTCGTCGCCACGTTCCGTGGGGCTTACGCGCCGTTGGCGGAGAATCGCGACGACGCAGACATCGAGGAGATCTTGACGACCACGTGTACCGAGGTCGCCAACGGCACGGACGAGGCGGAGGTCAAGACCAAGATCACCGACCTGGCCGAGAACAACGGCAACAAGCCTACCGACGAGCAGGCCGGCCACATTTACGAACTCGCGAAGGCCACCTGCCCCTGACGGAGATTCACCAAGCGCGGGATTCAGCAGCAGCGGGCGCCTGGGTTGGCGTCTGCTGCTGCGTGCCGGCGGCGCCAGAACTCTCGTTCGCTGATCACCGGTGAGTCGGCGTGGTGGCGTCGGGTGTGCTCGACGTAACGCTGATAGTCGAGATCACCCATCACCGAGCGAACCCACCACAGCGTTCCGCGGAACGCTGTGGTGAGTTTTGCCGTCATGGTCATGGTCAGTGCCCACCTCCGTGCGCGGCGCCGGGCGCACGGACCTTCCCGGCTTTGATGAGCTCGTCCCATTCCTTCTGGATTTCCTTCTCCGCAGGCGTCGGAATGAAGCTGGCGGGTCCGAAGATCTTCGACGGTTCTTCCGGAGACTCGGTGGTCGGCAGCCCGCCGGCTCGGATTGCCTTGGCACATACGATGATCCCGGCGATGACCACGACGATCACCAGTGACGCGAAGATGATCGACAGCGTGCCCTGGATGAAGGTGTTGCGAATGACGGCATCGATGGCCTCCGGAGTCTTCGCAGAACCGTGCGCCGTCTCGCCTGCAGCCTTCGCATCCTTGAACACGTTGTGCTGAGCCCAGTAACCGATCGCGGGGTTGTCGGAGAAGATCTTCTGGTACGACGCGGTCATGGTCACGACCAGGTCCCACACCAACGGCACGCCGGGGATCCAGGCCCATTTGAACAGGCCCTTCTTCATGACGATCGTCATGACCACCGTCAGGGCGATCGCGGCCAGTAGCTGGTTGGCGATGCCGAAGAGCGGGAAGAGCGTGTTGATTCCGCCGAGGGGATCGGTGACACCCATGAGCAGGATCGCGCCCCACGCAGCGACCACGATCAGCGAGCACAGCCACGCACCGATGCGCCACGACGGGTCCTTGAACTTCTTTGCCGGACCGCCGAAGTTGCCGAGCGAGTCCGAGAGCATGAATCGAGCGACGCGAGTGCCGGCGTCGATCGTGGTGAGGATGAACAGAGCCTCGAACATGATCGCGAAGTGGTACCAGAACGATTTCAGCGAGTCACCGCCGAAGACGTCGCTGAGCACTTCGGACATGCCGAACGCGAGAGTCGGGGCGCCGCCGGTTCTCGAGATGATCGATTCTTCGCCGACGGCCTCGGCTGCCTGAGTCAGCACGTCCGGTGTGATGGGGGCAGTGCCGAGGGGCAGATTGTTGACGTATTCGGCTGCGGTTTCCGGTGTTCCACCGGTGAGCGCCGCGGGAGCGTTGAGTGCGAAGTACAGGTGCTGATCGAGGATGCAGGCGGTGACCAGAGCCATGATCGCGACAAACGATTCGGTCAGCATGCCGCCGTACCCGATCATCTTGGTCTGGCTTTCCTTCTCGAGCAGCTTCGGCGTCGTACCGGACGCGATCAGCGCGTGGAATCCCGAGAGTGCGCCACAGGCAATGGTGATGAACAGGAACGGGAACAGTGAACCGGCAAAGGCCGGGCCTTCGCCGTTGGAGGCGAACGGCGTCACTGCCGGCATGTTCAGGGCGGGCCGTGCAACCAGAATTCCGATGGCCAGCAGTGCGATGGTGCCGACCTTCATGAACGTCGACAGGTAGTCACGCGGCGCCAGGAGCAGCCAGACCGGCAGCACCGATGCGGCGAATCCGTACGCGATCATCAGCCACGCGATGGTCACCTTCGAGAGGGTGAACCAGTCTGCGCCCCAACCGGTATCGGCAACCCAGCCGCCGGAGACGATGGCAAGGAGAAGCAGGACGACGCCGATCAAGGAAACCTCGGAGACCTTGCCCGGCCGCAGATACCGCAGGTACACGCCCATGAACAGTGCGATGGGGATGGTCATCGCGATCGAGAACACTCCCCACGGGGACTCGGCGAGGGCGTTGACGACAACAAGTCCGAGCACCGCGATGAGGATGATCATGATGACGAACACGCCGATCAATGCGGCGACGCCGCCGACGAGGCCGAGTTCTTCGCGGGCCATCTGTCCGAGGCTGCGCCCGCGGCGCTTCGACGAGATCCACAGGACCATGAAGTCCTGCACGGCCCCGG
Source organism: Rhodococcus sp. IC4_135 (assembly GCF_011602025.1). Taxonomy (NCBI): domain Bacteria; kingdom Bacillati; phylum Actinomycetota; class Actinomycetes; order Mycobacteriales; family Nocardiaceae; genus Rhodococcus; species Rhodococcus sp. IC4_135. Next base: position 113,992 of record NZ_JAAOLG010000018.1, read on the forward strand.
CGAACACCACGCCGACGATGATCCAGATCGTTCCCGGAAGATATCCCATCTGCGCGGCCAGGACGGGCCCGACCAGTGGGCCCGCGCCGGCGATTGCCGCAAAGTGGTGACCGAACAGCACCCGACGGTCGGTCGGCATGTAGTCGGCGCCGTTCTCCATGATCTCGGCGGGAGTTGCGACGTCGTCGCGGGGCTTGACGATCTTGCGTTCGATCAACCGCGCATAGAAGCGGTAGGCGATCAGGTAGGTACAGATTGCGGCCAACACGAACCACACGGCGCTGATGTGTTCACCGCGGACGATCGCAATCATGTACCAGGCGCCCGCGCCGACCAGTCCGAGAACAAGGAAGACGACGCGCGCAGTCGTGGAAATGGGCGTCTTGTCGATGACGCCGACAGGTGGCAGGTCAGGATCGGTTTTCAGGTACTCGACATTTGGTTCCGGCGCAGTCGTCAAGCTCATCGTCGAACTCCGTCCACTAGTGCAGTGTGGCCGCCGTCACAGCGGGCCATCTGTCACTGTAGGACCAGAAGGGTGAATCCGCGCGATCTGAAACGCGGGAGTCGACCGACGTCAGAATCGGTGAGCGTCGGCGTCGATCCAATCGGTGAGCCAGCTCTGCGGCGGGGAGTCGAGCAGTTCACCCGGCATCAGCCAGTCGAACAGGTCGGCATAGGTGCGGGTGGTGAGACCGTCGACGCGGCGGTTGAGCATTCCCGGTTGTAATTGGTCGAACGAATCGATGCCCATCGACGCGATCATCTGTTGCGCGCTGGCGACGGTTGCCTTCTGGAATCGGTAGACGCGCTCGCTCTTGTCGGGGATGTCGAGTGCGCGGGTGCGTGCCGGATCCTGAGTGGCAACGCCGACCGGGCAGCGGTTGGTGTGGCACATCTGGGCCTGAATGCAGCCCACTGCGAACATCATTGCGCGGGCAGCCATCGTGAAGTCTGCGCCCTGGATGATGCGTTTGACGATGTCGGAACCGCTCGCCACCTTTCCGGAAGCGCCGATTTTCACGAGAGGGCGCAGACCAGTTCCCACCAAGGCGTTGTGCACCAGCATCAGGCCTTCGGTCAACGGCATGCCCATGTGGTCCTCGAATTCCACCGGACCAGCGCCGGTGCCGCCTTCGGAACCGTCGACGATGATGAAGTCCGGCGTGATGCCGCGTTCGATCATCGCCTTGCAGATTCCGAGGAATTCACGACGCGAGCCGACACACAGTTTCATCCCGACCGGCTTGCCGCCCGACAGTTTTCGCAGGGTCGCGATGAAATCGACCAGTTCGACCGGGGTGCTGAACGCGGTGTGCGCGGGTGGCGAAATCACGGTCTGGCCGACGGGTACCCCGCGGGTTTCAGCGATTTCGGGGGAGACCTTGACTCCGGGAAGCACGCCACCCAACCCGGGTTTCGCACCTTGCGAGAGCTTGATCGAAATGGCCTTCACCTGATCGAGGCCGGCACGCTCGGCAAAACGGTCAGGATCGAATCGGCCGTCCTCGGTTCGGCATCCGAAGTATCCCGAGGCGATTTCCCAGATCAGATCGCCGCCGTGTTTGCGGTGATACGGACTGATCGCGCCTTCGCCGGTGTCGTGGGCGAAGCCGCCTTTGGCTGCGCCGGCGTTGAGGGCCTCGATTGCGTTGGCGGACAACGACCCGAAGCTCATCGCGGAGACGTTCAAGAGAGCGATGTCGTACGGCTTCGTGCAATCGCGTCCGCCGAGGCGAACTCGCGGAACGGTGTCGGAGGCCGTGCGTGCGCGAATCGAATGCGTCATGAACTCGTAGCCGATCGCATTGACGTCGCGCTCGGTCCCGAAGGGCTCTTCCGCCAGTGTTCCCTTTGCACGCTCGTAAACCAGATCTCGCGTTTCGCGATCGAATGGCATTCCATCGGTGGATGATTCGACGAAGTACTGCTGGATCTCCGGTCGAATCTTCTCAAGGAGGAATCGCGCGTGCCCCAGGACCGGATAGTTACGGAGGATGCTGTGGGACCTCTGAGTGAGGTCATAGGTGCCCATCGCCGCCAGCGCGAGAGTGACGACAGCGATCACCCACCATCCGGGCGAGGCGACAATTGCGAGCGCGGCGGTGCCGAGACCCACTATCCATATCAAGAGCACGATCAGCATCCGAGTCACCTCGAGAGCGTAGGCGCCCACTGTGACACGGCAGCGGTAAGTCTCCACTAGGTTCTGCGATAGAGAACCGAATCCGACTCTTTGGGGGAATGATGACCGAACCGCAGTATCCGACCGACCCGCAGGATCCGAAGGAGCAGCAGGATCCGAAGGAGCAGCAGTATCCGGCGGGCCAGCAGTATTCAGCCGGGCAGCAATATTCAGCAGGCCAGGAGTATGCGACGGGCCAGCAGTATCCGACCGACCCGCAGTATTCAGCCGGGCAGCAGTATCCGACCGGTCAGCAGTACAGCGCGCCCCAGCAGTACAGCGCCGCTCCCACGTACGCGGCGCCCCAGTACGGTCCGCCGAAGTCCAACGCGGGATGGGCCGTCGCGTCGATCCTGTTCTTCTGGCCTATCGCGTTCGCGGCGTTCAACCATCTCCACGACATCTACCCGAAGTGGGCGATGGGCGATCACCAGGGCGCGCAGTATGCATCCGAGCGAGTGAAGAAGCTCGGGCAGATCTCGCTCCTCATAGCCGTCATCTGCTGGGTGCTGTTCATCGCGTTCTACGTCATCTTCCTGGTTGCGATCGTGTCGTCCGTCGATTCGTATACCTACAACTGATCACCTGCCGCGACGTGACGGCGGGGCGAGTACCCGTCACGTCGCCGCGAGGCCGTAGAATCCACAGACCGTGAGCCTTACCCTCGGAATCGTCGGACTGCCCAACGTCGGCAAGTCCACCCTTTTCAATGCACTGACCAACAACGACGTGTTGGCAGCGAACTACCCGTTCGCGACCATCGAACCCAACGTCGGCCTGGTCGAGCTGCCCGATCCGCGGCTGCAGAAGCTCGCCGAGATCTTCGGCTCCGAGCGCATCCTCCCCGCGACCGTGTCGTTCGTCGACATCGCGGGAATCGTGAAGGGCGCGTCCGAGGGCGCAGGCCTTGGCAACAAGTTCCTGGCCAACATCCGTGAAGCGGACGCCATCTGCCAGGTAGTGCGCGTCTTCGCCGACGACGACGTCATCCACGTCGACGGCAAGGTCGACCCGGCCTCCGACATCGAGGTCATCGAGACCGAGCTCGTGATCGCCGACATGCAGACCTTGGAGAAGGCTCTCCCGCGTCTGGACAAGGAAGCTCGCAAGAACAAGGAGCTCAAGCCTGCCCACGACGAGGCACTCAAGGCCCAGGCCTTCCTCAACGAGGGCACGACGCTCTTCAGCGTCAAGGACAAGCTCGACTTCTCGCTGCTGCGCGAACTGAGCCTGCTCACCACCAAGCCCTTCCTCTACGTCTTCAACGCTGACGAGTCGGTGCTCACCGACGAGGCGAAGATCGCGGAACTGCGCGCTTCCGTCGCTCCGGCCGACGCCGTGTTCCTCGATGCAAAGGTCGAGCAGGAACTCCTCGAGCTCGACGAGGAAGACCGCCAGGAAATGCTCGACTCGATCGGTCAGACCGAGCCGGGCCTGCACGCTCTCGCGCGCACCGGCTTCCATACCCTTGGATTGCAGACCTACCTGACGGCTGGTCCGAAGGAAGCTCGCGCCTGGACGATCCACAAGGGTGACACCGCACCCCAGGCTGCCGGCGTCATTCACACCGACTTCGAGCGAGGCTTCATCAAGGCTGAAATCGTGTCCTTCGACGACCTCGTCGAGGCCGGTTCCATGGCCGCGGCCAAGGCTGCAGGCAAGGTCCGCATGGAGGGCAAGGAATACGTCATGGCCGACGGCGATGTGGTGGAGTTCCGCTTCAACGTCTAGAGGTCCTGGTCAGTAGCGTTTTTTCTGGCCTGCGCACGCAGTGGGTACGCAGTAACTTGTTTGGGCACGCTGCTTGCAGCGATCTGAGAGGGACGGCATTTGATCAGAGGTCGGAAGCACGCGCTTGTTCCGTTTAAGGTGCGAATCGAGAAGCTGAGAGAGAAGGACCCCTCGAAGCGTGACCGATTCTTGGACAATTTTGATGGCAAAGGCGCCGATCTCTTGTCCCTCTATAGCGCATTCCTCGTTGGCTTGCCTGCCGACAAACTGATCGAACGTGAAGATCACCATTTCGGTGGAATCAGCAGTGTCGAGCGCCGCGGGCGGACCGTTCGCGCGACGTGGATTAGCGGTCAATCCGGCGTCGACAGCCACCTCAAGGATGATCATGAAGGCACCGAGTTCTGGAGACGATCGACGGCGGTCGAACGCCTCGAATTCATGACCCAGTTCTCGGCGCCGAGCAACTCCATACTCGGAGTCTTTATCGTTCAGCAGATCGGCGGGAAGTCACTTTCTTGGCGCATGCGCAAAGAGTTCGTATTGGCCTTCAAGCGCAAGTACCCTGGCTATGCACTGCGCATCACGGCTGTCTCTCGCGAGAATCTATGGGCCGCCGCAGAGGCTGCTGGTGATCTCGCCGAGGTCTCGGCTCTCACGGTCACTCGAGAAGGCATCGAGACCAACGAACTTGCTCAGATCGGCCTCGGCGCTGACGACAACGTTGTCGGTAGGTTCGTTCAAACTTACGACATGAAAGACTTCCCGCAGCGAGGCCGAGTGCTGAAAAGGGCCCGAAAGAAACTGACCAACGGGCTTGTGGCTGCGACCGCCCCGGATGATCTGAAAATCGAGTCAGTCGAAGGATTCGACGTCGAGGAAGCTGAACTCGTGGAAGGGGTCGTGGAAATCACCGCGACGGTCCGCCTTCCTGGCGAGGACCCGGTGACCGTTAAATACACGGGTGCCCGTCCTCCACAAATCCGTTACTGGATTGACGACTCCGAGGGAAGCGATATCACGCCGCTTCGGTTCTACACTGAAACCACAACCCATACAGCAGCTTTGTTAAGGTCGGGTCAGGTACGACTAGAGCCAGGATGGGACGACGGCCAATGGGAACATCCGTCGGCGGTGCTACCACTGGAGGTACAGGCAAATGATCCAGGACCTGTTTCGTAAGTACTTGGCGGGCGCTGTAGTTGATCTGAGGGACGGCAACACTGGCGGGTTACGCACTCGTCCTACTGCCATGCTCTTCCTCCTTCCAATTGTCATTGGCGTGGGCGGATGGTTCACCCACGTGACGGACATTGCTCCTGCAGCTTTGTTGCCCGGCGCGGCCATTACGACAGGTGCCCTGCTTGGTCTTTTGTCGCTGACGTTCAACCGGGTGAAGGATGCCGCAGCTTCACCTCGCCCAATAGTTGGAATTGACCCCGCCTACCAGGCAGGAGTTCTCTTTTCCAGCATCCTGTATTCGGCTCAGGTCGCTTTGACGTTGTCAGGCCTGCTACTTGTGCTGCTTCTAGTTGATTCTGAAGTTGGACTACGGATTGGCGTTGCCGTGGCACTCGCGCTGTTCGCTCATCTCGGCGTTCGGATTGCGTTGGTTCTACAGTCCCTCAAACTCCAGGCGAGGCAGATGCTCGGGAGTAGATCAACCCCTCCCGACGCGCAGCTCAGCTGGCAGGACCTTCGTCGCTGATCGGACGCGGCTGCTCTCCCAGCGCCTCACGCAACATCGCGTCCGCAGCAGCTCTGGTGCGATTGTCCGCATCAGGCCACAGGTGCGCGTACGTGTTGAGCGTTACGCTGGGCGAACTATGTCCGAGTGCTCGTTGCACGGTCACGACGTCGCACCCGGCAGCGATCAACCCGGATGCGTAGAAATGCCGCAGGTGATGCAGATGAAGGTGCTCAGCACCGATGCCCCTGCGGATTGCACGCCACCGATACCCGACCGAGTTCTGATGTAGCGGGTGCTCACCCTGTCCTGGAAATAGCCAGCGAGTCTGATCGGCGCCATCATGTCGCCAATGACCAATGTGAAGCGACAGCAGTTCGAGCAGTCCGTCGGGAACGGGAATGGTTCGTTCACTCCCATACTTCGGTGCCCGAATCTCGATGGCATGACCGTTTGCCCGCTGTACCTGTCGCTGAACGTTGATCTCCCCGGCGTAGAAAGTCGACGTCCCCTACCTGTAGCGCTGCCGCCTCCCCGAGGCGGAGGCCGGCGAATGCGCATAGGCCGACAAAAGCATCGAACTCGATCCCAGCTTCAGTGATGAGCGCACCGACTTGTTGCGAGGTTGGGATAACCATTGCTGCGTCAGCTCGACGACGTCGAGGGAGCGTGATGCCTTCTGACGGATCGTTGGCCAAACCTTGTCACGTTTCGCAGCGCGCAGCACTGATCGGACATTGTTGAATCTGGTTTTGATCGTGCCAGGCGCGAGCGGCTTGTCTTGCATTGCCTTGACCCATGTTTCGAGGTGCGAGGGTCGTCGTTGGGCCATGGCTACTGTCGAGAATGTAACGCTACTGGTGGCAAGGTTCATGGCCTTCACAGTGCCCGGTACCCACACCTGACGAGACGACCATTCGTTGTAAAAACTGGAAAACGTAACCTTGCCACGGACCGGGTCCACATAGCTTCCGGTGACATGGCTCGACACGATGGCATCGAGCCACTGCTGGGCGTCAATCTTGCGGTCGAACCGATGCGTGCGCTCCTGGCTGTCGTCATTGACATATCTTGCACACCAACGCTTTTTAGTTCCGTGCAGCTTGGACTCGACCTTCGTTTTGGTGCCGTCAACCGTGACTGTCTTCCACCACAGATCTTCGACACCAGCGCGGCGGTTGCGACGAACGGTCATTTTTCGGCACCGTTCTCATCTGATTGTGCCCACTCTTTGGCGGCTAGCTGTAATGGAATTTGCGTCACATCGGAGAATTCACTTGGCAATTCGGCAAGGTCTGTATGCCTGAATCCCTCCAGGAGGTATTCGTTCAGGGCCCCTCCCCAATTTTTCGCAAGCCAGTGCATAGCGTCGTCTACCTGCATTGGATCTGCTTCGTCTCGATGCATGGCCACCGCGTAGCCAAGGTCAGTTAGTTCTGCCGCCAGAGTCGTGGCTAGATCCTGCAATTGCTGATTGACCTGGGATATGTTACGACTGTGCTGCATGAGCGCAGCGTTAACTGTCGTTCGCGTGTCCCGTATTAGCAGGAACGCCATTGGCACCTTGAGGACGTCAGCGAGCCTGCTCGCTTCCGCAAGTTTCAGCGATCGTGCACCTTTCTCGATTTTCAGTACGGTCTGCTGGTGGAACGGCTCGTCCGGGTCACTCATCGCGTCGGCTACATCGCCCTGAGACATACCTCGGGCAAGTCGGTATTTCTTGACGTTCGCGCCTATGCATGCATCCATCTCGTCTGCCATTCCGCCAGGATACAACCTATCGGTGTGTTGACACAACACCATTTCGGTTGATACCGTTTTGTTGTCACATAACAACAACGATTGGGTGTTACATGGAAAATGAGCGGGCATACCTGACGACTAAGCAGGTCGGCGCTGAGACTGGAATTCCGGAGTCAACGCTTCGGTACTACCGGCATTGCGGGATTGGACCTGCATCGTTTCGAATGGGTCGCCGTGTGGTGTACCGCCGCACAAGTGTCGAGTCCTGGATTGCGGACCAAGAGGCAGCATCCACTCGCGGTGGGGTAGGTGCTGCGTGAGGAAGGCGCCGACCGGCCCGGAAGTCCTCGATGTCGTGGAGGCCTTCTACCGCAAATACGCGGTCTATCCGACACAGCATCACTACACGGTGCTGCCACTTTGGGCAGCGCACACCTATGTCTACGAGGAGTTCGACACCTCGCCGAGGTTGTTCCTCGACTCCGCAGTGCCAGGATCCGGAAAGACTCGCACGCTCGAACTGCTCGACGAGACTGCCAAGAACCCGTTGATGTCCTTCGGCGCGACCTCAGCTGCACTGATTCGAACGATCCACAAGGGCGGACGCACCATCTTGATGGACGAAATCGACACCGTTTACAACAAGGGGGCAGCTGGCGGAAGTGAAGATGTGACCGCCGTGGTCAATGCTGGATATAAGAAGGGCGCCACTGTGCCGAAGTGTGTCGGGCAAGGTGCGGAATTCGATGTGATCGAGTTCGATGCCTACGCTCCGATGGCGTTAGCTGGACTGCATTCGAATGTTCCTGATGCGGTCCGCTCCCGAGCAATCCACTTCAGGATGAAGAAGCGTAAGCCGTCCGAGAAGGTGTCAGCGTTTTACCGGCGTGAAGTCACGCAGGAGGCGAAGCCGATTAGGGAAGCATTCGAGGCCTGGCTTGAATCGAACAGGGATACGCTTCAGGCCGCACGGCCGAAGATGCCCAAGGGCGTAGAGGACCGGCCAGCCGAAGTATGGGAGCCATTGTTAGCGATCGCTGATTTGGCAAGCGGCGAATGGCCGGAACGTGCACGAGAAGCCTGCAACCACTTTGTATTCGCGAAGAGTGGCTATGCCCGGCCCATCGGGCTCGACCTTCTGGCTGACATTCGGACCATATTCGGTAGTTCTAAGAAGATGACGTCAGGAGACCTTGTAACCGCGCTCATATCGATCCCGGAGGCCGGCTGGACTGACATGCGAGGCTCGTTTCTGAACCAGGTGACTCTGGCAAAGCTACTCCGGCCGTTTGATGTTCATTCCAGGACGATTCGGTTATCCAGTGGCGCTACGGCAAAGGGATATGTTGTTGCCGGAGAGGGCGGACTTGGGGAGGCGTGGGAGCGGAACCTCAGCTCAGATGATGAACGCGATCAAGAATATTCCGATCCGGAACCCGAGTTCCTCTCCTCACAACCCGTAACAACCGTCACGCCTGTAACACTGCAGCTCAATGAACGTAAAGGTGTGACGGCACCCGTTGCGGATAGCCGGAGTGCGACTGCGCGCGTAACATCGCTCGTCACAGAAACTGGACCTGCTGCCAGCACTGTTACCCCTGTCACGCCTGTTACGTTCCCTCAGAATGCGGGCGGGAGGGGTTCAGGCAAGGCATGGCTTCTCGAGCAGGAAGCGACGGCATGAGCGAGTGTGAGAGGTGTGAACTCGAACCGTGCGCGTGCCGTTACATTGTCAAACTCGGCAAGGGTGCAGTGTGGGGGTGGAGGCGGGCTGAGGCCTTTCGGATGTGGGACTTGCCGCTCCCTGAGATCGATGGTCAGAGGACCTATCATTACGCCACATGCCCGTGTCCACCGTGCTGGGCGCTTGCACAATCCACCTTTAGTAACTATCCAAACGTGATTCCGCTCCCGCTGCCAAGTATGTTAGACACTTCTGATTGACGCGGCATACTCTCCACCTGTGACTATCTGGAACCACATTGCCTACAAACGGGACCAACTGCTGAGCAAGCAATACTCACCGGCCAACGTCGAAGCTCGTCTGTCCAGGCGCTATCACGGTGAGGTCGGGAAGCTCAATCGTTGGGTCGACGACGTGCGAGACGCAACGGCCGAGTCGATTCCATACCTCGACCCGGACGCGGCGCGCGAGGGTGTTCGCATTCTCATGCTGTTCCAAGATCCATCCAACGCGGCGGATGGCGACTCTGGCTTCATCAGTAAGCACAATAACGACAAGACCGCGCGCAACTACTACGAGGTCACCGAGGCTGCTCATGTCCCGTATGAGATGACACTCAACTGGAACGTCGTGCCCTGGTGGTCTACGAAGAACCCGAACTTCCCTGGACGGACGGTAACCAAGGAAGCTCCGAGGGCAGCGCCGTACCTCGTTGAGTTCATCCGTCTTCTTGTCGAGCCTCCGCGTGTGTTAGTGCTATCAGGCGACGCAGCACAGAAGGCATGGGATCGGATCGAGCGGAGAATCGACCGTGATCTTCTCTCCAAGATGGAGATCCTGCGGTGCCCGCACCCAAGCCCGATATCTTACAACGCGGGCAGTCGGTTGGATGGACGGAAGAACAAGGTGCACATCTACGAGACGTTCCGAGATGCCGTCGAGATTGCTAGCTAGGCGGATTCGGAGCGCTCTTGACAAGATCGTTGAGATGGCACTGCTCGTCTGCCGGCCCCGCGTAGGTGAACTGCCAGCCGGGGTTCTTCTCGATGAGGTTGATGACGTTCTGCTGCTCCACGGTGCAGTTGACGACTGGTGCCGCGGGCGGATTGGAGTCCTGGTCGAGTAGCCCGAAGATTCCCACGACAATCGCCGTCACCACGCCGATGAGCGCGACACCCAGTGACCAGCGCCCTGTGACCTGGGCTGCCTGTACCTCAGGGAATGACGCAGGGTCGACTGGTGCCGGGTGTGGCGGCGAGGTTGTGGACAAAATCGCGGGAGCCGCAGTTTGGATCGGGGCAATTGCTGTACTGCGCTGGGGTGCCCGGACGCTCTCGTGTACCAGATCTTCGAGGTAGTCACGCTGCACCAGGACCATGCGGTCAGAAAGGCGGCTCATCGTCACCCCTCAGTTCGTCATCGTGATACAAATCCCGAAGCCGCTCAAGTCGGTCCGCTAGTTGCTCGCGTTTCCTGCGAAGGTCGTGTTCCTGCTTATCAATTGATTGTCGCTCGTCATCGATGGGGATCAACTGGGCGCGTCGCTCGCGGATTAGTCGACCTCTTGCCTGCCAGGAGACGAGTACGGTCCCGATTCCAAGGATGGCGCTCACAGAGCCAAGCACGATCAGCGCGATGGGCCAGGGAGTCGATAGTGTCGGTGACGCGATACGGACGATTGCGATGATCGCGGCTCCGACCAACAAACCAATGACACCCCTCGCTAGTGACTGCCATACATCGCGGAGAACATTGTTGAAACGGTCGGAGATTTGTTTCCCCCGACCGGCAAGTGCAGCATCGTGCGCCCGTACGTCGGCCAATCTCTCGTCTATCGATTCTAGGATCGTCAACAGACGCGCCCTGTCGGGTGGAGGCTGCTCCCGGTTCACCATTAGGTGAGCGTACAGATGACGGTCCACGCGCCACTTTGCATCTCAATACTGTCCACGGCAGCACAGTATCCGACCAGGGTCGTTATGGGACTTCCTGGATGATTCGTCTCGTAAACGATCGATTGATGCGACTGCGACCACCCAAGTCGGGTGTTTTGATTTCGCCTGGTCGCCGTCGCGCGCCGCCGTCTTGTAATCCCGTCTCATAACCTCGAAGTTGACGCGATAATGAGACGGAAACGAGACAATGGCAGTCATCGGATACGCACGAGTGAGCACCACCGAGCAGAATGCGCAGCTTCAGCTAGACGCGCTCAAAGCAGCGGGTGCAGCCCGGATCTTTACCGATCACGGCGTGTCCGGTTCCAAGACCGCACGCCCCGAGTTGGATGCGTGCATCGACCATCTACGCGAAGGTGACGTGCTCACCGTGTGGAAGCTCGACCGACTCGGCCGCAACACCGTCCACGTCCTGCAGCTCATAGAGGAACTCACCGAGCACGGGATCGGATTTCGTAGCGTCACAGAGGGCCTGCATACCGATGGGCCGATGGGCAAGGCAATGCTGACGATCATGGCCGCATTTGCGCAGCTCGAACGAGTTTCAATGAGGAAATCAAGCAGTTCGAAGAGCGGGTGCATCAACGATGAACAGCCGGTCGTCGCGCAACAATGCCCAGATCACGTTCACTCGTCGACGCGCCAAGGCGATAACCGCTTGAACG
>NZ_JAAOLG010000170.1:0-252 GCF_011602025.1 Rhodococcus sp. IC4_135
CCTACCACCGCCGACGCCGCCAAGTCGGGCTCGGCCGATTGACCCCCATAGAATACGAGACCATCATGACCACACCAGCCACTCAGGCTGCGTGACTCAACCTGTCACCTGATCGTGCAGCAGACCCCTTCGGCCGACCCGTCGACCCCGACGTGAACATCACATACGCCGCATTACCCGACCGCAACGGCGCAACCCGATCACCATCAGACACCGGACCACCCGACAACCCACCCACATCAAGACCGTCCA
>NZ_JAAOLG010000171.1:0-250 GCF_011602025.1 Rhodococcus sp. IC4_135
CCGATCTGGACCGCATCAATGCCGTCACACGATCGAGATCCCCGTCCCGTAAAACCAAAGGCGCAACTCGCATACAAGCAAGTATCGCAAATCCAACTGTCTAATTATTTATCCCACGCCGCACTAGTGCGGTGTTCTTGAAGTTTTTCGACGGTCGGCTTTCGCGAGTATCTGCTCGGCGGTTTTCGTCCAGATGAATGGCTGCGCTCGTGGGTTCCACCCGTTGATGAAGTCCCGAATCTTGGCGGTG
>NZ_JAAOLG010000172.1:0-240 GCF_011602025.1 Rhodococcus sp. IC4_135
GGTTCATAGTTGGCCATTACCGAAGTGTGATCTTCTGGTTACCGTTTAGGCGACCTTCGTTCCCTTAGCGAGGCCGATTTGGTGCGATCCCGTTACGCAGGCAATTCGTCTCAATCTTGGGATTGAGGAAGGTTCGCTGACACCCCCGTCATCATCAGGTGACGGGGATTTTCCTGTGTCTAGCCATTCGTAGCTAACTCCGGTAGCCATCGCCCACGCCATTTTCTGGCCTCGCTTGGG
>NZ_JAAOLG010000173.1:0-230 GCF_011602025.1 Rhodococcus sp. IC4_135
CAGTACCTGCGCAAGAACGCTGACCTGCGCACTTTCAGCCAGGAGGACCTGAATTCGATCGCGGCGAGACTCAACGATCGGCCTCGTCGGGTGCTCGACTGGGACAGTCCACGCCAACGAGAAGACCAGGTGCTCGGTTCCTCCGCAGTTGGATAGCAAAGCTGGCCATAACGGCGGTTGGCATGATGATGGTCATGGCTGCCACCGGACTCCCCGAACTCGATGTCGCC
>NZ_JAAOLG010000174.1:0-201 GCF_011602025.1 Rhodococcus sp. IC4_135
ACGTGTTACTCACCCGTTCGCCGCTCGTGTACCCCGAAAGGCCTTACCGCTCGACTTGCATGTGTTAAGCACGCCGCCAGCGTTCGTCCTGAGCCAGGATCAAACTCTCCGTTGAAGACTCTAGATTTCACAGCCGAAACTGCTAATCAGTCATAGACAAAAAGAGTCAAATCACTAGCAAAAAAACTCAACTAGCAAAAA
>NZ_JAAOLG010000019.1:0-125022 GCF_011602025.1 Rhodococcus sp. IC4_135
CATTCCGTGAATCTAGCGACGCCTCGGAGACCTGTCTGTCGTCCGTTCGCAGGACTGATGCAGAGGTGCCGAAATGTGAAGAGTTCTAACCAGCGAGCAGGCTCAGCCGCCGTAGACCTCGGGGTCCAGGGTGCCGATGTACGGCAGATCGCGGTACCGCTCGGCGTAATCGAGGCCGTAACCGACGACGAACTCGTTGGGGATGTCGAAGCCCACGTCCCGGACGTCGACGTCGATCTTGACCGCGTCGGGCTTGCGGAGCAAGGTGACGACCTCGAGCGAAGCGGGGTTACGAGTCTTGAGGTTGCGCATCAACCACGACAGCGTGAGACCGGAGTCGATGATGTCCTCGACGATCAGCACGTGGCGACCAGCGATGTCCTTGTCGAGGTCCTTGAGGATGCGGACGACGCCCGACGACGAGGTCGAGGATCCGTAGGAGCTGACGGCCATGAATTCCATCTGCGACGGGATCGGCAGGGCGCGGGCGAAGTCGGTCATGAAGAAGACCGCTCCCTTGAGGACGCCGATCAGCAGGAGATCCCCTTCGGGGGCGCCTGTCGGGTAACGCTTGGCGATGTCCTCAGCCAGTTCCGCCGTTCGAGCACGGATCTGTTCTTCGGAGATCAGTACCGATGCGATGTCGCCCTCGTACACGCGTCAAACCCTTCGTCGGTCTTCGAATCCGAGGATCAGCCTGCCACGTCGCCGGGCCGCCACCAACCTCGCCTCCGGTGTTCCGCCCCCGATCGCGACGCCGCCTTGCCCCCGCCAGTCGATCACCAGGGCGTCGACCGCGCGTAATTGTTTGTCGGTCAATGCTTTTGCGCCGCCCTGCAACAGCCAGGCCCGTAGAGCGCGTCGACGGATTGCGGTGGGGGCTTCGGCAAGTGTGTCCACTTCCACTTCTCCGTCGACGACAACCCGTAGGAGTAGGGCCTCGGCGTACTCGTCGAGCGCCTCGCCGTCCTCACGTAACTGCGTCGCGGTTCGGGCCAACGCCTCGGGAACTCCCCCACTGAGAATTTCTTCGAGTAGCGGCAACGCCTCGTGCCGCAGACGGACACGAGTGAACTCGGGATTGTCGTTGTGCGGGTCCTCCCACGGCGTGATTCCCAGGTCGACGCAGGCCGCCCTGGTCACCGATCGACGGATGCCGAGCAGCGGCCGTCCCCAGGGGGCGTCGAATGCCGCCATACCCTGAATCGATCGCCCACCGGACCCGCGGGATAGTCCGAGAAGGACGGTCTCTGCTTGATCGTCGAGCGTGTGTCCGAGTAGAACCGGGAGGTCAGTCCTGGCGTCGCGCAGGGCGTTGTACCGAGCCTCACGCGCTGCGGCCTCGAGACTCCCACCATCGGCTACGTCGACGGTCAGCACCGTCGCGGTCCGGCAACCCAGCGCCAGCGCCTGATCCGCGGCCGAGCGTGCGACGGCATCGGAGCCGTCTTGTAGTCGATGGTCCACGATCAACGCGTCGACAGAATCGGTTTCCGCCACGGCTGCTGCGGTCAGCGCCAACGAATCGGCTCCCCCGGACAGGGCGACGACCACACGGCGTCGTGGCTCGTATGCGACCGTCCACGCCCGCACAGCCTGTCGCAACGCGAGTAGGGCAGGCGTCTCAGGCAGCAGCATCTAGCCGAGAACGCGCTTTACCCACGCGTCGGGATTGTCGATCTCGTCGAGCAACGGCAAGGTCTCGGGCCCGGCCCAGATGGTGTTGAACTGCTCCATGCCGACCTTGAGGACCACCGCGTCGACGAAGGCCTTGCCGCGTACGTACTGCGCCATCTTGGCGTCCATGCCGAGCAGCATCTTGATGATGCGCTGCACGGGGTTGGACTTGCGCTGCCGACGCTTGTCGAAGGCCGCTCGGATAGTGGCCACCGACGGCACCACGGCAGGGCCGACGGCGTCCATCACGTGGTCGGCATGCCCTTCGAGGAGGGTGCCGAGCACGAGCATCCGATCCAGCGCGTCACGCTGGGGTTCTGCCTGCGAGGCACGCAGCAGGCCGATGATCCCGCCCGCCGTCGCACCGTCACTGGAGTCGGGTTCCTTCCGCGAACGCAGCTCTGCGGCGAGGCGCCCGACGACGTCGGTCATCGACTCGTCCACCGTCGCTCCGAGCGTTTCGACGGATTCCTTCATGTACTCCGCTAGCCACGGCGAGGAAGAGAACTGGACCCGGTGAGTGACCTCGTGCAGGCAGACCCACAACCGGAAGTCACTCGGATTCAGCCGAAGGGACCGTTCGACGGAGACGATGTTCGGTGTGACCAGGAGCAGCGTGCCGTGCTCGCCGGTGAACGGGTCGTACTGCCCGAGGATCGCCGAAGACAGGTACGCCAGCATTGCTCCGGCCTGCAAGCCCGCCGGCTTTCCGACGATGAGATTGCCACTGCCGTCGGGGTCGGCGCCGGTGAGATGCGCCATCGACCGCGAGGCCGCCGTGATCCACCCGGCCCGGTCGAGCACGTCAGCGGCCGGGACCGGTAGGCCGTCGGCCAAACCGGTCACCTCACGAACCGGCAGTTCTGCACGCTTGGACGCTTCGGCGAGTTCTGCGGTTGCCGTTTCGGCCGTGTAGCGAGACATCGCGGGGCCGCCGCGCGCCAGTTTTATCCCGGCTTTGGCGGCAAGACTCCAGTCGACGGCACCACCGAGCGGAGCCGAGGATTCATCATCGTGTGGAGTCTTTTCGGCCACTATTGGCACCCGCAATTCCTCAAGGTTCCGGCAATCGCGTCCAGGGCAGGACGGCTCACTTCTGGCGGCCGGTCATTGGACATCAGTGCGAAGGTGAGCACTCGCCCGTTCTGATCGACCACGAATCCTGACAACGCGCTGGCCGTCGACAGAGTTCCCGTCTTGGCGCGTACCCAACCCGCGCCGGTTCGGTTTCCGGACGCGTAGCGGTCGGACAAACTTCCCGTTCCGCCGGCCACCGGAAGGTAGTCCAGCAGCGGACGAAGCTTCGGATCACCGTCACCGGCCGCAGCCGTCATGACGCGATCGAGTACCTGAGCGGGAATGAGATCGTCGACGGACAGTCCGCTGGAATCGTGCAGCGAAACTCCGGTGTAGTCGAACCCGGCCGCCTGCAAGGTCTTACCGGTCGCGTCGACGGCTCCGGTGAACGACGCTTCGATTCCGGAGGCAATCGCGACCTCACGCCCGATGGTCTCGGCGAGCACGTTGTCGGAATGTTCCATCATCTGCAGCAGCCGGTCGCTCAGCGGCGCCGACTGCACAGTGGCGATCGGCTTGGCACCGGCAGGCGCCGCGCCGAGACTCACGTTGGCGGGATCGACGCCGAGCGCCTGAGCGAGCACCTTGCCCGCGTCCAACGCGGGAGTCTCCGAACGTGGCGACTCGTCTTGTGTGCCGTCGTACCGACCACCTTCGATCATCACCGATTCGATCGGAGTGATGTAGCCCGCGGCAATGTCAGCGGGGAACCAGCCGGTGGCCATGTTGTCGCCCTTGAACAAACTCGAGTCCACCACGACGCTGGTCACCGGCGTACCGGCAGCCTTGATCTGGTCGACGAGATCCGCGATGTGAGCGGCGTTGGCGTAGTACCCGCTCTGCCCCTTCGGCGTCGCCGTCAGCGTCGGATCCCCGCCGCCGACCAGAACGATCTGGCCGGGGCTCGATCCGGGCACCACCGTCGTGGACAGCCTGCGGTCGAGCGGCAACTTCAGCAGTGCCGCCGATGCGGTGAGCACCTTCGTCGTGGACGCAGGCGTCATCGGCGTCGACGGGTCTGCGCTCCACAGAACGTTGCCGGTCAATGCGTCAGCCACGACTCCGGTGAACTTCCCCAGATCCGGGTTGGCCACGGCCGGGCCGATCGCCGCAGCGATTCCCGACGCGCTCGGGATCGGTGCGTCCGTCGGGACGGGCACCACCTGAGGTGACGGCGTCACGAGAGCAGGCTGCGGCGACGTAGTCACGGTCGCGCTGCCCGCGGTGTCGTTCGACGTACCGAGTTTCACGACGACAACTCCAGCGACGGCCAGTACAACAACTGCACCGACCGCCAGAAGGATGCGGAAGTTACGCCGTCGACTCTCTTCCAACGAGCCGATCTTCTTCTTTCCTTGGCCCGCCAACGCCCCTCCGTCTGTGCTCTGCCTACTGGGTGGTCAGGCAACCTTATCCTTGACCCGATATCCTTCCGACGAATCATTACCGACACGACAGCGAGGAATCGGCGTGGAGTTCGACGTCACCATCGAGATCCCCAAGGGTCAGCGCAACAAGTACGAGGTCGACCACGTAACCGGTCGCGTCAAACTCGATCGCTACCTCTACACAGCTTTCGGCTACCCGGCCGACTACGGCTTCATCGAAAACACCCTGGGTGAGGACGGCGATCCGCTCGACGCCATGGTCCTGCTCCCCGAGTCGGTCTTCCCCGGCGTCATCGTCGAGGCTCGCGCAGTCGCGATGTTCAAGATGGTCGACGAGGCCGGCGGAGACGACAAGGTCCTCTGCGTTCCGGCCGGCGACCCCCGCTGGGATCACATCCAGGATCTGGGTGACATCTCACAGTTCGAGCTCGACGCGATCAAGCACTTCTTCGTCCACTACAAGGACTTGGAGCCGAACAAGCACGTCGAGGCTGCCAACTGGGTCGGCCGCGCCGAGGCCGAGGCTGAGATCGAGGCTTCGATCAAGCGTCTCGCTGCCAACGGCGGTCACTGAGCTCAAGTTCTCAGGCCTTGCAGAAATCCCCGCACATCGGAAGATGCGCGGGGATTTTTTGTGCTGTTTTTACTCGCCCTTGCAGTTTCTACTCACCCTTGAAGTTCCTACTCACCCTTGCAGTTTCTACTCACCCTGGAAGACCGGCGGGCGCTTCTGGAAGACGGCGGTGATGGCCTCGGTCAGATCCTGCGAAGGCAGGAACGCCGCGTTCCAGGCTGCGACGTAGCGAAGGCTGTCGTTCACGCTCGCGCTGCGGGTGTGATCGAGCACGTCCTTGATGCCGTGGACCACGAGCGGCGGGTTGAGAGCAATCTCCTTGGCGGTCGCGCGCGCCGCGGCCAGTACTGCGTCGGCGTCTTCGAACACGTCGTTGACGAGACCGATCTTCTCCGCGCGCGCTGCGTCGATGTCCTTGCCGGTCAGAGCCAACTCACGCAGGTGTCCGTCGCCGATGATCGCGGGCAGACGCGCGAGGCTGCCCATGTCTGCGACGATCGCGACCTTGACCTCGCGGATGCTGAACTTGGCGTCGGCACTCGCGTAACGGATGTCCGCTGCCGTGATCAGGTCGACGCCGCCGCCGATGCACCAGCCCTGCACAGCTGCGACGACGGGCTTGCGGCAGTCTGCGACGGCATTGATGCCCGACTGCATGCGCTTGATCATGTCGTGGAACTTGGTGCGCGGGCCCGCCTGAGCCTTGTCCGCGAGGACGGCACCGAATTCACCGCTCATCGCCGGCAGGTCCAGGCCGAACGAGAAGTGCTTGCCGGAACCGGCGATGACGATTGCACGCACCTCGGGATCGGCGTCGAGGTCGGCGAAGATTTCGGGGAGTTCACTCCAGAAATCCGGCCCCATCGCGTTGCCCTTGCTCGGCCCGATCAGCGTCACCTGGGCGATGTTGTCTTCGCGCTCGACGGTGAACGCATTCCAGCTCTTCTGTTCAGTCATTACTCAAGAGTAACTAAAGGTCGGGCTCAGCCGAAGACCGCTGCCTTCATCCGAAAATTCCTGCCTCGTCGAGTACCAGTACGACGAGGGTGACGGCCATCAGGGCGAACATGATGAGCATCGCCATCCTGGCCGCCCGCTCACTGGTCGGCGGGAAAACGCGCTGCGCCGGATGCTCGGCCACGTACTCGGACAAGGACATGGTCCTGGCACGTGAGCGTGTCGGATTCTGTACCGCTGCTGTTGTAGCCATGTCGGTGATCCTTTCAACTACGCAATCTCAGTCAGGTACCCCAAAGGTGAAGTACCCGACTGAGTTCGACTTCTCCAATGTAGACCCGCAGACCGAAGAAGTCAGCGTGAGTTTCGTGCGAATTACCTGAGAGTTAGTCCACACAGGGGATGCCGCCATTCGCGTCGGCTCGGATGGGTGATCCCTGCGCTCCCGTATTGGGAACCGTCCCGGCCGATACCGACGGACCGGGTTGCACCGGGGCGGTCGAGAACACGGTCTGCGCATTGTCCTCACCGATCAGTACAGACACTGATTCGGCCGCTGCCTGCTCGTTCGACACCGCGACCACACCCAACTGCTCGGCCAGCGCCTCTGCGACGGCTTTGGCGCCGACCCCATAGCTGACCACCGACTTTGCCGTCGGAGGTGCGGTGCTCACCTCGCCGACTTCGACTCCCGACGCTTTCATCTCCGACGCCAACGCGGCGCCCAACCCGTCCGTCGCGGTTCCGTTGCGGATGTCCACAACTTCGTTCCCGGTCGAGATCGCGGTGTCCATCGCAGGGCCAGACGCAGAGTCGCCTCCCGCGAAGATCCTCGACACTTCACTACGCAGACGCGCCGGATCGACCGTGTTGACGTCCTGGCCGTCGACGGTCTCGTATCCCTCGATGGGCAGGGTGTAGAAGTCGATGTTCCCACCCGCGAGAGCGCTTGCCTGAGAAGCGAATCGGACGGGATCCATGGCGGAATCGATCACCACGTCCTTCTTCACCACGTCGGCGAGTGCCGTCATCTTCGGAATGTTGCCGATGACGCCTGAGCCCTTAAGGTTGGCAATCACCGCACTGATGAATGCCTGTTGCCGATGGGTGCGATCCAAGTCCCCGTTGTCGAGACCGTGGCGTTGACGGACAAACGAAAGCGCCTGTGACGCATCGAGAGTCTGAACCCCGGCCGGGAAGTTGGCACCCGAGAAGTCGTCCTGCACCGGATTGTTGAGGCACACCTGAACGGGGCCGATAGCCGAGACGACGTCGTAGAAGCCCATCAGGTTCACTTCGGCAAAGTGATCGATCGGAACCTTGAGCAGATTCTGCACGGTGGTCAATGTCGAGCGCCTTCCGACTTCCCGTGCTTGCTGTTCTCGCGCAGCAGGATCCGTCACGCCGTCCGCTACGAGTTTGGCGTCCGCGTCAGCCTTCGCCATTCCGTAGGCTTCCTTGATCTTGGCCATTCCGTAGCCGGGTACCGTGACGTAATCGTCGCGTGGAATTGCCACCGCACTGGCCTTGCCGCCGTCGCCCGGAACATGGAGCAGGATAAGCGTGTTCGTGTTGTACCCACCCACGTCGCTGTCCCCCGCGTGCAACTTGTCGGTGACGAACTCTGCCGGCAGATCGCTGCCGTCCATCGCTTTACGACTGTCGAGCCCGATCAACAAGATGTTGGTATCCCCGCCTGGTGAACTGCCGGCGTCGTCACCGAGAGCGGAGAGCGCGTCCGATCGATACAGCCCCGACGTGAGATCCGACTGCACGTACCACCCGATTCCGACGCCCACCAGAATCGTCGTCGACAAGGAGGCGGCCGCCAGCTTGCGCCCCACCGAGAGCGTCGACCGCTGCGGTTGACGCCTACGTCTGTGCCTGCTTGCCGAGTGTCGAGGTCGCGGTTCCACGGCCGACACGCTATCCACCGTTCCTGAGTAGAACCTGTCGATACCGGACACAGCTGGTCATTCGCTGAAAGAACGCTGAGAATGAAGTCCGAATTGGGCAAATCTGCTCTAGGCTCCGCCCTGTGGACCGCCGACGCTTCCTCAGTGCCCTCGCAGCAGCAACCCTGACCGGAACCGCCGCGGTGACCATGGGAACCGCTTGTTCGTCACGTTCGGTCGGGACGGCGGTCGCCGCAGCCGACGAACCAGCGGACCCCGCGCCTGTCCCCGATCTGCCGCCCGCCTTGTTGCCGCCTCCACCGCCGTCTGCCCGGGTGCCACTGCCCGGTGGCGGATCGTTGACCACCCTGCCAGGTGGCGGAGATCTGCTCGCCCTGACGGTTGACGACGGGGCCAGCTCCGAAGTCGTGCGCCTCTACACACAGTTCGCAAAAGACACCGGTATCCGTTTGACGTACTTCGTCAACGGGCAATACAACTCGTGGACCGAAAACGCCGGACTTCTGAGACCGCTGGTCGAGAGCGGACAAATTCAGCTCGGCAATCACACCTACTCGCACCCGGATCTGACGTCCGTGTCGAAGCAGCAGATCGCCGACGAGCTGACGAAGAACGGAACGTTCCTGCGCAACACCTACGGCATGGACGCGGCGCCGTACTTTCGACCGCCGTACGGAAGGCACAACGCGACAGTCGATTCCGTGGCCGCAAGCGTCGGCTACACCGTGCCCACCCTCTGGTTCGGGTCACTGTCGGATTCTTCGTTGATCACCGAGGAGTACATCCTCCAAATGGCGAACCAGTACTTCAATCCGGGGGCCATAGTGATCGGACACCTCAACTATCTGCCCGTGACCCACGTGTATCCGCAACTGGTGGACATCATCCGGAGCCGGAACCTGCGGACAGTCACACTCAACGATGTGTATCTGAAGCCGTGACGCCGTGGTGACCGCAGCCGACAACGAGGTCCCGGCTGAAAACCCGGTTCCGTCTGTGAAACAACGCACCGAGGCCTGGCTGCTCGCGGACATCACCGAGGAACCCGCCGGACATCTGGGGCCACACCGGATGGCGCCGAAGAAGGAGAAGCGCCACCCGTGGTGGAAGGTGATGTGCCTGACCGGTGTCGATTACTTCTCCACTCTCGGCTACCAACCCGGTATCGCGGCGCTGGCGGCCGGCACGTTGGCTCCCGTCGCGACAGTCGTATTGATCCTGCTGACGCTGTTCGGTGCGCTCCCGGTCTACCGGCGAGTGGCCCGCGAGAGTCCGCACGGCGAGGGTTCGATCGCCATGCTCGAGAAGCTGCTCCCCAAGTGGCGCGGCAAGATCTTCGTTCTCGTGCTTCTCGGCTTCGCGGCCACCGATTTCCTCATCACCATGACGCTCTCGGCTGCCGACGCCACGGCGCACCTCGTCGAGAATCCTTTTGCACCAACCTTTCTCTCCGGTCACACCGTCGCCGTCACCCTGGTTTTGCTTGCGCTCCTCGCTGCGGTATTCCTCCGCGGCTTCACCGAAGCCATCGGTATCGCGGTCGGATTGGTCGCCGTCTACCTCGCCTTGAACGTGGTGGTCATCTCCGTGGGTTTGTGGCACATCGCGACTGCGCCGTCGTTGGTCACCGACTGGACGCGCGCCATGACCACCGAGCACGGAAACCCGGCGATGATGATCCTGATAGCGCTGATCGTCTTCCCGAAGTTGGCGCTCGGCCTGTCCGGCTTCGAAACCGGCGTCGCGGTCATGCCGCAGATCAAGGGCGAGCCGCACGACACCGAACAGAATCCACGCGGCCGCGTCAAAGGCGCACGGCGCCTGCTCACCACGGCGGCGCTGATCATGAGTGGATTCCTGCTGACGTCGAGCCTGGTCACCACCATCCTGATCCCGGAGAACGAGTTCCAGCCCGGAGGCGCTGCCAACGGTCGCGCGCTTGCCTTCCTCGCGCACGACTATCTGGGTGAGATCTTCGGAACTGTCTACGATCTCAGCACGATCCTGATCCTCTGGTTTGCCGGTGCGTCGGCAATGGCAGGGCTGCTCAATCTTGTTCCGAGGTATCTCCCCCGCTACGGCATGGCGCCGTCATGGGCCCGCGCCGTGCGTCCGCTGGTCCTCGTATTCAGCGTCATCGCCATCACCGTCACGATCTACTTCGACGCCGGCGTCGACGCACAAAGTTCCGCGTACGCAACCGGTGTCCTTGTGCTCATCTCGTCGGCGACCGTCGCCGTTGCACTGTCTGCTCGCAAGCACGGACAGCGAAAACTGTTCGTAGGGTTCAGTTTTGTCGCGGTTCTGTTCGTCTACACGACGATCGCGAACATCTTCGAACGCCCGGACGGTGTGAAAGTGGCGTCGTTCTTCATCGCCGCGATCATGGTGGTGTCCTTTCTTTCCCGGATCTCGCGAGCCTTCGAACTACGGGCAACCTCCGTCGAATTCGACGAGACGGCGCTGCAATTCATCGCCGAGGCAGCCGAGAAGGGTTACCTCGCGATGGTGGCGCACGACGTCGACCGTCTCGACGAGGACGAGTATCGGCAGAAGGAATCGCAGCAGCGCGCCGAAAGCAACATCCCGGAGGCGGAGTCGATCATCTTCATCGAAGTCAACGTCACGGACTCCTCCGAATTCAGCACCGATCTCCTCGTCCACGGACGACAGCGCGGTGAGCACCGGATTCTCTGGGTCGACAGTCCTGCCGTCCCCAACACCATTGCGGCGGTTCTCCTGCGGACGAGGGACATCACCGGCGTGATTCCCGACGTCTACTTCGAGTGGACGGAGGGAAATCCGATCATGTACCTACTCCGATTCCTCTTCATCGGCGAGGGCGAGACCGCTCCGGTGACCCGTGAGGTTCTCCGCCGCGCCGAACCCGATCAGTCCCGACGGCCCCACGTCCACGTCGGTTGACACGGCACTCCCCTTGACCGCTCACGCGGGTACAGATGCGGAGTTGATCGCACGGCCAGCATTGTTGATTGCTTCGGGCACAACCGACCTCGGCCACGAGGTTCGAGCATCCTGCGAGAACGCATCCGTGAACATCTGCAGCCTCGGAAGTCGGCGAATATCAGTGACAAGCAGCTGGGAGCAGGACGGGCTTACCGGGGCGGGGAGTGGTTGAACGCGATTCTTCGTTCGATCTATGGTCCGGAGCAGACGCTTAGTGGACAATACGAACATGACGACCGGCGCGCCTGCTCAAACCGTGCACTTTGATCAGAAGCATTACACGGCAGTGGTTTCTGGCGCGAAAGTTTCCACCGTCCGCTGGCGCGAAGACATACACGAAGGACCGGCAATTTTCATCTTCGATAATCACCCGACGGCCCGCCCCCTGCAGGACAGGTCACCGCTGTAGAAACGTACGATCTCGCTCATCTGTCGCCGCTAGCAGCTCGCCAGCCACCCGGCACCGACATGACGAATTTCGCAAGACAACTCCGGGTCAACTACTACCCCGAGATGCCTGAAGACGCTGTTGTTCAGGTGGTCGTCATAGCCACTGGTCACCACGGGGATTCGTCACTGCCCACGACGTAGTGCGACCGACCTCAGCCGTCGAAAACGTCTGTTGCACTTCCGTGTGCGTCGAGGTCTGCGTTGCTGGCGCCGATCTGGTAGTTGCGGCCAATTCTGGCTGGGTTGATCGGTCCAGGCGCGCTGGCGCTCGTCCGGGGTCAGCGTTGTCGTGGATCCTCTGCGACAGGGCCGCCTTCGTTTTCCCACCGATCCAGTGCGCGTTTTTCCTGCTTGGCGGCGGTGTCTTTGCGTGATCCGAGTGATCTTACGGACTTGAGTAGTTCTGTGAGTCGGCCCATGACCGGACCATACTCGACTTTCCGGCGAAGCTGACCCGGGGTTGGATGTATCTCCATCGGAGATGCCATCGGGGACTTCGACGCCGCCATCGACGGCGTCGACAACCACGAAACTCTCCGCCCAGCCGTGCATTGCACTACCCGCACGAGAACGCACGATCCGGGTGCATGGCGGCGCACTGCCAGCGCGGGGTGCGACTTCGGGACCGTAATGTTCGCGGCCAAACCGCGATCACGACGGCGGCGAAGCTACGCACGACGTCGCTGCGTCGTTCGGTGAGAATACTGGACATACGCCGGGAAAATCGGGGGCTTCAGCCGTCGAGATAGGGATAGGTTGTGGTGCGTGAGCGCACAGCATCTCGATTCGACGAGGTTGGTTCCGCCGACATCGGTAACGCGCATGGTTACTCCGGCCAGCCCTTGGCCATCATGATGGTCGCGATCGCCGGCGAGGTCGAGTGTGGCGAACTGGCTACCCACGTTCCACTCGCCGGTGGTTTCGGCGGTCCATCTTTAGAACGATCCGTGAGGAGCGGAATCTCCGCGCTCTAGGTAGCAGGTGTGGTGGTGTGGTTGTTGTGGAGGTTCGATTTTGTGCCGTTTGACGATGAGGACGATGGCGATGATTGGGTAGGCCAGGATTGGCGCGAGAGCACCCGCATACGCCTGTTGGTCCAGCAGGATGGCACTGCCGCTGAGCAATGCGAAGTCGAAGAGTCCGTGGAGGACGGAGTTGAGTGCGTTGCTCCCGGAGACCCGGCGCGTGAGATAGAAGAAGTATCCGGCGAGGCTGACCACAATCGCTTGCGGGACAGCGGAAGCGCCGTGTCCGAAGATGTTCGACAGGTGTACGGCGCCGAAGATAAGACTGGACCAGAGGGCAACCTGACCTTCGCGCAGACCGTGGTTGCGTAGCATGGTCACTCCGATGCCACGGAACATTCCCTCTTCGCCCCAGCCTACGAACTGTGTGGCGATCAGGAGGACGACGACGAACAGCCAACCTTTCTCCGCGAGCGCGCTGTAGTCGATGCCCAATAAGATTGCGGCGAGAAGTACGACAGGCACGACCCAAACCCAGCGATTCACCGGCCGATCGTCCTTGATCACCGGACGCCACCAACCTAGGGCTGCGACAACGCCATAGGTGAAGACCAGGGCGATTCCCAATGGGATCAGCATCGTGAAGACAACCCCGCGCGTGGTCAGGGTTTCGTCCTCGTTGCCCCAACCTTCGATGAGGCTGCCACCGAACTGAATTATTGCCAGGTACACCACGACGACGACAGCGAAGGCGGCGTAAGAGAGCTGACGCCCGGAGATGCGAGCCTGACCCGTGCGCTTTTGTATGTCCACCGCACAATATTAATGTCCAGATCGGCTTGATGCGGGCCGGGTCTCCTCGGTAGGCCACCCAAAATTCGTCCTTGCCTGCGAGCGCATTATTTTCAGCCAAATCCCGCTCATACCGGATCAGGGGTCGAGCGTTTTACGCGGTCGGGCGCGGGAAGAGTTGACCGGCGCGAGCAAGCCGAAACCGTGGCCGCAGCGAAAGACCGGAATCCGCACCTTGTGTCTCACCGGATCGTCGGAGATCTCCACGTCGGTTGACGCGCCAAACGACGAGCTGAGGGTTGGTCCAGGCCATGCCGGTGGATGACCCAGCAAGGCCCGTTACTGGAACGGCAAAGCCGCGATGCTCATGCGCGGGGCTACCTTTACACCGCGGCCGTCAAGGACAAGGACTTGATGGATCTGCGGATCTGGGCGTCCCCCGCAACGTCACACTGGTGCGCGACGTCCTGAAAACGGATCTGCCGGACTGGCACGCCGAACTCGCCAGGACTCGAAGTCCAACTTCTCCGACGACGTGGTCAGCGCATGTGCGCCGTTGCTCGAGCCGTTGACCTCCCCGAAGTTCATGCAGATTCGGATTCTCCGTCACTGGTGGGGTCTTCGCCGCTGAGTTCGCAGTTGGTCAGTCCTCGAAGCATGTGCGCGAAGGTTGCCGAGGCTCGCGCGTCGAGGTCGTCGGTCGAGATGCCAGATTCGCGCGCGAACTGGTCGCGAATGACCGCGTATCCGAAATAAGTTGCAACAGAAAGCATATGTGCCATGATCGGGTCTACGTCTGCCGCGAGGTTGCCGTTTTCGTGATCGCGCGTCAAGGTTTTTCTGGTTTCGTCCAGAAGTGGGAATGCCGTGATGTCGTTGCTACCGTCGAGCAAGAGGAGTGCGATCAGGCGCACTGCGTCGTTCCCTCCCAGCGATGCGTCAAAGACGGCTTGTCGACGTTCACTGAATCCGAGGGCGCGCCCTTCGTGGAAGACGGGTTGATCGGCCCATCCGGTTTCGGCGATCGCCGCGCGGAGAACTTCTTGTCGGGATCCGTAGTACTGGTAGATCAGTCCGCGGTTTACTCCGGCTTCGTCGGCGACTTCCCTCAGATTCAGGCCGGCCAAGACGCCGTCGCGTTCGAGTAGCCGGAGGGCTGTGGCCAGAATGTCCCGCTCGGTGCCTTTGCGGTCGCGCGGCTTTCGCTTGGATGTGTGGGCAGATTCCACTGCGGCGGTCTGTTTGGTCACCGGATGTCCCTTCATGCTGCGAGTCGGTGCTGCACCTTGCGATTGGTACTTGCGATTTGGATCACATCATCTTAGCATTCTGTTACTAGCGTTTTGATAGTAACGGTTCGTGGCGTGAACCACGCTCCAAATCTTCTGTGCGGCAAACAGTTGCGAGCCGCTTCCTACACATGACGGAGATCAGTAGTGGACTTATCCCGATCAACCGGTATCACCGCTCCACCTTCAGGGGGACTTGCGATCAAGACTGCCGCTGTGGTCGGTTTCTTGATCTTCGTCGAGTTCACCAGCGGTTTCGTTCAAGGCTTCTACGTCCCGATGTTCTCGGTCATGGCCGAGCATTGGGGCATCTCCGATGCAGATATCACGTGGTTCAACTCCGTTCAGGATCTGGCGGCATGCATCTGTGTCCCGGTCCTGGCGAAGCTCGGAGACATCTTCGGGCACCGGCGAGTCTTGCGGATCGCAATCGTCAGTGTGTTGGTCGGAACATTGATCACCGCGTTGACTTCGTTCTATCCGGCGGTGCTCGTCGGGCGGTTGCTGGTGGGGCCACTTCTGGTGTGGCTACCTCTTGAAATCGCGCTCGTGCACAATCGGTTGACGCGCGACTCGGCACGCAAGGCAATCGGAATGTTGGTCTCGGCGTTGACTATCGGGATCGTCGCCGGAACTCTCTCGGCCGGAGCGTTTTCGAAACTGACCGACAGTGTCACGCTGATGCTCTTGATTCCATGCCTGATCATCGCGTTGTGTGTCGTGGTGGTCTTCACCGTCGTTCCCGAATCGACGACTCGCACCAATCCACATATCGACGGTGTCGGGTTCGCCGGCCTCGGACTGGTCGTGGCCGGAGTCTTCTTCGGACTCAGTCAAGCTCAACGATCGGGTTTCGGTTCGCCTGCCGCGTGGATTCCTCTCGTCAGCGCCGTCCTCACTGCTCTCGTGTGGGCTCGATGGGAACTGACGACGCGAGCCCCTGCGGTAGACCTGCGGGTGATGAGTTCACGATCACTGTGGCCGGTGTACCTCTTCTCGTTCATCTTCGGAATCTGCGTGGCAGGAACGCAAACCATTCGCACCACCTTCCTCGCTGCCCGCCCGGAAGTCAGCGGCTTCGGATTCTCGATGTCTCCTGCTGCAATCGGACTCGTTGCTGCGTCCTACGCCGTCCTCGCCACGATGACGGCAGCGGGATTCGCGTACTTCGCGAAGTCGATCGGACTCAAAGGCGTCCTGATCTCAGGCGTTAGTCTGATCGCTGTCAGCGACATCATCATGGTGTTCTGGAATCACAGTCTGCCACTGTCGATCACGTCCGTGATGCTCGCCGGCGCCGGCGCCGGGTTCGTGATGAGCGCGTTGCCCACGATCGTCGCAGAGGCCGCTCCTGACGATCAGACCGGGATCGCGACCGGACTGTCGAGCACATTGAAGACGCTCGGTGGTGCGGCAGCTGGTGCCGGATTTGCCATGGTCCTCGCCTCGTTCACCGAGTTCGGAGCGAAACGCGCGAGCCTCGGAGGATACGAAACGGTGTGGATCGTCTGCACCCTGCTGCTGTTCCTGTGTCCGATCCTGTTGTGGTTCCTACCCACTCACAAGTGCTCACGCGACGACGCCGACACCACAGATCCCGCAACAGCCACCGAGTCCGAATCAACGGCCACTTCGTGACTGCACCGATCGAAAAACCCACCGAGGAATCCACCATGAATGAACAGTCCACTACCGAACAGGCCTTGTCCGGAGTACGAGTGCTCGACGTGTCAACCGTCCTGGCCGCACCCGTCGCTGCCACCATCCTCGGTGATTTCGGTGCCGAAGTCGTCAAAGTCGAAGAACCCGGCCGGGGCGACTTCACACGAGGCGGCGCAGCACCCGACACCGGCGGACGGTCCTTGCAATGGTCGCAGGAAGGTCGAAACAAAAGCTCTGTCACCATCAACCTGCGTACCGAGCGAGGCCGCGAAATTCTCCGAGCGATGATTCCGCACTTCGACATCGTCATCACGAACTATCGCCCCGCAACTCTCGATGCCTGGGGGATGGATCCCGACACTCTCCAGAACATCAACCCCCGAGCAGTTTTCGTCTATCTCACCGGTTACGGATTGACCGGCCCGTATCGAGACCGAGGAGCGTTCGATCGAATCGCCAGCGCGTACTCCGGCTTGACCTACGTCAGCGGCTACCCCGATCAAGAACCCGTCCGAGCCGGATACTCGGTCATCGACTTCATGAGCGCCTACATGGCCGCCTTCGCCGCCATGACTGCTCTGTACCACCGCGACACCCGCGGCGGTGATGGCCAAGTCATTGATCTCGCACTCTACGAACCAGCCTTCCGAGCAAGCGAGAATGCCCTGTTGAACTACTCCGCGTTCGGAGTCGTCCGCGAAAGAATGGGCAACCACAACCCTTTCATCGTCCCCGCCAGCGACTTCACCACAGCAGATGCGCGCCGCGTATCGGTGCACGCAGGCACAGACCCACTGTTTCGGCGGTTGTGTGACGTGATGGGAAAATCCGAAATGGGCACCGACCCACGCTATTCGACGACAAGCGCACGCATCGAGAATCAGAGTGAACTGTATCCGGTGGTGAGCGACTGGATCGCCACCCACACCGCGGACCACGTCGTCAAGCTCCTCAGTGACGCCGACGTGCCGGCGGCACCCCTGATGAACGTCGCCGACATCTCCGCCGACCCGCACTATCGAGCACGCGGAACAATTGTCGATGTAGAGGACCCCGATTACGGAGCCATTTCCATGGCTGCACCGCTACCCCACATGAGCAGGACACCGGGAACGATCCGAAGTCTCGGACCTCGACTCGGAGCCGACACCGACTCCGTGCTGCGCGGCCTTCTCGGGCTGACAGATTCCGAACTCGAAAACTTACGCCACAACGACGTGATTTGACCACATGCCCGAACGAAAGTGACTGTCCCATGACCGAACTCGCGTACACCAGTGCAGTGGACCTGGCAGCAATGGTCCACTCGCGCACTATCAGCGCCACAGAGCTGATGACGTATACCCTCGCTCGTATCGACCGCGTGAACCCGGGACTGAACGCCATAGTCTCACTCGATCCGGAGCGCGCACTTCGCGATGCATCCGCTATCGACGACCAGTTCGCACGAGGCGATCACCCCGGCCCGCTGGCCGGGCTGCCCATCGTGGTCAAGGATCTCGAGAACGCGGCCGGATTTCCAACCAGCCGCGGAACAAGCGCGTTCCTCGGCGAGGGCCTGAAGAAAGTCGACAGTATCCACGTCGAACGACTGCGGCGCGCCGGCGCACTCGTCATCGGCAAAGCGAACACGCCCCCGATGGGAGCGGCCGTCCATACCGACAACGGCGCCTTCGGAATCACCCGAAACCCCTGGAACACCCGCAACTCACCGGGAGGGTCCAGCGGCGGATCAGCAGCCGCCGTCGCCGCGGGATTGGCAGCCCTGGCCACAGCCGGAGACGGCGGAGGTTCGACACGTATCCCCGGCGGACTGTGCGGAATCGTAGGCCTCAAGCCGACCCGAGGCCGGATTCCCACAGGACCACACCCCACCCCCGACTGGCCCCGACACAGCGTGTCGACTCCGATGGCTCGAACCGTCACGGACACAGCACTCCAACTCGACCTCACCGCCGGCTTCCACCCGAGCGACCCCTACTCACTTCCGCGGCCCGACCGGTCCTACAGCGATGCCATCGACATTTCCCCACCAACACTGCGCATCCGCGTCAATCGGAGTTGGGGCGTTGCGACCCCGACCCCGGAGGTACTTGGAGGGCTCGACACAGTCGTCGACGTGCTGACCGCACTCGGTCACACCATTATCGACGACGAACGCGTCCTCCCCTTCTCCGATTCATTCCCTGAACACATGCAACTTCGGCAACGCATCCTCGGCTATCACCGATTCACCAAGGTGAAAGACGAATTCAACTCCCGGCCGGAAAATTTCGAAGCCTGGTTCGCCGAGATACTCGAACGCGGAAGGGAAGTGACACTCGATCAACTTCAGTCGTACTGGCGCTACCGCGGAACACTTGACCTGTGGGCATCGACACTCTTTGCCGACTGCGACCTGTACCTGACTCCGACGACTCCCACGACAGCCTGGCCCGCCACGGGCCCAGACATCGCCCGCGCAGTCCGCGATCGCACCATTCCCACTGCATTCACCGCCATCTTCAATGACACAGGAAACCCTGCCATCGCGCTACCCGCAGGGCACGACACAGAAGGGCTCCCGATCAGCGCCCAGTTCGTTGGCCCTCACCTGAGGGAAGACATGCTTCTGCAGGTGGCAGCACAATACGAACGCGCAGCGGGCCACCTCTTCACACATCCCGATCTCGCAAATTTCGGATAGACAAGCAAGAGTGAACCGACTCGGCGCCGAGGACGATTCTCTGATGAGGGAGAGCCGTCCTCGCTGGGGAAAGCGAGGAATTCCGCGATGGCCGAAGGACGGAAATCACATGCCCGGGCGCCGCCGATGTTGTTCTTGTTCAACGTGTTGGGAGATGGTGTGGTGGCGCTCGATCGTCGCTTGTTCGTGTTCGACACGTGGTCGCCGAGGTAGAAGTCGAAGTCGGGGGGCACCCAGTGCGGCACAGCCGAGTCGACGGGCTCGCGCGCCGGCGTGGGTGCCGAGTTCGCGGATGCGAAATACTGCTGCGTTCACCTCGGGTCTTCGATTCGTTCGGCGACGGCGATCCCGGCTGCCTTCACGAGGAGTGCGATGCCATGTGAAGGCAGGGACCAGGACCGGGATGATTGCGAGGGCAGCTGCGATGCCCGGTGAGGGGAATGAACCCGAGATCTCCACCACTGGCGCTGAACTTCCGGCTCCTGCGTTGTGTGGGTCAGCTCGTTACGCCGCGTTAAGAACCTGAAAACTCGGTGAGCAAACCTTCCTTTCCCAGGTAAAGCAGCGGATTATCGAATTGTCCGCGCATCTGGTTACCGCGCGGCATGTCGAGCGCGCCTGAAGGCACAACGGGCCGGGAGGTCACATGCTGCTACATCAATCGATCGGGTTGGAGCGCTTCAACGAACTACCGCGACAGAAGGCGGTTCACGCATTGTTCGAGTGCTGCTGCTCTCTGACGTGGGCCGGGTGGGTCAGCGACGGACGTCCGTTCGCCGATCACGCAGAGATCCTCTCGCGAGCCGAGGACGCGATTCTCAACCTCTCGGACGAGGACGTCGAGCGAGCATTGCAGTGCCATCCACCCGTAGGCGTGCGCAAGAACAGCGTGCCGTCCCACCTCGAGCAATGCTCGATCTGGGTTCCCGACGACGCCGTCATGGCTACCATCTATCGCGCCGGCGAGGAGTACGAGCGGAACTTCGGCTTCCGTTATCTGTGGTGTTCGCACGGCCACGATGCCGACGACCTGCTCGCGAACATCGGCCAGCGTATGTCCAACGAGCGGTCCGTCGAGCGCAAGGTCTGCGTCGACGAGCTCGCCAAGATCACGCGGACGAGGATCGAGCGCATGCTGGGACCCGAGGACGGTTATCCCGAGTACTGAAAAGAAAAGCGGGTGCAGCGCTTTCGCGCTGCACCCACTTTCGTGCTCTGAAGATCAGAGATCGAACTCGGCCGGAGAGATTCCGACTGCAAAACACATGTCGCGTACGACGCCGCGCTCGTGCTCGTCGAAGTTGCCGTCTGCGCCGCCGATGATGATGCCGATCTGGATGACCGCCCGGGCCTGATCCTGCTTCGACTTGAGCTTCGCGATGGTTGCCGTCGCCTCGACCTTGCCGAACTCGTAGTCCGAGGACAGCTTGCTGCAGTACCAGTCGAACTGCTCACGAAGCTCGTCCGGTGGGAAGACCGCGAGCGACTCGTTGCTCATGATCAGCGCGGCGGTCTTCTGACGCTCCGACGGATCGATCGAACCGTCTGCGGCGGCGATCAACGCGCACATTGCCATGCTCGCGTTCTTGAATTCCTTGTTCTGGAACTGGCTGGTCTTTGTCTTGAGCTGGCCGTTCATCTCCTGAGCCTTAGCCTTCAACTGATCCCAGAATGCCATGAGTCTCCTCGAGTATTGCCGCCACACACCGCGCGTGGTCGTACCACCACTCTGCCTGTGCGCTCGGCAATCCGCCATCGGCCGCTAGGTGCGGTCGAACACTGCCAGAATTCGCGACTCGGAGATCGGGTCGAGCACGTCCGGGGTGAAGTGCCATTGCGTGCGGGTCCACGGATCGTGAACCTCCGTCTGCCCTGCTGCCGAAAGATGTTGGCACCCCTCCGACAGCGCGGCGACGGACTCTTCCGCGAAGTTCGACTCGTCCTCTCCGACAATCAGTATCGACAAACCGATTGCCGGTCCACGTTCGGCGAGGAACATGACGGTCTGTGCGTCTTCGGCGGAGTATCCGTGCGGGAAATCGCTGAGGATCAACAGTCGTAGGGAACTCGGGCCATCTGCGACGCCACTCATTCGCGCGAGTTCGCCCATGTCGACGGCTTCGGCGAGTGCCCGCAGACGCGCTGAGATCTCGGTGTGAGCGGTGATGACCGGCCCCGCGAGCATCGGTGCCAGTCGGTCGGTCAGTGGCGTGAGCGAGCCGGTCAGGTCGACGACGTCGAGTAGCGGCATCGGGCCTGCGGCCATGACGCGCACGGTGACGGCACTGATCAGACCGAGCGCTGCTTTGCTCGACGTACTGTCCACCCAGATGGGCCGACGCAGTGGGAGCGGGACGCAGTAGGGAACGGTGAGTGTGCCGCGGTCCGGAGCCGACAGCTCGCCCAGACGCATTCCGTCGCTGACGGCCGTGATCTGGGCCGGATCGGTTGTTCCCGCCCACGACACCGACTTCCACGACGCCATCGACCGTGGGAGCACACCGTCGATCACGCCGAGTTCGTGCGCAAGCTGGGCGCTGTCGCGGGCGTGATTGTCCCGTGCGAGTGAGACGAGATCGTCGTGACGCTTCTGTGCAGCATCACGCGCTGCCACTCCGGCTGCCGAGTTCCGCAACGACGGATCTGCGACGGCTGCTGTCAGATCTTCGTCCAGCCGAGCCAGCGCGTACTCACTGCTGGAGACGAAGGAAGCGGCAGATCGTGAGGCGTCCTCGAAGATCATCCATGCACGTTCGAGACCGCGGCCCACCTCCAACGGCTCCACCGCGGAGTCCGACGCGGGCGCAGCTGTCGGGGCTGGTTGGGCCGGCTCGTCGTCCACCTCGACGCCGTGCACCGAGATCAGTTCCGCCAGACCACCCGCGTAGCCCTGCCCTACGGCCCGGATCTTCCACACACCGGACTTTCGGTACAGCTCCCAGCAGATGACCGCTGTCTCGGTACCTGCGGTGGGGATCGCGAATTCGGCCAGGACCGAACCGGATTGATCGCTCAGGGTGGCGGAGAGCCCGGCCGTGCGAAAGGCGCCCGCCGCCGTCGCGGCCGGATCCACGCTCACGATGCACAACACGGCAGCGGCATCGGGATGAAGTCGATCGAGTTCCACCCGGATGCCGCTCTGATCGAGTTGCACTCCAGCGGTGGACGGTTGGTTGTAGAACACGAAGTCCGCGGACGTCAATGCCCTCAGGTTCGCGTCCGCTACCAGCGCCGACACGTCGAACGGCGTCTGGCTCTCGGCTCGAAACGTCACCACGGGCGCCTGCAGCGGCGCGTTCTGTCC
The DNA here is from genome assembly GCF_011602025.1 of Rhodococcus sp. IC4_135. Lineage (NCBI taxonomy): Bacteria > Bacillati > Actinomycetota > Actinomycetes > Mycobacteriales > Nocardiaceae > Rhodococcus > Rhodococcus sp. IC4_135. Next base: position 21,705 of record NZ_JAAOLG010000019.1, read on the forward strand.
GGGAACAAAAGTCATACCCACAGCAGCGAACTATGCCATGACCGGGCACTCTCGGTCAGCCTTGCAGGTCCGCCACGACTAGATCGGCCACCGCGGTCATCCCGGCATCCGTGAAGTGCAAGCGCTGCGCCGTCGACTCCGAGAACAGGCCTTCGAACCAACGCTGATCTGCACTTGCGCACGCGTCGTGCCCGCCGGCGATGCTCGCCGCCGCAATGTCGACAGTGCGCACACCGTGGGCGTGAGCGACCTCGTCGAACTTCGTGTTGTAGCGCGCGAAGTAGTCCATGAACCAGGCCGCGTCGGCGTCGGAGAACGGGATGTTCGGCCAGCAACCCCGAGAGGAGATCATGCCGCCCTCACCGATCAGGTAGATGCGAGCGTTGGGCGCGCGCTGCGTGACCGCGGTCAGGATGCGATCCAATTCTCCGGCAGCCCGGTCGATTCCGGACTGGGCGACGGAATTCGCGAGCGGGTCGTACCGACATCCACGATCAGTTCCTGGTCCCGGAGCGACGCACAGGGGCCCGAGGAAAATGCTGTTGGAGTCGTTGCCGCCGATCGAGATGGTGATCAGGTCGGTGTCCGGGTGCACGGCGTCGAGTTGGACCGGCCAGTAGTTCGGAATCAACTGTGGGGTGTCGATGATGTTCTCGGCGCGGGCCGCGCTGCAAGAGACGTCGGCGAACTCGGCGACCTCGAGTGCCCGAGAGATCTTGCCCGCGAAGTTCTCGTACGAGCGCGAGCAGGCGTCGGGGTACATCGGTTCCAGCCGTGGGCCGGAGGCACGGGAGTCACCGAGGGCGACGTACTTGATCCCGGTCTCGGAAAATCCTGACGGCGGTGCCGACTGGGGCACCGAAGCCTGCGCGATTCCGGTGCTCACGAGCGCCAGCACAACGCCTGCGACAGCCGCCGCACGACCGAGAAGTTTCCCTCGAATGATCATCTACTGTGCCAAGTCCTCTCGCGCACGGCCGCTCGACTGACGGCTCGACATGCCGCATGAGGTTAACGCACGGAGTGGACAACGATGTCCGGTTCGGCGGACGGCGATCGAAACCACCTACCGCCGAACCGGATTCATCTCGACTGTGCAGTCTCGACTCACACAGTGAGGAAACGGCCCAGCTGCGGCGCAGCTTCTCCCGCATGCTTGGCCTGAATACCTTCACCGATGGCCTGCAGCTTCCATTCACCGTTCACGCGATACACCTTTGCCATCACCATTCCGGTGAAGGCCATGCCGCCCTGGAGCGTGTATCGAGCGAGCTCGGAGTTGGTGGTGCTGTCCACGAGGCGGCAGAAAGCGTTGGAGACCTGCTCGAACGTGTGTCCGCGGTACGAGGTCACGGTGAAGATCACGGTGGTCACGTGAGCCGGGACGCGCTGCAGATCGACGAGCATGACCTCGTCGTCACCATCTCCGTCGCCCGTCAGGTTGTCACCCATGTGACGGACCGAGCCGTCCTTGGACGTCAGCTGACCGTAGTAACAGACGTCGACGAGGTTGCCGTCGGCGTACAGGAGAGCCGAAGCGTCGAGGTCGACGTCGGCGGTACGGCTGCCGAACAGGCCGCTCTTCTTGATCGGGTCCCAGCCGAGCCCCATCTGGATCATGGTGAGCGCGACGCCACCTTCCTTGCGGAGGGTGACCTTCTGGCCCTTGGTCAGGCTGACGGGGCGTCCCTTGACCAGGCTGACCTCGGGCTGCTGCGCCGGCGGCTGGTTCTGCACGGGAGGTGCCGGGGGCGCCTGGTTGTACGTCGGCTGCTGGTTGTACGCAGGCTGTTGGTTGTAGGCAGGCTGCTGCGCCGGCGGGTAGGCCGGCGGCGTCGGGCCCTGGTTGTAGGCGGGCGGTTGGTTGTACGCGGGCGGGGCCGGCGGAACCGGCGGAGCGTTGTACGAAGGCTGCTGCTGCGGCGGCTGGTTGTATGCCGGCGGTGTAGGAGCGACAGACGACGGCGGGGTGATCGGAGCCGGAGCCGCGACCGGAGTGGGCGGCGGCGGCGCGGGAGCATCGTCGACGGACACACCGTGATCGGTGACCAGCGCGGCAAATCCACCGGCGTAACCCTGGCCGACGGCGCGCACCTTCCACGCACCCTGGCGTCGGTACACCTCGAGCGCGATGACGATGGACTCGGAGGTGAGGCCGTCGATCACGTACTCGTACAACACGTTCCCGGCCGCGTCGGAGACCCGAGCGGTCGGTGCAGCAGTGCGCCCGAAGTTCGACGACGCGTCGTCGAGCGTGATGACGGCGCGGACTTGCTCGATGTCTGCCGGGACGCCGGCGAGCGAGACTCGGAGTGAGGCAATGCCACCCGGGTTGGGCACCAATTGCACGCCGGGTCCGGTCGGCTGGTTGAAGAAGACGAAGTCGGCGTCGGAACGAACTTTTCCGTTGCTCGTCACGAGGAGTGCAGACAGGTCAGCGGCTGCAGCCAACTGAACCGACACAACCACATCCGAGACGTCCAGCGGGCCGTTCTGCCCTTTGGCAAGCGATACAGACAACTAAATCCCCTTCATAGAGAGCGTGTATTACCCGAGCGCGGAAGAGAACCACCGCAATATCTCCGCGCTCGCTGCGATACCGGACCTTTCTGTCACAGTAACGGTCGGCCGTTGCCAATTCAGTTCTTCCAGCTCACCGTGCCTCGGCCGGATCGCGAAATCGGAGTATTCGAGCATGTCCGCATCCAACGCACCGTCACCAGCCGAGATCACCACGGCGGACTGATCCAGATCACCCGACTCGACCAATCTGCGGCGCACCTCTGCCAGTGCGCGTGACTTCGAGACCGCGTCGGGCATCGTGTAGATCTTCCGGCCTTGACGAGAGACGTTCCAGCCCCGCGCCACACACCAGTGATTCCATTCGGTCTCGAATTCACTCGGCATCACGGCCAGATCGACGACCAGGTACGGAAACAGATCGTCGGCAACACGAATGGAGCTGACCCAACTCGAGTCGATGCGCGATTCCAGTTCCGTCTGAACCTGCGGCAACTCGGCGCCGGCCTTGCGGGTCGAACGGTCGATCTCGTTTCGCCACTCGCGATCGGCTTCGCCGTCCACCAGGATGTTTCCGCCGTTGCTCGTGATCGCGTAATTCCACGGTCCGCCGGGGAGATCGATCCGCTGAAACTGTGCGATGGTCCGGGTCGTTGTCGGAATCACCGGAACCCGCGAGCTGAGCGCAGTCAGCAGTTCGATCGATTCGACGCTCATGTGTGAGAGCGGACCGCCGTTGTAGTACTCGACGCACAAGGGACTCGGTGCCGAATCCAGATCGGAGCCACTGGGATCGCCGCCGATCGCGGCCTGTGAATAAATCATCGTTCGGTCCAGATCCGTGGCGATCAGGACCTGAGACGCAGCGGTGTCCGCACGGCTCACGTGATGTCCTTGATCAGGCCGACACACGAGTAGGCGAGGTCGGGTACTTCCTCGACCGGAACCCCACGGGCCTGCGCCAACAACCGGATATGTGCATGCTCCGGGGCTTCGAGTTCGCGCACCAGAACCTTCCACGGGAGCCGGCGCAGCAGCACCCTGGTTGTTTCTCCGACACCGGGTTTGACGAAGTTGACCGTCGAGATCCCGTACTCGGCTTGCGCCTTCTCCACCGACTCCCAGCCGGCCCAGGTCGGCGTCCGATCGGAATCTAGCACTGCAGCAAGAGAATCCGCTGCGTCGCCGCGAACCGAATCGAACTCGGCCGAGACCACGTCGAGCAACCTGTTGGAGACGTCGACGTCGGCCAGATCTGCGTAGAACTTGGCGCCGTGGAAATCGCCCGGCCCGATGAGGGTGTCGTTGAGGACTGTTCGTGAGACCAACCCGGACACCGTCGAATTGAGGCACGCCGACGCGATCAGGAAGTCGTCGCGGGTTCCGTACGTTCGCACGCAGTGGCCTGGGTCCGCGAGAACAGCCAGATCGGAGTCGAACTTTGCGCCGCCCGCCTCGTGGTACTCAGTCAACGCCGCGTCGAGTTCGCGGGCGATCGCACCCTTACCCGTCCAGCCGTCGACGAAGACGACGTTCTCCGAGTCATGATGGTGCGCAAGATAATCGAGTGCGACGGAATCGATGCCCTTGCCGCGGACGATGGACACCGCGTAGTGCGGCAGCGTCAACCCGCGAGTCTGCTGGGCCCAGCGCCGCATCAGAATCCCGATCGGTGTTCCGGCCCGAGCGAGTGAGACCAGCGTGATGTCACTTCCGCGCTCGGCCAGCACCAGGTCCATGACGGTCCCGACAGCGCGCGCCAACCGTGGGGCGCTCTCGGCGAGCACCGTCTCGAACAGATCCCGATATGCCTGATCGGGTTGGTACTCGATGGGAAGAGACTCGGCATAGTGCGCCTCACCCGACTGAATACGCTTCTCGCGCACGGATACATCCGCTTCGAGATCCACGTGCGAAAGATCCTTGAGCAGCCACTTCACTTCACCCGGCGCGTACGAACCGAAATCGGGTCCGACCAATGGTTCGTTCATGACGAGCCTCCTGCTCTGGAATCTCGCAGCGCCGACGGATCGGCCCCGCGAACGGTGGCGACCAGGACGTCGGTGCCCGAGTTCCGCAACACCTCGACCACTCCGTCCATCGCCGTCAACCGATCGGTGTCGGCGGGCTCGTCGACGACCAGCAATGCAAGGGCTTCGACCGCCGCATCAGGCCACTGCGCGTTGTACACGTATCGAGGCTCGTTTTCACCCAGTTCCGGTGCCGGAAAGGTGAACCCACGACGCAGCGGGTATCCCGGCAGGTCGACGACGTAGGCGGGTGAGCGAGTTGTGGTCTGGTACCGAACTGCTCGCCAAGCGCTTTCCAAGCCCGCTGCGATCCGCAATGGCAGGTACATCAACTCTTCGTGACCGATCACGATCACAGCACGCGACGGGTCGATCGATGTTCCGAGGATGGACACCGCCGCCTCGACGGCGGACTCGAATGCCTCGGTGTCGCCATCGAGAAAACCGTGCCGGCCACCGTCGGGGACGTGTGCGGGCCATGGCAGATCCACTCGAGCCAAGGAGCCTCGACGATCGCCGATCGGATTGAGATCCGGAGCATCCAGGGCCGTGACGCGCTCGGTCAGCCCGTCGGGCAGGACCGTCGAACCCGAAGCGAGAGAGACGTAGTCGATCCGCACGCCCAGCTCTGCCGCCGCGGCTTCGCTGGCGGCTCGGTGTTCCTCGGTCCTCATGTCCACCAGCGAGGCCACGACGTAACGGCTTCGCGGGCATTGCCCGTGCAGCGCCCGGATGGCGTCGATCGCGGTTGCGCCGGTGGAGATCTCGTCGTCGACGAGGACCAGCGGCAGGTCGTTCTCGAACAGTTCGGCGGACGTCGGCTGCATCAGATGACTCGTGGCGTGCGAGTGTCCCTCCTCGAATCCGGCGAGCGTCGTGGCACCGGGTACGTCGCGACGAGTCGAGTGCAGGTAGCAGTGAGCGTGCAGACGAGCCGCGACGCAGTGGCCCAAACCTGTTGCAGTTTCGGCAAACCCGAGCACGACGACGTCGACGCCGTCACCGAGAGCGGTCCGCACCAAGTCACCGAGGTCGTCGGCAGCGCCGATGACAACGGACGGCTCGGTAGGTACGTGCTTTCCCAGCACCGTGGAGACCAGCAGGTGAGCGCGACGCGGATTCCGCCGAAGTCCCGGGATCACCAGATCGGGCACCGAATGCCCGAGTGACGAATCGCCGTGAACGAGGTCCAAGCCGAATTCTGCGGTAGCCCAGGGGACGTCCCTGGACTGGACGACCTCTGTCATCGATCGACCAACGCCGTCAGCAACTCGACGAACGTGATGCCCTTGTTGGTCACACCGAACACGTGAGCGCGGAGCGCAGTCTGATGGGCCCAATTGCGGTGCGGCTTCATCTCGTTCATCTTGTTCCGGTAGCCGGAGGCCTGCACTCCCCCAGCGTCGGCACCGAGAATGTCGAGGGCATCGTGGTACTCCTCGTGCGTGACCGCGGAGAGAGCATTGACCGCCGCGACGTGCGACGGGTGGATGACCGTCTTGCCTTGGATTCCGTTGGCTCGGTCCAGCGCGATCTCACGGAGCAGGCCGTCGAGGTCGCGGCTGACGAGGTGCTGACGGAACCGGACGGCGTCGTGTTCCTCGAACGGGGTGGCGCGCAGCATCGGCCGGAACATGCGTTCGTGATCGGCGAAGTACTCCCACACCGGCCCGGTGATGACAAAACCCGAACCGTCGGCGCGGCCGAGGTAGTTGACGATGTCGGCGATGACGTCGACCACCACGCGCACGTCGTAGATGGTCAGATCGCGGTCACGACGGATGCCGAAGGTGCTGCACATGTCGGTGGCGCCGATGCGGACGGCAAGGATGCGCTCGCGGTGTTGCGCGAGAATTCCACTGATGGTGCGCAATTCGAGATCACGTGTATCGCGGTGAACCAGCGCGGGTGATTCGAGTACCGGCATCGCGTAGAGATGCTTACCGAGCAGCTCGGACGCGTCCGCGACGGCGTCGAGAAACACGGGGCCGGACTCGCTGCCGAACTTGGGGATGACGAACCCGGTGAGCGCGGCGCGCCCCTCGGTCAACGACGCGGCGACCTTGTGGATGTCCGCGACCTCACGGACCCTCACGAACAGCAGCATGCCGACGGCGTCGGTCGACGCGATCTTGTCGAGAGCGTCAACCGCGTTAGCTCGCGCCGATTCGACCTCGTGATCAGCGACGGCGTCTTCGAGATCGAGCACCATCGAGCTGACGCCCTCGGACGCTCGCTTGACCACGATGTCGGCCAACCCGGCCCGGGTGGCCGGAACGTAGAGAGTTGCACCCAGAGCAATCGCGAGCAGATCCCTCTCGTCGGAATCCGCGAACGACCGAGGCGCATGCAGGAACAGTTGCTCCCGCACGTCGTCCTCGAGATGTTGAAAGTGCTGCATTTCTCTTCTCTCTGTAACCGCAATCAAGTCCATGAAACGACCCCCCTGTGACAACGCGTCGAGCTACTCCGATCCCCCGATCGGCCCGACCATTCAGTTTTTGCCGGCTCGCGCCCGCATCTTCTCGACAACTTCGGTGATGAACGTCGATACCGAGTCCAGCTGTAATACATACGACCAGTAGTCCGGATGAGTTCCCGACAGTGACGCACTCGCTCGCTCGATCCTTGCTAGTTGAGCATCGAGTACGGAGCCCCACTCCGCCACCAACCCTTGGTTAACAGCGAACATCTGGGCGTCTTTCAGCCGGAAACGAACCTCACGTTCCTTTTCGCTCGGATCTGCCCGAACTGCACGCAGAGTAGCGAGACGGTCCGTCACGGCATCGGCGCACGCTTCGGCGTCGGCGAGGTGAACACGTGCTTCGGCCATCAAAGCCAGTGCGTGTTCGGGGTTTCCCGCAGCCAACGACTGCTTCGCTTCCTTGAGATCGATGTCAGCCTGATCGATGTGCGCTCGGCTGCGACTGCTGTTGTCGACGAGGTCAGCTGAACTCGCGGCGTTGAACTCCCGCAGCAATGCGGAGTACGCCGGATCCAGCCGGTCCACTCGAGTGCGCACTGCCGACAACCTGGTCGAGACCGAGGAGATCGTCATCTCGGCACGGTGCTGGGTCGACGGGGCGTCTGCCAATGCTTCCTCGAGCGCCGATACCGCTTCGCGGACACTCTCGGCCCGCGTGCGGACTGCGTCGGCGCGACCGGAGGATCGCGCATTGTCGAGCGCTGCAACCGCGTCGTCGAGGTGTTCGGAGGCCGTCACCACCGACGGGTACTCGCGATAGCGCTGATCAGTGGCAGCAAGTTTCTCCCGGGCGGCATTCGCCAGGGTTCGTGCCTGTTGGCCGAGAACGGGAATGGCGGACATCGTGACCGTCGCCTGCTCGAGATGCGCTCGATGTCCGTTGTAGAAGGCGTCGACGCCCTGCGCTGCCTCGACAAGTGCAGCTACCGACTTCTCGAACGCCGCCCGAGCACCGTTCGGGTTCTGGTGAAGTACCTGATCGTTGCCGTAGCGCTCGGATGTGTCGAGGTAGTCCGACGCAGCCTGGAAGCACCGATCTCGAACGGGTTCCCACGCGGCGCGCAGCCCGCGCTCGGGGTACAGCTCGGCGGAAGCGTCGACTGCCGCCGACGCGATGGTCTGCCGCTTGTCCATGTCGAGGAACGCCGAAACCATGGCCGTCTGCGCCTCCCGCGCACGACTGACCGACTCCCCCACTCTTGCCCCCCGATTGAAGCGCTCCGACCATCTTCCCACCACGATTGAATCCTACGGGTCCAGCACTTCGCTTCTCGGTTCGTAATTCTGCTGTTACGGCGAACACACCGGAACTGCGGTTAGGGTGGTGGAGGTAAACACACTCCCAAGACGACTTCGCGTCGTAGTGGGCCTTGTCTCTCCTCTTGAAAGGACCCCTGAATGGGCGTCAGCTTGACCAAAGGCGGCAATGTCTCTCTCACGAAGGAGGCCCCGAACCTGACTGCAGTGGTCGTCGGCCTGGGCTGGGACGCGCGTTCCACCACCGGAGCTGCTTTCGACCTCGACGCCAGCGCGATCGGCGCAGGCTCGAACAAGAAGGTCCTCTCCGACCAGCACTTCATCTTCTTCAACAACCTCCGTTCGCCCGACGGCTCGATCGAGCACAAGGGTGACAACACGGACGGCGAAGGCGAAGGCGACGACGAGCAGATCGACGTGAACCTCGCAGCGGTTCCCGCCGAGGTCGAGAGCGTTGTCTTCCCCGTCTCGATCTACGACGCAGAAGCTCGCTCGCAGTCCTTCGGCCAGGTCCGCAACGCGTACATCCGCGTCGTCGACAAGTCGAACGGCAACGAGCTCGCTCGTTACGACCTCTCCGAGGACGCTTCCACCGAGACCGCCATGGTCTTCGGTGAGCTGTACCGCAACGGTGCAGAGTGGAAGTTCCGCGCAATCGGCCAGGGCTACGCGTCCGGCCTCGCGGGCATCGCGCGCGATTACGGCGTCAACGTCTGATCTTCGCTCTCGACGAGCTGACTCGGGGAAGGTTCCGCAGTAGTCTGTGGAACCCTCCCCGTTTTCACGTTCGGATGCGGTGAGAGACCGCTTGCAGTAACCACTCTGCATTGACCAACTAGAAAGGGCCACGCTCCGTGGTACTGCGAATATTCGGTTTATCCATCGCAATTTCCATCCTCGCGATGATCGTTGCGTTCATCTACGGCGGACCCGAGGCACTGTTCCTCGTCATCATCCTGTCGATTCTGGAAATCTCGCTTTCCTTCGACAACGCCGTCATCAACGCCACTGTTCTGCAAAGAATGAGTGAATTCTGGCAGAAGATCTTCCTCACCATCGGCGTCATCATCGCCGTCTTCGGTATGCGTCTGGTGTTCCCGCTCGTGATCGTCTGGGCTGCATCCGGTCTCGGACCCGTAGCTGCACTCGACCTCGCACTGAACCCGCCTGCGGACGACGCCGCGTACTTCGCCAACGGCGAGCCGAGCTACGAAACCATCCTCACCGACGCTCACCCACAGATCGCTGCCTTCGGTGGCATGTTCCTACTGATGCTCTTCCTCGGATTCATCTTCGAAGAGCGTGAGATCACGTGGTTGTCCTGGCTGGAGAAGCCGCTCGCTCGCATCGGCAAGCTCGATCAGCTCTCCGTCGTCGTGGCCGGCATCGTCCTGGTTCTCAGTGGTTCTTTCCTCGCTGCCGACGACAAGGTTTCCACCGTCATGATCTCCGGTGTTCTGGGCATGATCACCTACATCGCGGTCAACGGACTGGGTGAACTGTTCAACCTGCCGGAAGAAGGCGAAGAGGAAGAAACCTCCAAATCCGGCGGCCCCACGCAGCTCGCGAAGGCAACCGGCAAGGCCGGCTTCTTCCTGTTCCTCTACCTCGAGGTCCTCGACGCGTCCTTCTCGTTCGACGGCGTCATCGGCGCATTCGCCATCACGGCAGACCCGATCATCATCGCTCTGGGCCTCGGCTTCGTCGGCGCGATGTTCGTCCGTTCCATCACGGTCTTCCTGGTCCGCAAGGGCACGCTCTCCGATTACGTCTACCTCGAGCACGGTGCCCACTGGGCCATCGGCGCTCTGGCCGTCATCTTGATGGTGTCCATCGGCGTTCACATCAACGAGATCATCACCGGCCTGGTCGGTGTCTTCTTGATCGGCGCTGCTTTCATCAGCAGCCTCATTCGCAACAAGCGAATTGCGAACGACGATCCGAAGTTGGACGAGAACACTCCGGCAACTGTCTGACGTTCTTTTTCGAAACGCCCGCGACCAATTGGTCGCGGGCGTTTTGTTTGTTATGACCTAATTGAAACTTTCCGAATACACAGCCGCGCGCCAATTGTTCAGCCGCGCGCCAAATTCAGCCTGCGGGTGAACAATTGCCCTGCGGGTACGAAGAACCGATTCGTAAGGGAAAACCATGGACGAAATAGTCATAGAGGGCGCAACGGACGGGGACGCCGCGGAAATCCTTGTTCTACAACGCTGTTGCTGGGTCTCGGAAGCAATCTCGAACAACAGCATGGACATACCCCCGCTCCACGAGGACCTACCCACGGTCCGAGCCTGGGTTCAGGAGTCGACAGTCTGGACCGCACGACGCGGCCGCCGGCTCGTCGGGGCCGTCCGCGGCACAGCCGACGGAACCGCATGGCAGATAGGTCGCCTCATGGTGGCGCCGGACTTGGCGGGCAATGGCCTCGGCCGACGCCTCCTGCAGCACGTGGAACAGAATGCTCCCGAGCACATCACCAGTTTCGAGTTGTTCACCGGCAGCAAGAGCGCGCGGAACATTCGCCTCTACACCCGAGCCGGCTACGCTCAATTGCCGCCCGACCCCAGTCACATTCCCGGAGTTGTCTACCTGTCCAAGCCGAACGTAACCGCCTCAGCTTGAACGGCAATACTGATGTGTGTGGTGAACATTCGCGTCGCAGCACAGACAGACTTGCCGTTCTTACGTGAGAACGACTCGCACATCGCAGACGAGGAACTCGTGTCGGTGGTCCAACGCGGCCGGATACTCGTCGCCGAGGACAGCGATAATCCAATCGGATGGCTCCCTTGGGGCCTGTTCTGGGACGAGATTCCGTTCATGAACATGCTGACCGTCCAGTCTCTAAACCGCGGCCAAGACATCGGGAGCGCGTTGGTCAGATATTGGGAAACACAGATGCGCCGTGCGGGATATTCGACGGTCCTCACCTCCACACTCGCCGACGAATCAGCCCAGAACTTCTATCGCGCAATGGGATACGTCGATGCCGGAGTTTTGCTACTTCCCGGCGAGTCCTCCGAGATCTTTCTACGCCGAGAACTCGACACGGCGCCCGAGATGACCGATCCCCACATTACCCGCGAGTAATATATGGTGGTCGTCACACCGCGATCTCAGGGTGGGGCGTGGCACACCAATGTGGAGGACGAGTATGTCGTCAAGGGTCTTATCTCGCACAGTTGTCGGAGTACTCGCTGTCGCACTGACAGGCGTCGGCGCACCGGTAGCGCTCGCACAGCCGGCTCTTGCCCAGTCCCCTGATGACGGTTTCTACAGCTACGACGGCGCGACGCCCCTCTCGTCGTACGCTCCCGGCGCAGTCCTCGAGACTCGCACCGTGCCGTACACGGTGCTCAACGTCCCGACCCCGATACAGGCAGTGCAGGTTCTCTATCGATCAACCGACGCCCTGGGACAACCGTCCGCCAACGTCACCTCGATCCTGCGCCCCGCCAACGCTCAACCGAACAAAGTTGTTTCGTACCAGTCCTTTTACGATTCCCTGAACCCCGACGACAGTCCGTCTCGCGCAATCGCGGGCAACACCCCGATCGGTGACTGGACGCCCAGCGGACGCAACTTCAACATCGGCGGCACCTTCACGTCCATCGAGGCAGCCTTGTTCGGGCCGCTCTTCGCATTGGGCTACACGATCGTCGTCCCGGACACCGAGGGCCCGGATGCAAACTTCGCTGCCGGACCCGAATACGGGATGATGACGCTCGACGCTCTGCGTGCCGCCCGTGATGTCCCGGAAACCGGAATCACCGACGACGCAGAGATCGCGCTGATGGGTTACTCCGGCGGAGCGATCGCCACCAACTGGGCTTCGATACTCGCTCCCGCATATGCACCGGAGATCAACGACAACTTGATCGGTGCCGCGCAGGGAGGCGTGCTGGTCAATCCGGCCAACAACCTTCGCTACGCGAGCGGAAGCATCGGGTGGGGCGGCGTGGTCGGCATGGCAGTCGTCGGCGTTGCGCGTTCGTACGACATCGATTTCGGGAAGTATCTCAGCGACCGTGGACGCGACGTCATGGCTCGACTCGAAGACGCGTCCATCGGCAATGTGCTGGCGCAATATCCCGGTTTGACCTGGCAGGACTTGGTCAAACCCGAGTACGCAGATCCCAATACGGTTCCCGAGTACGTCGATGTCGTGAACAAGATCAACATGGGCACTGCTGCGACACCGACGATACCGATGTTCATCGCGCAGGCAGCGAACGGAACCATCGAGGGCACCCAACCCGGCGGCCCCGGTGTCGGAGCAGGTGACGGCGTGATGATCACGGGCGACGTCCGCAGCCTCGCACGCAAGTACTGCGACGCCGGCCTGGCGATTCAGTACGACCAGTACGACACCATCAGCCACTTCCTCGGCGCCATGCTCTGGCTCCCCGGTGCGCTCGCTTGGGTCGACGACCGATTGAACGGCAAGCCTGCGCCGTCGAACTGCGCGGACATCGCACCGGGGAACTCTCTTGCGCCGCAGGAACATGCACGCTAGCTGACCGGGACCTCGAATCTACTTCGACGGCTCCACCTCCCACCGAACGTGAGTTACCAACGGTTCCAGGCTAAGCCGGCTGACGGCGGATTCCAGAAGTCCGTCGTCACGCTCCGCCGCAGCCAGTTCGGCCACCACCCGCACGCGGTCGCTGTCCGGGATGTCGAAGGACTGCACTGACCGCAGTTGGAACTCCGGCCTCGAAATGGACTGTACGGTAAGCCCTCTGATGTGGGCTTCGGCGTCACCGTGGCAGGTCACCTCGAAGGTGTAATCGGCCGGCGGTTCCTCGCGCCCGGTGCGGGCAGGCTGGTGATCCATCATCCGGCCCAACGGCCTCAACAATGTGTTCGCCAACATGATCGCACCGGCTCCGAACACCGCCACCCAGTACATTCCGCCGCCTGCCAGCGCGCCGACGGCGGCCGTGGCCCACAAGGTTGCGGCGGTGTTCAGGCCCGTGACCGAGGCTCCCTGCTTCATGATCACCCCGGCACCGAGGAAGCCGATCCCCGAGACGATCTGCGCTGCGACGCGCGTCGGATCAGCGTCCGGCCCCTCGAACCCGTACGCGCCCATGATCACGAAGAGCGTCGCACCCAAGCTCACCAACGCGTTGGTTCGCAGACCCGCCATCCTTGCGCGCCATTGCCTTTCGATCCCGACGGCAGCGCCGAGGACGAGCCCGAGCGCTATCCGCACAAGGATGACGTGGATTTCCACGGTGAACTCCTAGAGCCAGGTCGCGAATCGACGGATGAACATTCCCTTGGCCACCTGCGTGACGACGCAGTATGCCGCGAGAGTGAGGACCAGCCACGGGAAGTAGTTCCACGGCAGTGAAACCAACCCGAGGGAATGGCCCCAGGACGTGAACGGGAACACCAGCGCGAAGACGCAGGCAGCGCCCGTGCTGAGCAGTACCGGCAGCGAAGCACGCGACTGGATGAACGGGATCTTGCGGGTGCGGATCATGTGAACGATCAGCGTCTGTGAGATCAACGACTCGATGAACCAACCCGATTGGAACAACGCCGCATGCTCGGGAGAGTTGGCGGCGAACACGAACCACATCAGCGCGAAGGTCGAGATGTCGAAGATCGAACTGATCGGGCCGATGAACACCATGAACCGACGAAGGCTCTTGGTCTCCCACTTGCGTGGCTTCGCGAGGAAGTCGTCGTCGACACGGTCCCACGGGATCGTGAGCATCGAGAGATCGTAGATCAGGTTCTGCAACAACAGAACTACGGGAATCATGGGGATGAACGGCAGCAACGCACTGGCGACGAGCACCGAGAAGACGTTCCCGAAGTTCGACGACGCAGTCATCTTGATGTACTTCTGGATGTTTCCGAAGGTGCGACGCCCTTCGATGACTCCTTGTTCGAGTACGCCGAGGTCCTTCTCCAGCAAGATGATGTCCGCGGATTCGCGGGCGATGTCCGCCGCTGTGTCGACGGAGATGCCGACGTCCGCGGCCCGAAGTGCGGGTGCGTCGTTGACACCGTCACCGAGGAAACCAACCGTGTGGCCGACCCGGCGCAGCGATTCGACAATGCGTGCCTTCTGCATCGGATCCGTCTTCGCGAAGACGGTTGTCCGTTGCACCAACTCGTCGAGGGCGTCGTCGCTCAACGCTTCGATCTCGGCGCCGGACACAACAGTTCCCACGTCGATACCGACTTTGCCGCAGACGGTTTCGGCGACCAGTTCGTTGTCACCCGTCACCACCTTCACGGCGACACCGTGACTCGCGAGAGCTTCGATCGCCCCGGCCGCAGATTCCTTCGGCGGGTCGAGGAAGGCCAGCAACCCGACCAGGGTCATGCCCTCTTCATCGGCAGTTGAGTACTCGCGTCGCTGTTCGTCGACAACGACCCTGGTCGCCACCGCAAGCACTCGCTTACCCTGACCGTTCAGTTCGGCGACCAGTCGGTCGACTCGGGCCAGCCATCCCGGCGTCAGCTGGTGGGTCACCCCGTCCAGTTCAACCGATTCACAGACCGAAAGAAGCTCTTCCACTGCACCTTTGGTGACGATCAGATCGGCGTCACCGTGATCGACCACCACCGAGAGCCGACGACGCTTGAAGTCGAAGGGAATCTCGTCCACCAACCCGTGCAGACGCGAGATCTCCTCGATCACTTCGGGACCGGCGGCCTCGATCACCGCGTCGTCGAGAAGACTACGCAATCCGGTCTGATTCACGGAATTGACTGCCGCGAGCCGCAACACGTCCTCGGACTTGCGGCCGGCAGTATCGAGATGTTCACCGAGAACGATGCGGTCCTCGG
Organism: Rhodococcus sp. IC4_135; assembly: GCF_011602025.1. Lineage (NCBI taxonomy): Bacteria > Bacillati > Actinomycetota > Actinomycetes > Mycobacteriales > Nocardiaceae > Rhodococcus > Rhodococcus sp. IC4_135. Next base: position 36,816 of record NZ_JAAOLG010000019.1, read on the forward strand.
TGAGAGTTCCGGTCTTGTCCGTGCACAGAACGTCCATGGCGCCGAAGTTCTGAATCGCGTTGATCTGCTTGACGATCACCTTCTTGCGCGACATGTGAAGCGCACCCTTGGCCAGGTTCGCAGTCACGATGAGCGGCAACATTTCCGGAGTCAACCCCACTGCGGTGGCGACGCCGAAGAGTAGTGCTTGGCTCCAGTCCTTGGTCAGTCCGTTGATGATGAACACCGCGGGAACCATGATCAGCATGAATTTGATCAGCAGGTAGCTGACGCTGCGCACCCCGACGTCGAAGCTGGTTTCGGGTCGCTTGGAGGCCAATTGTGCTGTCATGGCACCGAAGTAGGTGCGCTTGCCCGTGTGCACCGCGACGGCGGTGCCGCTGCCCGACACGACGGAAGTACCCATGAACCCGATGTTCTCGGCTTCGAGCAGCCGATCGACGTCGATTCCCGACGACGGTTCCGCCGACTTCTCGGCCGGCATCGATTCACCGCTGAGCATGGACTGATTGACCTGTAGATCCTTGGCCCGAATGATGCGGACATCGGCCGGGATCATGTCGCCGGCGGCAAGCTGGACCACATCACCTGGCAGTAGTTGCTCGATCGGAATCTCCGCCGTGACCACGGTGTTGTTGATCTTGCGGGTGGCCGCGACGGTCGTCGTGACCATCGCCTTGAGCGCCTCGGCGGCGCGACTCGAACGGTATTCCTGCCAGAACCTCAGTGAGACACTGACAAAGATCATCAACCCGAGAGTGATGATGCCCTCGTAGGAGGGACCGTCCTCGGGGTCCGCCCAGACCACGTCGGTCCCCACCATGATCAGGGCCAGGAACACCAGGATCAGGATGAACGGATTCTTGAAGGCTTGCGCGAACTGCACGATCGCCGGTGCCGGGCGGTCGTGGCGGACATCGTTGCGCCCGTATTGCCGACGAAGATCGTCGATCTGATCGTCGCGAAGGCCGTTGGCCGTCGTGGTCAGATCTGCGAGAACGGTGCGCGTGTCCGAGGCCGAGTAGTCGACCAATTCCTGTGCGCTTTCCTTGGCCAGGACCGTTGAATGTGCTTGTTGTGCGCTGTTTCTCGTGGGCCGTGGCCGCAATGCGAGAACGGAAAATGACATGACGAATCTCCTCGGCTGCCCGAACACGCCTGACCATGCCAGTACATGAGGGCAGCAGAATACGCTGAGCGACAATGGAAGTCGTCAGCGGACGCGGCGAGCCGCGCAGATGAAACCGAGGATGCACAGAGTCAGTGGCTGAAGAGCAAAAGACCGGGATGAGCATCGTCGGCAAGAACAGAAGGATGGGTCGAATATCGACTCGGCGGGTCGTCCACGATGGTCACCTCCTGAAAGTTAGGGCGTCCGATGACGCCACAATTGTGTGCGCACAGCACACGTCAGGAGAACCGAATATCGACGTACTCTCGCTTTCGCCGGAAGAAACCGGCATCAAGCTGCGAAAACACCTCCACGTCCGAGTTTTGGCACTGCACGACGTGTCCCGATCGGAACCGGGAAGCCACTTTGGATCACCCCTTAAGCCGGGGAGATCTGTCCTAACCTTGGGCGTCTCTCGACGTCGTGAGATCAGTGGCCTGTGTTCGTGCAGAAGCCTCACCTAACGAGGTACTGCACCCAGAGGGTAGTTCTCAAATCTGTTGCCTGTCAACCGAGCAACTCAGACTGCGGGCAATCCTGCCCGTGCGACGGCACCGGCGAAGAGTGCCGTCACGGCGGCACCCATGACGCTCTGATCAACTTCTTCCGGATCCACCGAGTGTTCGAGAACGAGCCCGGATATCAAGGCCATCAACGAGATTGCGGTGGTCCGCACATCGAAGGAATCGTCCACTCCCCATTCACGGGCACGTTCGCCGATCAACTCCACGAGTTGGCTGCGCAAGTGGCGACGCTCACGTAAGTACGCCTGAGCGATCTGCGGATCACGCCCGGCGAGCACTCCGAATTCGAGGACGAGCAGTGACCACCCCGGGTCGTCGACCATCCACGTCGCAATGGCCTCGCCACCTTTGCCCGCCGCATCGGCCGGGTTCATCCCGGCGATCTCGGCAAGCACACGGCCGGCCAGTTCCAGAGACCGTTGCGCGAACAGTTCTGCGAACAGATCCTGTTTCGACTCGAAGTTGGAGTAGACAGCCCCCTTGGTGAAGCCCGCTCGGCGAGCAACTTCAGTGAGACGTGCAGCACTGAATCCGCGCTCCGCAAACTCTTCCGCCGCAGCGTCGAGCAGTCTTTGCCGCACCACGTCGCGTCCGGGGCGGGTTACCGGCGTCCAGTCCGGTTGACGAGATTCAGTCACGATACCTAGAGTATTCAATACCTCGGGTATTGACAAGCTCTTTACTTTCGACAAGATCAGGACTCTTTCGTGACCACTACGCATCCGGCACACGCCGCACCAGACAACAGCTCCACCCACGACGAACACCACCACGACAATCTGCTCGTGAAGTACGGCGCACCCAAGGTGATGGCCGCGCTGTTCGTCGGCGTGCTCCTGCTGCAGATGGGCTTCATCCTCAGCTACGTCGCCGCCTTCCATCAGCCGACTCCGCGAGACATCGAAATCGCGGTCATCGCCGATCAGGGCACACCCCACGGTATGGACCAGCAGATCGCCGACAAACTCAACGCCATCGACGGCAGCCCGCTCGACGCTCAGGTGGTCGACAGCACGGCGACCGCTCGACGCATGATCAACGACCGCGAGATCCAGGGCGCATTTGTCATCAATCCGGCTGGACCGGACACCCTGATCACCGCGAGCGCGGGCGGCAGCTCCATCGCGTCGTCACTCGAAGCGGTGTTCACGAAGGTCGAGGCGACGCAGGACCGACAGTTCGTCGTCCGCGACGAGATCCCCGTCGGAGCGCACGACAACCGCGGCCTCTCCGGCTTCTACCTCTCGGTCGGCTGGGTCGTCGGCGGCTATCTCCTCGCGGCAGCCATCGGACTGTTCATCGGTGCGCCGAAGACCCTCCGCCAGGCCAGTGCACACACGGGCGTGATCGCGATCTACTCGATCATCTCGGGAGCCCTCGGCGCCCTCATCACCTCACACGTGCTCGGAACTTTCGCCGGCCACTGGTTCCCGCTCTGGATCCTGGGAACAGCCGTGGTGTTCGGCACCGCCATGTTCACGCTCGGATTGCGCGCCGCCATCGGCGTTCTGGCAGTCCCGCTGGCCATCGCCGTCTTCGTGATCCTCGGCAATCCCAGTGCGGGAGGCGCATTCGGCTCCAACGTGATTCCGTCGTTCTATGCCGCCATCGGCCGATGGATCACACCCGGCGCCGGTACCGAAGGCGTGCGAAGCATCGTCTACTTCAACAACGTCGGCGTCGGCCAGCCTGCTCTGACGCTCTTCCTGTACGCGCTGATCGGTGCGGTCATGCTGTTCGGCTTCACGATCCGTCGTAACCGAAAGTCCACCGACACGACGCCGACTCCAGCTGTGGCGAACGCCGACTAGTCCTAGTCTGAACTCATGACGAGCCTCCTCCACCCCAACGCCTCGCACGTCGCCGAAACACTGATCTCGCGGGGTCACCACGGCGTCATCGTCACGCAGCCCGAAGCCACGCACACCGCGGCCGAGGCAGCGGCGGCTGTCGGGGTGGAGGTAGGCGCGATCACCAAGTCGCTCGTGTTCCTTCTCGACGACGACCCGGTCCTGCTGCTGGTGTCGGGCGCACATCAGGTCAACCTGAAAGCAACCGGAGAACGCCTCGAAGGCAAGCTCACGCGGGCGCCGCTGGAAATGGCGAAGTCGGCGACAGGTCAGCCGATCGGTGGGGTCGCGCCACTCGGGCATCCCACCAACCTGCCCACCTACATCGATACCGCCCTCGAGCAGTACCCCGAGTTGTGGGCGGCCGCCGGGCACCCGAACACAGTCTTTCGCACGACGTACTCCGAGCTCCTCCGAATCACCGCCGGCCTCGCCGTCGACATGGACTGACGCGCTTCAGCCAACCCGGTCCGAACCCACTCAGACGTGCGTCCACCTATAGTTGGACGCACCATGTGCACTGCAACGAGGACCCCGGCCGGTAACCACTGGCGTCGACGACACGTAGATCTGTGCCGCACCGACGCATGTCTGTGTATGCCGAGCGCAGTCACCTCGACCACACCGCACACCTCGAGTTCCAGCCGGAGAGTTCCCGTTGTCTGACAAGCCGAATGCCGTTTCCAGCCACACCACCCCCGACGTCCCCGAAGTAGCGGCGACGCCCGAGTTGTCCACCGGCATCTGCGCCGGCGACTACCGCGCAGCGCTTCGCCGCCACCCCGCAGGTGTCACCGTCGTGACCCTCGATTCGGGTACCGGCCCGGTGGGTTTCACCGCCACCTCGTTCTCGTCCGTCTCCCTCGAGCCGCCGCTCGTTTCGTTCAACATCGCGGAGACGTCGTCGAGCATCAATGCACTCAAGGCCGCCGAGTCCTTGGTGATCCATCTTCTCGGCGAGCATCAGCAACATCTGGCCCAGCGCTTTGCGCGGAGTGCAGATCAACGTTTTGCAGACGAGTCGCTGTGGGCGGTACTGGACACCGGGGAGCCGGTTCTGCACGGCACCCCCAGTTGGATGCGCGTCAAGGTCGACCAGCTGATCCCCGTCGGAGATCACACTCTGGTCATCGGACTCGTCACGCGGGTTCACGCCGAAGAGGATGACGAATCCGCTGCCGCTCCCCTGCTCTACCACGAGGGCAAGTACTACCGCCCCACTCCGTTAGGTCAGTAGACAACTGTGCGCCTTTATTAACCGCCCGCGGTTAATAAAGGCGCACAGCAAGTTAGAGCGCTACATACTTGGTATCGAGATACTCGTCGATACCCTCGGTTCCGCCTTCACGGCCGAAGCCCGACTCCTTGACGCCACCGAACGGCGCCGCAGCATCGGAGATCGCGCCGCGGTTGACGCCGACCATGCCGGTGTCCAGCTTGGCCGAAACGCGCATCGCACGGTCGATGTCGCGGGTGTAGAAGTACGCCACGAGGCCGTACTCGGTGTTGTTCGCCGCCGCGATCGCTTCGTCTTCGGTGTCGAAACCGACTACTGCCGCAACGGGTCCGAAGATCTCTTCCTTCAGCAGGCGCGCATCGGCGGGCACCTGGTCCAGAACGGTCGGGGTGAAGAAGAAGCCGGGGCCTTCGGGTGCCGATCCACCGGTGCGAACGCGAGCACCCTTGGACACGGCGTCGTCGACGAGTCCGGTGACGGTTGCGAGCTGCTTGGTGTTGATCAGCGGGCCGATGTTGGTGCCCTCGGCGTCACCGGCGCCCACCTTCAAGGCCGCAACCTTGGCGGTGAACTTGTCGGTGAACTCCTCGCGGACGGAGTTGGCGACGTAGATGCGGTTGGCCGCGGTGCAGGCCTCGCCGCCGTTGCGCATCTTCGCCAGCATGGCGCCGTCGACAGCTGCGTCGATGTCGGCGTCGTCGAAGACGATGAACGGCGCATTGCCACCGAGTTCCATCGACGTGCGGAGCAGCTTGTCAGCGGCGTTGCGCACCAACAGCTTTCCGACGCCGGTGGAGCCGGTGAAGGTGACCTTGCGCAGACGCGAATCCTCCATGAGCGGTCCGCTGATGGAGGCCGCATCGGACGTCGGGAGGATCGAGAGCACACCGTCGGGCAGACCGGCGTCGGCGAACACCTGACCGAGGAGCTGCATGGTCAGCGGCGTGTCCTCGGCGGGCTTGACGATGATGGTGCAACCGGCAGCCAGCGCCGGCCCGATCTTGCGCGTGCCCATCGCGAGCGGGAAGTTCCACGGCGTGATCGCGAGAACCGGTCCGACCGCTTCCTTGGTGACCAGGATGCGACCGTTACCGGCAGGAGCCTGCGTGAAACGTCCACCGATGCGAACTGCTTCCTCGCTGAACCAGCGCAGGAATTCGCCACCGTAGTTGACCTCACCACGGCTCTCTGCCAACGACTTACCCATTTCCAGGGTCATCATCAACGCGAAGTCCTCGGCGCGGGCATGCAGCAATTCGAAGGCGGTGCGCAGGATCTCGCCGCGTACACGTGCCGGAGTAGCCGCCCAGTCTTCCTGCGCCGCAGCGGCGAGGTCGAGCGCGCGGATACCGTCGGCAGCGGTGGCGTCGGCTACCTGGGCGAGCTCCTCACCCGTTGCCGGGTTGTAGACCGCAAAGGTCTTCTCGGCCGGGACGAGCTTTCCGCCGAGCCAGAGACCCTTGGGGACCGAGTCGAGAAGATCCGAGACGTTGGACATGTCAGTTCCCCTGTGCTGCAGTGCGGATGGCGGTCTCGAGGACGGTCAACGCGTCGTCGAGCAGCTCTTCGGAGATGACCAGCGGCGGGAGCAGACGGATGACGTTGCCGTAGGTACCGCAGGTGAGGATCACGACGCCGGCAGCGAGGCATTCGGCGGCGATCTTCTTGGTGATGTCTGCGTCCGGCTCCTGCCCACCGGGCTTGACCAGCTCGATGGCGAGCATGGCGCCGCGGCCGCGAACGTCACCGATGACGTCGAGTTCCTTTGCCAGTGCGTTCATTCGGCCGACGACGGTCGACTCGATGGTGCGTGCGCGGCCACAGAGGTCGAGCTCACGCATCTGGTCGATGGACGCCAATGCAGCGGCGCAGGCGACGGGGTTACCGCCGTAGGTGCCACCGAGGCCGCCGGGGTGGACGGCGTCGATGAGCTCGGCGCGGCCCGTGACAGCGGCGAGCGGCATGCCGCCTGCGATGCCCTTGGCGAGCGTGACCAGGTCGGGCACGATGCCCTCGTGATCGCTGGCGAACCAGGCGCCGGTACGAGCGAAGCCTGCCTGAACCTCGTCGGCGATGAAGACGACGCCGTTCTCCTTGGCCCACGCGACGAGCGTCGGGAGGAATCCTTCTGCGGGAACGATGAATCCGCCCTCGCCCTGAATGGGCTCGATGAGGATGGCGGCCGTGTTGGCAGCGCCGACCTGCTTCTCGATCATCGTGATAGCGCGCTGTGCGGCCTGCTCACCGGTGATCTTGGAGCCGTCGACATTGAGGCCCTCGCGGTACGGGTAGGACATCGGGACGCGGTAGACCTCGGGGGCGAACGGACCGAAGCCGCTCTTGTACGGCATGGACTTCGAGGTCAGTGCCATCGTGAGGTTGGTGCGGCCGTGGTACGCGTGGTCGAAGACGACGACTGCGTCGCGACCGGTTGCGTGACGGGCGATCTTGACTGCGTTCTCGACAGCTTCTGCGCCGGAGTTGAACAGCACGGAACGCTTCTCGTGGTCACCGGGGGTGAGTTCGGCGAGACGCTCGGCGACCTCGACGTAGCCCTCGTACGGAGCAACCATGAAACAGGTGTGGGTGAAGTGTGCGACCTGATCCTGAACTGCGGACACGACGGCAGGGTTGGAAGCACCGACGCTGGTCACCGCGATACCGGCACCGAGGTCGATCAGCGAATTGCCGTCGACGTCGACGATGACTCCACCGTCTGCGTCGGCGACGTAGACCGGAAGGGTGGATGCGACGCCGGCGCCGACGACCTTCTTACGGCGTTCGGCGAGCGCAGCCGAGCGCGGGCCCGGGAACTCCGTGACGATGCGACGCTCCTGCGGAAGCCGGTATTCGATTGCACTCATGTGACCACCCTCTCGGTTGTGTATTGCATTCGAGTATGCGACGCGCGAAGCACGGCCAGCACTGCCGAAATGGATACCCGGAGCTTCCGGGCTACTCCATATCGGCAACGACAGCTAGCCTTGATCAGGTGACGGTTCCGATCTCGTGGCTCTTGCGCCAGAAACACCTCTCGCTGGCCCTGCTCACCGACCGAGCAGCTGCCACCCATCCCGTTACGTTTGCGCAGGCCACAGAGCTGACGGACCCCACACCGTGGCTTTCCGGCGGTGAGTTGGTGCTCACCACCGGGCTGGCACTGGTGGGCGCCGACGCCACCGACTACAGCGAGTACATCGACCGTCTGGCCGCCGCAGAAGTATCGGCTCTGGGTTTCGGGACCGGCCTTTCCCACGAGAGTGTGCCCGCAGACCTGATTGCCGCAGCCCGCGGTCGCGGACTCCCCCTGCTGGAAGTGCCGTTCACGACCCCGTTCGCGGCGGTCACGCGCGCGGTGATGACTCGCCTGAGCCAGCAGGAATACGAATCGGTCCTGCGCGCCGCAGAAGTACAGACACGCATCACCCGCGTTGCACTGCGTGGTGGCGTGTCGGCGATCGTGCGTGAACTGGCCACGGCCACAAAAACTTCGGTGGCGTTTGTCGGTGATCGGATCACCGCGGTGCATCCGGCAAACCAGAAGTCGTTGATCACCGAGGTTCGTGCGGTCGCGGCCACCACCCGCGATCCCAACTCTCCGGCGTCGATCTCGCAGAGCACACCCGAGCGGACGCTGACGCTGTCACCGGTCGGAGTGACCGACAGTTGGCACGGCTACCTCGCCATGGCGGGAGCCGGGCCCCTGAGCAACATCGACAGGGTGCTGCTCGGACATGCCGTCTCGTTGCTCACCCTCGAACTCGAGAAGCCGGTTCGCCTGCGGGCCGAGCGAACCCGACTCAATGCCATGGCTTTCGGGCTTCTGCTCGACGGCCGAATCCCCGAGGACGGTGTGCCGTCGTACCTGGACGAAGCGAGCGACACACACGGCAACGTTCGCCTCGTCCACGTTCGCGGATCCGGACTCGGCCCCGTCCTTCGCGAACTCGACAACGCTCTCGCCCGGGCAGGTCGGCCACTGTTCGCACAATCCGAGGACGGCGCGCTGACCGTACTCCTTCGCGGAACCGACACCATCGACACGGCCAAAACGCTACTGGCGCAGCTCTCCCCCACCGAAGCGAAAGCTGTGCGTGCCGGAATCAGCACCCCTCACCGCCTTCTCGACGCACCCCGCGCACTCGTCCAGGCCCGCGCCGCGGCCAACCTCACGACGGCCACGGCGCGCATTCTCGAGTTCGACGCTCTGAGCGGGTCGACAATTCTGGCGTCCGAGCCTGCCCGCGAGGCACTGATCGCAATGGCTGCGGACACCATCCCGATGTTGACCGAACACGACCAGACACACGGGACGGCCCTGGTCGCGTCGTTGCGCGCCTATCTCGAGGCGAACGGCCAATGGGAGTCGGCGGCAGCCGAACTCGGTGTTCACCGGCACACCCTCCGAGGTCGCATCGCGCGCATAGAAGAACTGCTGCAATGCGACCTCGGTCAGGCCAGGGTCAGAGCTGAACTGCTGCTCTCACTACTCGCCTGGGAGGGCCGCTGAGCGCTCCGCAGCGTGCACCGAAGCGAAGCTGGACGCACCGCGAACGAGCAGTTCGAGTTCGGCGTCGACCGTGCACAGTCGTGCCGTGTCCAGCGCTCCGCTGCGACTCACGCTCGACATCAAAGCCGTGAACCGGCGCACCGCCTGCGGATTGGCGGCGGTCCACAACTCGACTACGTCCGGAACACCTTCACCGAGCGCTCCGGACACGAGATCCGCGAAACGCGCCGTCAACCTGGCATGCACGGCGGCGCTTCCCATGACCTCCCAATGCGAGGCACCGACGGCAACGTCGACGCCTCCGAGAACATCACCCAGGTCGAGAGCGTCGGAGAGTTCCCGGTAGATCGCGGCAGCGGCCGCGACCGTCGTATTCTCCTGCAAGGCAATGTCCGCCAGGGCGAGCGCTCCGAAGGACGCCTCGATACGGTCGCCGGCCGACAAACCTTCGGTGAGAGCTCGCACCGGAGCTGCCCATCGATCGATGTCGGCGCGCGGGTTCACGGTGAAGCGTCCGGCAGCGCCCGGGCGGCGCAACACCCAGCTCATCTCGGACTCCAACAACTGCTGCAACCGATCGAGAGCCTTCAACTGCTCGGTGGCACTGCGATCCGAGTTCAGGATTTCGCGTCGAAGGTCCTCGGTACCAAGCACTTCGCTGACCACCGCGTAAGCGAGAGCCGCTTCCGGACTGCGAACTCCGAGATGTTCCTCGAGCCGGAACAGCACGCCGGGGCCGACGCGGTTGACCAGTTCGTCGACCACCGAGGTGATGATGATGTCGCGACCCAACCGGTGTGCACGAACTGCGTCCGGTGCGGCCTCGACGACGGAGAGCGGGAAGTATTCGGCAAGGCGACCGGCGAAAATCTGATTGTCCGGGACGGTCGAGGCCCCCAATTCCGCTGTCAGCACGTTCTTCGACTGCGCCACCAGCACAGCAAGTTCCGGTCGAAGCAGACCCTGACCGGCACGCGCCCTGACCGCCAGCGCCTTGGCGTCGGGCAGAGATTCTTCCAGTCGCTTCATGGCACCCGCCGAGACCAGGTTCTCGATCAACCGCTCGTGCTGATCGAGCAGTGCGGGAGCTCGGTGCTCGGCCAGGCTGATCGCGAGGGTCTGATCTTCACTGGCCTCGAGTACTGATGCGGCCACCTCGTCCTGCGCCGCCGCGAGCAGCTCGTTGCGCGCAGTCGCGTCCAACTCTGCGAGTGCGATCTTGATGTTGACTTCACGGTCCGAGGTAGCAACGCCGGCGGCGTTGTCGATGAAGTCGGCGTTGATTCGGCCACCGCCAGCGGCATATTCGATGCGAGCACGCTGGGTGAAACCGAGGTTGCCGCCCTCACCCACCACCGTCGCACGCAACTCGTCCGCGCTGACGCGAACTGCGTCGTTGGACGGATCGGCCGCGTCGACGTTGCTTTCGGTCGACGCCTTCACGTAGGTACCGACGCCGCCGTTCCACAACAGGTCCACCGGAGCGCACAGGATCGCTCGGATGAGTTCCTGCGGGGTCAGCTTCTCCTCGGTGATTCCGAGGGCCGCACGCGCCTCGAGCGGAAGGCGGATCGACTTCGCGCTGCGCGGCCAGACGCCACCACCCGGCGACATCACGGTGCGGTCGAAGTCGTCCCAGGACGAGCGCGGCACGGTGAAGAGTCGAGCGCGTTCGGCGAACGTCGTCTCGGTGTCGGGGGTCGGGTCGATGAAGATGTGGCGGTGATCGAATGCCGCGACCAGACGGATCTTGCGCGAGAGCAGCATTCCGTTACCGAACACGTCGCCGGACATGTCACCGATGCCCGCGACAGTGAAGGGATCGGTGTCGACGTCGAGGTCGCGCTCGGCGAAGTGGCGTCGTACCGCTACCCAGGCGCCGCGAGCGGTGATGCCCATCGCCTTGTGGTCGTAGCCGGCCGAACCGCCGGAAGCGAAAGCGTCGCCGAGCCAGAAACCACGCTCGACGGCGATGCCGTTCGCGACGTCGGAGAACCGTGCTGTCCCCTTGTCGGCAGCCACGACGAGGTAGGAGTCCTCACCGTCGTACTCGATCACTTCGGCCGGATGTACTGCTGCGCCGTCGACGATGTTGTCCACCACGTCCAGCAGGCCGCGAATGAAGGTGCTGTACGACTCCTGCACCTGCGCCGGAGTCGGTGACGACGTGCCTCGAACCACGAACGCGCCCTTGGCTCCCGAAGGAACGATCGGCGAATTCTTCACGCTCTGGGTCTTCATGAGACTCAGAGCCTCGGTGCGGAAGTCCTCGTATCGATCCGACCAACGCAGGCCACCACGGGCGACGGAGGAACTACGCAGATGCACGCCTTCGACATTGGGTGCGCTGACGTAGATCTCGCGGAAGGGAACGGTCTTCTGCGGAGTGGAGAGCAACTGCGAGTCGATCTTGAACGACGCGTACGGCAGCGGTTCGCCACTCTCACCGCGCAGGTACCAGTTGGTGCGCAGAGTCGCCTGCAGGAACGAACGCACGCCGCGCAGAACACGGTCCTCGTCGAGAGTGTCTGCACCGTCGACTGATTCGTCGATGGCTGCCGTTGCGGTAGCCACAGCTGTCTCACGCACACCCGCCACGGCGGGGTCGAAACGCGCGGTGAAAAGTTCGATCGCCTGCCGTACGAAGAGTGGCTTCGCTGCCAACACTCCGACGATGTAGCTCTCGGACAAACCGATACGAGCCTGAGCGAGGAAACGGCACGCAGCCCGCAGCAACTCTGCATCGCGCCAGGTGATGTCTGCTCGTCCGATCAGACTGGAGAACGCGTCCATCCGGGTCTGTCCGGCGATGACGGCTTCGAAGGCGTCCGCCATCTTCTCCAGCGCACTGCCGTCGAAGGTGCTCGGCTCGAAGGTGAAGTAATGCGCCGAACCCAGAACGGTCGGAAGCGGGCGGTGCGTCGAAACTCGGAGTCCGAGAGACTCGAAGTTCTCGCACAGATCGGAGAGGGAGGGCTCTCCGGACGGCCACAGCACCACGCAAGTCAGATCGTCACTGTTCTGGTTGTCACCCTGACGGAAGACGAGTCGCTGGCCCGCTGCGGCCAATTCGGCGACCAGTTCGAGCGCCGGGTCACCGGATCGATCACCGCCTGCCGATCTCGATTCTGCAGCTGCGGTCTTGGTCGCCGATGATGTGCTCGCCATTGAACACCCTCCTGGAAATTATTGGATCCGAACACTTTCCAGTGTTGCGTGGATCACCGGAAAGAGGTCGTGCCCGATAGGAGTACCAACCCCCATCGGGCACGACATTTCGGCAGTTGCGGTGAGCTCAGTCGCCCAACCTGATCGGAGCGAGCTCCTCGAACACGTCGCCGGGTCCGGGGTTCTCGGTAGGCGCAGCGCCGCCGAGATGGTTGACGACACCCCACACCGCGTTGATCGCGGTCTGGATCGCGCCCTCGGCCCAGCCGGCGGTCCACGACACGTCGTCACCGGCGAGGAAGATTCCCCGATGACGCGGTTCGAGATCATTCTGCACGAAGTGCGAGAACAGGCGTTCCTGGTAGCGGTAGTGGCCCGGAAGATTCGCCTTGAACGCACCCATGAAGTCGCGCTCGGTCTCCCACGACAGCGTCACCGGGCTCGAGATGATGTGGCTGCGGAAGTCCACGCCCGGGTAGATCTCTTCGAGAGAGCGCAGCATGATGTTCATGCGCTCGGTGGCGTCGAGCGCCAGCAGCTTGAGCGAGTCGTCCGACCAGGTGTACGACAAGCAGATCAGGCCGGGCTTGCCCTCACCTTGATCGAGCAGGTATGTGCCGCGACTCATGCGGTCGGTCAATGTCATCGACACCGAATCACGCCCGGTCTCGGGATCCTTGTCCTTCCAGAACGGGCGGTCGACGAGCACGAACACCTTGGTCGAACCCATGTAGTGAGTCCGCTCGATCGCAGTCCAGTGGTCGATCGGGAACAGGTCGTCGTCACACCTGATGTTGTTGAGCAGCATCCAACTCTGCACTGTCACAACGGCACTCGCATAGGTACGAATGAACCCGTCGGAGTCGGTGACCGTGATGTTGCCGGGCTCGGTACGGCGGAGTTCGGTGACGCGGGGACGGGTCTTGCCGTCGTTGAGCGAAGCGACCGTCGTACCGGCAGGCCAATGCGCCATCTGCGCCGGGGCGCGGTTCCACAACCGCATCGGCAACTGCTGCGATCCACCCACGATGCCGCGATGGTCGTCGTCGGCGGCCGTGATGACCACACGAAGGATTTCGAGGATCGAGTTGGGGTAATCGGTATCCCAACCGCCCGTACCGAATCCGACCTGCCCGAACACTTCCCGCATGTGGAAGGACTTGAAGTGCTTCGACGCGGCGAGGAATCCGTAGAACGTCTGGTCGTCGTAGCGCACCACGAGGTCGTTCCAGATCCGCTTGATTTCTGCGGTGTCGCGGTCACGAATGGCCTGCTGCAACGGAATCAGATCTGCATGCTCTTCGAGAGTGCGCTGCCAGGCCTGCGCCACCTCGGTGTAGATCGGCGGCAGATCCTCGAGAGTGTGCGCGTAGTGGCTCTCACCCTTGAGATCGATGACCGTGCTCGGTGTGACCTCGGCAAGGGGATTGGGGAACTCTTCGGTCTGCAGACCCAGTTCGTTCAGGTAATGGAACAACGTCGTCGACGACGGTGGGAAACGCATTGCGCCCATCTCGGCGACAACCCCGGGGTGCCCGTCGAACTCGACCGACCGCATCCGGCCGCCGATCTGATCGGCTTCGTAGACAATCGGTTTGAGACCGATCTTGAGCAACTCGTAGGCCGCGATCATGCCGGAGAGTCCGCCACCGATCACGGCAACCTCGGTACCCAGTGCCAGGTCGGGCACCGAGCCGAGTCCCGCCGGACTGGAAACGTAGTCGTCGTACGGGAACGGAAAATCCGGTCCGAACATCGTGAGGGGCGGCTGCTTGCCGGGTTCCGAGGAACTGTCCGGAGCTACTGGGATGGTCATCTACGGTTCTCCTTGGAGACAGTCGTGACAGGAAGGTCTGGATACAGATCGAGGCGTCGATCGTCGAGATGTGTATTGAGAGTGCGCGATTGCGCGACGGTGGCGGCGGCGATGTCCGCGAAGAGCAATTCCTGGTCGCCGCCGGCCCTCGCCAACTCGGCACCGTCGGGTGCGATGGCGCACGAGAGACCGCAGTAGGTCAGCTCTGTTTCGGCACCGCAGCGATTGACGTAGGTGACAAACATCTGACTCTCGTAGGCGCGGGCCGGAACCACTTGCTGCGCAATGTGTTCGTAAGGAGCCATCAAGCCTGTCGGCACGATGAGCCATTCGGTACCGGCGTCGGCGTGCGCCCGAACCGCTTCGGGAAACTCCACGTCGTAGCAGATCAACAATCCGCAGCGGATACCCTCGAAATCGAACCCGACCACCAAGGTCTCACCTGGCCGAAAGTGCTCACGGTCGAGCGTGCCGAACAGATGCGTCTTGCGGTAGTGCGCAAGCGAGGTGCCGTCGCGGCCCACCACCTGCACACTGTTGTAGACATCTCCCCCGTCGAGTTCGGGGTAGCCGTAGACGATTGCGATGCCCGCACTGCGAGCAATCTCGGCGACGGAATCGAAGATCGGGCCGTCGGCCGGTTCCGCACGCAGCGACACCAGTTCGCCGATGTCGTAGCCGGTTGCAGACATCTCCGGGGTCAGAAGGATCCTCGCGCCGGACTCAGCAGCCTCACGGGCAGCGGTGTCGATCGCAGCGAGGTTGAACTCCACCGACGCAAAGGTGTCCGGTGTAGTGAGCGGACCTTGGAACAGGCCAACTCGAACTGAATCGACATGCATGGTGCGCTCCTTCAGGAGTTCCGTGACGCCAATTTTCGACGGTGTGTGTGACGGGGACAACTACCAGCGTGACGGGTGCCGCCAATCATGTCAACTCTTGTTTCCTAAGAATCAACATTCACGGATTCGAGCCTCACGAAGGCGACGCGCGTGGCCCTTCCGGCAATGCCGGATTCAAGACCCACAGAACCTTCGCCAGAACCGAGCCTTCGGCCTGAAAACTATGGTTGTGCGTCGGCGTGAACGTGAAGGAATCGCCCGCCGCAAGCACGACGTCCTCGGCGTCGACGGCCTCACCGTTCGGATCCGTCCGACCGCCCTCGAACGAGACCCGCAAGCCGCCCTCGAGCACGTGCACGAAGTTCACGTCGATCGGCAGACTGTAGAACTCCTGACCACTTCCGCCGCCTGGTTCCAGCTCGCCGAGCAGCACCTGAATTCGACGCTCGTTGGTAGGCGTGAGCAGGTATTCCGTCATCTTTTCGCCGCCGAAGCTGATTTGCGGCATGGCATCGGCACGAACCACTTCACCGGCAGATGCGTTCTCGAACAGGGATCCGACAGGGATCTCGAGTACCGCACACACCTTGATCAGGGTTGCCACCGACGCATTGACGTGATCGCGCTCGAGTTTCGAGAGATACCCCTTGGTCACACCGCAGGCCTCGGCCAGGTCGTCGAGGGTCAACCGCTTCGATTGACGTGCCGCCTTGAGCCTCGCCCCGATGCGCGGACCGACCGGCTCGACCGCTTCCTTCGCCTTGGCCACTGAACCCACTCCTTCACGACCGCCGTGTCCCTTTCAGGAAACAGGGGTTGACAACCGAGCCTCTTGAAGAAACCATACTTGCTCAGAGAGCTACATCACTGAAGGGCGCCCGGTGTGCGCCGAATCGAGAGCAGGGACCTCTGCACATGGCTACCAACAACCCCCGATCGTTCATCGGACCCGTCGACGCCACGCGCGTCCCCCGCTACGCCGAGCCGACCACCTTTGCGCGTCTCCCGCGCCTGGACGAGGTCTCGCGCGCCGACGTGACGATCCTCGGCATTCCCTTCGATTCGGGTGTCAGCTACCGCCCCGGCGCTCGGTTCGGTCCGGGGCACATCCGCGCTGCGTCGAAGCTGCTGCGTCCGTACAACCCGGCGCTCAAGGTCTCGCCCTTCGCCAACCAGCAGGTAGCCGATTTCGGCGACATCGGCGTCAACCCCTTCGACATCCAGGAAGCTCTCACGACGGTGCAGTCCGCCGTCACCGACCTGCGTGCCGACGGTTCATCCGTGCTCACGCTCGGCGGCGACCACACCATCGCACTGCCGATCCTGCGCTCACTGGCCCGCGATCACGGCCCGATCGCCGTCCTGCACTTCGACGCTCACCTCGACACGTGGGACACGTACTTCGGCCAGCCCTTCACCCACGGCACGCCCTTCCGCCGCGCCAGCGAAGAGGGCCTGATCGACATGGAGCGTTCGCAGCACATCGGTATCCGAGGACCGCTCTACAGCGAGAAGGACCTCGAAGACGACCGCGTTCTCGGCTTCCAGGTGATCCGCAGTGACGACTACGAGGTCGACGGCGTCGCCAGCATCGTCGAGCGCATGCGTAAGCGCCTCGACGGTGGCCCGGTATACGTCTCCGTCGACATCGACGTACTCGATCCCGCCCACGCTCCGGGTACCGGAACACCCGAAGCGGGCGGCATGACCTCTCGCGAATTGTTGAACACACTGCGCGGATTGGTCGGACTCAACGTGGTCGGCGCCGACATCGTCGAGGTAGCGCCGGCGTACGACCACGCCGAGATCACCGGTATCGCAGCGGCTCACGTCGCTTACGAGCTGCTGTCGGTACTCGCGCTCAATCGCTGAAGCAGCGCAACGGTATCCGTGGTGTGATGCATCTCGGGGTTCGCGGGAAGATCTCGTTCTCGCGACTCCGAGACCAACACCTTCCACCCATCCGTGAACAACGACTCCACATATTCCGGGGTATGCAGCATTGCCCGATGGTGCTCGGTCGGCGACTCGTGGGGTGAATGACCCACGATCAGCAGATGTCCGCCCGGCGCAACCAGATCTCCGAGAGCACGGAACAATTCCCCGCGCGCGGGTTCGAGCATGTGGAAGAACTGGGCGGACACCAGATCGAACGAGCGACCCTGCGGATCCCACTTCGTCAGGTCGGCTTCCAGCCATTCGATGTCGACGCCCTCGCCCTCGACGTGCGCCTGGGCGCGACCGAGCGCCACCGACGAGATGTCGGTGCCGGTGACCTTCCACCCGCGACGCGCCAACCACAAAGCGTCGGCGCCTTCGCCGCAACCGACGTCGAGTGCAGTGCCCGGTTCGAGGTCGGAGGCTTCCGCAATCAACTGTGGGTTGGGATTTCCGCTCCAGCGCGCTGGGCGTTCCTCGTACAGCGAGTTCCAGAATTGTGCGTCCGCCTTGGCGTACGGGTTCTCGGTCGTGTCGGAGTTCTCGTGGTGATTGTCGTGTTCGTGGCTCATTCATCCAGGATGAACACCTCTCACAATTCACGCAACGATCTTTGCTGAAATAGCAACTTCTCCACCTCGACGCTCTGCTAACGTCACGCTTCGTGGCCGGTGGATTTCCCGTGTTTCGCCTGTACTGCAACTCAGAGAGCTCACACGTATTGTGTTGCGCGCATTTTCCCGAGTTCAGCGGTTCGAGCCCGGACGAAGAGTTCAGCACCCAGCGGAGTTTCGACCGCACCGTCGAGAAGATGCTGCGCGAGGCATCCTTCGATCCGACGACCCTGACTTTGGTCGGCGAGCAGCAGGGTTATCCCGTCGGAGACCGACTGTTCGATGCGACAGTTCCGCGCACCGGGACCGTCTCGTACGCGTTTCAAGAAGCCGGACCGCCGTGGATCGTTCTCGGCCTTGATGTTTCGGTGGACGAATTCTGGTCCGAGATCGACGACGACGAAGACCTCCACGGTCTCGGCCCCACCTCCCCGTTGAGGTCAGTTCCAGCAACCGTGCTCACGGAGACCGAGTGGCCACGACGAAGTGACCTCGACTCCCCGTGAACTGAACCAAACCTTCAACCTTCGTGAAATCGAACAAAAATCCGCCCAATTTTCGTGAAGATCGACCGAGATGCCCGTCACGTCCTACGCCAAGATTTAGCGGTCACACTCGACTGCGCCCTCACGATTCGTCCCGGGGCCCCGGCTCCTTCACGGAGGCACAATGAAACACCGCTCCTATTCGACGCTTGCCGCGACCGCGGGGCTCGCGCTCGTGTTGTCGGCTTGCAGCTCGGGAGGCACGTCCTCGGGCTCTGGCGGCGGTGAGCCTCTTACAGACGGAACCTTCCGGTACGCGTTGCAGGGCGATCCGGGTGCACTCAACCCGATCATGTCCGGCTCTGCGGCAACCGCGGAAATCTCGAAGCTGGCGTACGACTCCCTCGTCTACCAGGATCCCGAAACCAGTGAATTCAAACCATGGTTGGCCGAGAAGTGGGAAGAAACGCCGACCTCCGCGTCCTTCACCATTCGTGAAGGCGTGACCTGTACCGACGGGTCGACGCTGACCGCACAGACCGTCGCGAACAACATCAACTTCGTTGCCGACCCGGCCAAAGGTTCACAACAACGCGGCACCACGGTTCCCATCGGCGCTTCAGCCACTGCCGATCTCGCCACCCGCACCATCACGGTCACCACTCCGGCCCCGACCCCGTTCCTCCTCCTCACCATCAGTCGCCTCCCGATCATGTGCGACGCCGGACTCGAGGATCCGACCGCCTCGAACAACAAATCGCTGGGCTCCGGAATGTTCGAAGTCACCGAGGTCTCGGCCAATGACCACTACACGTTCGAGCGTCGTGACGGTTACAGCTGGGGGCCCGACGACACCACCTCCGACACACCGGGTGTCCCCAAGACAGTCATTGCTGTCATGGCACCCAATGTCAGCACCGCAGCAAACCAGCTCCTCTCCGGCGAACTGAGCGCATCTCCGATCGCCGGTCCGGACAAGGATCGCATCGATGCCGCCAATTTCGACTCGGTCCAGCGCCCACTTCCCGCCGGTCAGATGTACTTCAATCAGATTGCGGACAATCCGACCAGTGATCCCGCCGTTCGAAAAGCTCTCGTCCAGGCTGTCAATCTCGACGATCTCGCTGAAGTGATCACTGGCGGCCAGGGCACCCGTGCAACAAGTCTTGTCTCCGTCGAACCCCGCGCCTGCGTGTACGACTCCGTCACCGGCAATATTCCGGACTACGACCTCAGCGCAGCGAAGGCAACCTTGGATGCGGCCGGTTGGACCGCCGGCTCTGACGGCAAACGAAGCAAGGACGGAAAGCCGCTGGCCCTCCGCCTCTTCTACGCTGCCGGCGAAGATGCACGCAGCGCGGCAGCCGAGCTCACTCAGTCGGCATGGTCCGACCTCGGTGCGACCGTCGAGGTGACGGGAGCCGACCAGACCAAGGTTGTCGACGTCATGCTCAGTGGCAAGGACAACAACCAGTGGGACATCGCGTGGATCCAGATCAACAACTCGGTTCCCAGCGGGTTCGTCCCGTTCTTCTCCGGTCCTGCCCCGGCAGCCGGTAAGAATTTCTCTTCGATCAACAACCCCGCCTACGAAGCTGCCGTTGCCAAGGCATCCGGCTTGACCGGCGACGCAGCATGCGCGGAGTGGGCGGATGCCGAGTCGCAGATCACCAAAACGGTGTCCGCAGTCCCGTTTGCAGATACGGTCTTGAGCTTCTACTTCAACAAGGCCGGACTCGCATTCGGTAAGACCTTCATCGGGTCTGCACTGCGTCTCTACCAGTAGTCCGGTCGATCGAACGCTGTGCGTCAGCGAGATACGTCAGGTCAGTGCGATCTGACGTATCTCGTTGTTACACCGATTGTCTCGTTGTCGAGCTCGACGTAGTCCAGCTGAGGAATGCTGGGCGCCAGTTCAGTGAAAGCCCACTTCGCAACGTTCTCGAAAGACGGGCGGAAATCGAAAATCTCCGGCCAGGCACCGCCCGCCAACCGCTCTGCACATCGATCGACGGACTCGTCCAGAGCGTCCGTGTCTACGAACCATCCACGTTCTCCGAGTTGGTCGTCCTCGAACGAGAACCCCGCTCGCATCGTCACGCGAAAACCCTCGGCGGGCATCAGCGGCGGTAAGTTTTTCGCGTCCCGCACCGGCGCCGGAAGCCCTTGTCTCACAGCGAATGTACGACGGATCTCGACACTGAACATGCCCACCACGGTATCAACGTTCATCGAACACAGCTCTACGAGCGGACCAACCGCGCAATCGCGTCGTTCGCTTCCTTGATCTTCGCGTCCGCCTCGGGGCCGCCGGCAACCGCAGCTTTGACGACGCAGTGGCCGATGTGGTCCTCGAGCAGGCCCATGGCCACCGCCTGGAGAGCCTTGGTCATCGCCGAGACCTGCGTGAGAATGTCGATGCAGTACTTGTCCTCGTCGACCATGCGCTGTAGACCGCGCGCTTGACCCTCGATACGACGCAGACGCGCCAGGTAGTCGCCCTTGGCGGAGATGTAGCCGTGCGAATCACTTGTGCAGCACGCATCGCCGGTCGTATCACTGCCTGGGGCACTACCTGGAGTGCTGCCAACTTCTGTCGCTTCCGACATTCGGTGTCCTCCTGTTCGTCAACGCGTGACGTCGCAACAATTCTCATTCCCGGGGCGATGTGCGGATACTCTTCGGCTTCCGTTGTCCTGCAGAGCAATCACTGCGCACATCGCCACGCACTTCGCTACTGCACGAACAGATGGGTGCATGGCGATTAGCGATGCCCGTTTTCCCGCTGCTGCGAAACGCATACGGTCTCAGTGCCCGTGGTGGGCGTGATGCGCGTGTTCGGACTCAGGCGTGGTCGCATTGTCGGCAGTCAGTGTGAATTCCGCGGTACGCACCACATCGCCATGTTTGAAGTCCAAGAACAATCGGTAATCCTCGGCGCTCGGCATGTTGGCGTAGAAGGTGATTGCCGGTCCGGCCGGTGTGACGCCGTCACCGGGGTAGCCGTCCGGATGGACGTGGAGATACGCGAGGTCGGAGGCACGCAACGCGACCAGATGCCCGTAGGCGGCAAGGTAGGGCTGCAAGTCCGTGACGGGGATTCCGTCTCGACTGACCGAGAGTGTGAGCTTCGATGTCTGGCCCGCATGGGCTTCACCTTCGACAGAGACGGTGTACCCGTCGACCGTCGTGACACTAGCGGCGGCAGGCAACGGCCGAGGTTCGTAGGAGCCGGCGACGCGCGCATCTGCGCTCAGTGTGATTCCGTCACCACCGTCCGGCGTGAAGTCCGCGAAGACTCGATAGTCGCCTGGGTGATCGAAATCTACTGACACATGCCAGTTTCCGTTCTCATCCAATTCAGGATGCACGTGCTGGAATCCGGTCAGGTCCAGGCCGACCACGATCAGATGCAGCTGCTTGTCGTGGGTATCGGTGTACCGAGTCAACGGAGTTCCCGCCGAATCCAGGATCCGAAACTGTAGAGGCACATTGCTGCCGACTGATGCCTCCGACGTTGCCAATTCCAATGTGTAGCCGTTATTGCTGGACATCTTGCCCTCCCGAGCCTAGGTCGGCAGCACTTTCGTTGCCGTTTGCGTTGGGTTCTGCGTTCTTCGAAATCGAAGCTGTTGCAATTTGTACCATACCCCCCTAGGGTATGCAACGAACTACTCGAACACCGTGAATTCACTCGAAGGAGATCCGATGCGCACCCACGCCGAGCGTCGGCCGACCGTGTTCGAAAAGCGCCCTTTCCCATGCATTTCCTCGCAGCACTGCGCCGATGTCGCAGCGACTCGCTCATGACGCCCCCTGACCACGCAAGCATCACCTATACCCCGTACAGGTAAGGAATTCAGAATGTCCACACAACCGAAATCCACACGTAAGTGGTGGGCGTTGGCGTTGATCGCCGCCGCTCAGTTCATGGTCATCATGGACACGTCGATCATCGGTGTTGCTCTCCCCCAGATGCAGAGCGACCTCGGCTTTTCCCAGGAAGGCCTGACCTGGGTCTTCAATGCATACGTCATCGCGTTCGGCGGACTACTCCTCCTCGGCGGCCGCCTGTCCGACCTGTTCGGCGCTCGCAGAGTGTTCTCCGCTGGTTGGCTGATCCTGCTGATCGGTTCCGTTGTCGCCGGTGCCGCCGGTAACGTGGCCGTCGAACTTGCGGGCCGCGCAGTTCAGGGCGCAGGCGCAGCACTCATCGCCCCCTCGGCGCTCACCCTGCTGATGATGCTGTTCGGCAGCACGCAGAAGGAAATGACCAAGGCGCTGTCCATCTACGGCGCTGCCGCTCCGGCGGGCGGTACGGCCGGTGTGTTCCTCGGCGGCGTCATCACCGAATACACCAGCTGGCCTTGGGTGTTCTATCTCAACATTCCCATCGCCGTCGTCGCGCTGATCGCTACCCCCTTCCTGATGCCGAACGCACCGGCACGTACCGGTTCGATCGACTTCCTCGGCGCACTGGCCGTCACCGCAGGCCTCGCTGTCGGAGTCTTCGGCATCGTCAGAGCACCTGACGTCGGGTGGGGATCCGGGCAGACCTGGCTGGCGCTCGCCGTTTCGGCCGCTCTGTTGGGCGCATTCGTACTGATCCAGTCCAAGCGTCGTGAACCTCTCGTGCGTCTGGGAATCTTCAAGGCGCCCAACCTCGGTGCCGCGAACATCGCTCAGCTCGTGCTCGGCGCCGCCTGGATACCGATGTGGTTCTTCCTGAACCTGTACCTGCAGCAAGTGCTCGGATACAGCGCCTTCCCGGCCGGTGCGGCGCTGCTGCCCATGACCATCTTCGTCATGCTCGGCATGATCGTGGTGGCACCACGGGCCATGGCGCGATTCGGCGCGAAAGCAATGATCGTGGCCGGATTGCTGGTACTGGGAATCGGATTGGGTTGGATGTCGTTGATCCGGCCCACCGGCAACTTCTGGGTCGACGTACTGCCGGCGTCGCTGGTGGCTGCTGCAGGTATGACGCTGGCGTTCATTCCCTCACTGGGTACGGCGATTTCGGCCGCACGCCCGGAAGAGGGCGGATTGGCCTCCGGCATCGTCAACGTCAGTTACCAGGTCGGCTCGGCTGTCGGTCTCGCGGTGATGACCGCGATCGCAGCGGTGTTCGGCGCCGATCAACTCGGTGACCTGACGGAGTTGACGAACGGGTTCTCCGCGGTATTCCTCGGTGCAGCCGCCATCGCCGTAGCGGGCGCAGGTATCACCGCGGTAGTCATGCGCTCGCCCAAGGTCGACGAGCCTGAAACCGCTAGATCCAGCGTCAATTCTTGACCAACTCCGGTGGTGGGTTCGGCCGGCGATCACCGGCCGAACCCACCACCGTCGGAACCACTTAGGACTTGTCATGCCTCGCCTTGCACCTCTCACACCGGCCACCGCTGTCGGCACATCCAAAGACCTTCTCGCCGAGCTCGTCAACCGTCACGGACAGGTCGGCGACATGGTCGCGGCGATGGCTCACTCGCCCGCAGTGCTGGGCGGCTATCTGGAACTCAGCCGCGCAATGAAGCGCGCGAAACTCAGCCGCAAGATCACCGAGCGAATCTCGATCGCTGTGCAGGTCCAGCAAGGTTGCGCCGTGTGCCTCGAAGCCCACGTTGCCGCCGCGCACGCCAACGGCGTCGAGTTGGACGAGATCGAGCGCGCCCGCGCGGGCACATCGGCCGATCCCACCATCGCGGCGATGATCGACCTCGGACTTCGCGTCTATCGGGAACCTGCCTCGATTTCGGACGAACACATCGCGGGCCTTCGAGCGTACGGCTACGGTGATCGCGAGATCGCCGACGTAGTCGGAATCGTGGCCCTCAATATCCTGACCGGAGCTTTCAATCTTGTTGCGGGAGTGAAACCAGATGAACCGGACCGCTAGGACTGCACCGGAGCGGAACAGCATGCGTCTGTTCTTGATTCGCGACTATCGCCTGCTCTTCAGCGCCCAGATCATCGCGCTGTTCGGCACCGGATTGGCGACGGTTGCCCTGGGTCTACTCGCCTACGAACTGGCCGGACCCAGCGCCGGAGCGGTGCTCGCCACCGCACTGACGATCAAGATGTCGCTGTACGTCGTGATCGCTCCGCTCGCGGCGGCGTACGTAGACCGGTTGCCGAGAGGGGCTTTCCTCGTCGCGCTCGACGCCATACGCGCAGCTGTTGTGCTCGCCTTGCCCTTCGTCAGCGAGATCTGGCACATCTACGTGCTGGTAGGCGTTCTGCAAGCTGCGTCGGCAGCGTTCACTCCCACGTTCCAGGCGGTGATTCCCGACATCGTCACCGACGAGGCCGATTTCACCCGTGCGCTGTCGGCGTCGCAGGTCGCCTACACGATGGAGAGCCTGCTCAGCCCCGTTCTCGCCGCGATCGCGCTTTCCTTCATGACATTCAACCTGTTGTTCGTCGCCACCTCCGTGGGCTTTGCCGTCTCGGCACTACTCGTGCTGGCCACTCGAATCCCCAACGCTCGTCCCAGCGCTCACGGAAAGGCGTGGGATCGGATCGCGTCGGGAGTGCGAATCTTCGTGACCACGCCGCGACTGCGCGGCATCATGGCCCTCAATCTCGTGGTGGCAGCGGCCGGCTCGATCGTCGTCGTCAACACCGTCAACTACGTCCGCGACGAGCTCGGTGGAACCCAATCCGACGTGGCGTGGATGCTTGCCGCGTCAGGCACCGGCACGTTGGTAACCGCGCTGCTTCTACCGCGCGTCCTCGACAGAACCGCCGAACGAACAGTGATGACAGCAGGTTCCATTGTGCTGGTCTTCAGTGCCGGCGCCGCAGCCTCCCTCGCCGTGGCAGGAATATTCACCTGGATACTGACTGCCGCAGTGTGGGCACTCGTCGGCGCCGGGATGGCCATGATCGTCACACCGACCGGAAAGGTGCTTCGGCGCTCCGTCGAACCCGCAGGTATACCGGAGGTGTTCGCAGCCCAGTTCTCCCTGTCCCACCTCGCCTGGCTCGTCACCTACCCGATCGCCGGGTGGGTTGGTTCGAGCGCGGGATTTGCGGTCACCTGGACCATCCTCGCCGCCCTGGCCACAGTGGGAGCCGTTGCAGGGTTCGCACTTTGGCCCCGGGAGACGGGCACCGAGACGCCGGCATCATCGAGCGCTGTTGCGACTTACGAAACGACGCAAGGAGAATGCACCCTGGCCGCGACCCAGTGCGCCTGCGCTCGCACCGTCTGACGTACCACAATCTGGAAGACAACTCACCGACTTCGCGTGGGTGGCCGATGAGTGCCCGACCGAATATGACAAGAGTCCAAGAACTTTCGATCGCGATCTATCGATATTCTGCCCAACCTGGCAGCATAGGCACGTTCTTTGAGGATACTCGATCGGCCCGAATCAAGCGCGAGGACCTGCGCGTAAAGCGTGACTGATGAACCAGATCGAGTCAAAAATTCCCGACAACAACCACCTTTCGCGACAGACAACTCGACCTGTCGCATTGCAAGTCACCGATGACTCACACGTCACTATCAAAATGTTTGGCCGCTACGCAATGATTCCACCGCGTTCCAGATCGGATATCTTCTGGTCGCTATATCCAATCTCACGGAGTACCTCGCAGGAGTTTTCGCCAAGCAATGGCGGCGCAAAGCGATGGGTCACACGCGTGCCGTTGATGGTCAGAGGTGGTCTCACTGATCGGAAATCTCGAATGCTCTTGTGCACCATCGGCTGCAGAAGTTCGAGCGCCTCTGTCTGTTGATCGTTGACGACTTGATCAACCGTTTGAACGATTGATACCGGGACTCCAGCGGCCCTGAATTCCGCGACCCATTCGCTGGCTGGGCGAGCCAATAGACAGGCACCAAGTATCGCGGCCAGTTCTTCCCTGTGTCGCACGCGTTCACGATTGGTCTGAAATCGCTCGTCGGTCGGCAGGTTTTCGAGGCCCAAAACCGAACAGGCTCGGGCGAAAAGTCGATCATTTCCGGCAGCAAGCATGAGCCACGAACCGTTCGCGGTTTCGTAGGCTTCATACGGAGCGATTACTGCCATTCCGCTTCCCATCGGTTGCGGCAGCGTTCCATTTGCCAGATAGCTCGCGACGTGGACAGGCATCCAGTTGAGGGCAGTTTCATAGAGGGACGTTTCGATGAGATGTGGCTCGTCTCGAGACTCCCGCGTACACCAAGCGGACAAAATCGCAATAACCGCCCATAACGCGGAACCCTGGTCGATGAGTGACACACCAGCACGGACCGGTGAACGTCCAGCTTCACCGGTGACGCTCATTATTCCGGCGGCTGCCTGCATCAATGGATCGTAGCCGGGCTCGGACGATCGCTCTCCTGCGTTTCCGAATGCGCTGATCGTGCAGTAGATGATTCGATCGTTGACGGAGCTAAGGTCGCCGAATCCGATACCAAGCTTGTCGACCAGCCCAGGTCTCAGGTTTTGGAGGAAGACGTGTGACTGCGAAGCAAGGTCCAACACCACTTGGCGGCCCTCAGTCGATTTGAGGTCTACTCCGATCGACCTTTTGCCTGCGTTGTTGGCAAGGAAGGCTGCACTCTCACTTCCCCAGTCCGGCGGAGACCAGGATCGAGTGTCATCACCACGCGTGGGGTGTTCGATCTTGATCACGTCTGCGCCTAGCGCGGACAGAGTCTGTGAGCAAAACGGCCCAGCAATGGAGCCGGTGATGTCTACGACCCTCATCCCGTTAAGTGGCCGGTCTTTCGCTTCTGCTTCGTCGTTGCTAACCACGGTCACTGCTGCTCCTCGCATTGCTGCAGGATGCGCTGTGCCCTCGTTAACACAGGCCCGTCCACCATAGTGTCTCCTGCTCTAAAAACCCCGCCATTATGTTGGGGCGGAAGGTGTTCCAAAACTTGTAGTGCCCATTCAAGGTCCTTCTCGGACGGCCGAAATGCTCGTGCGACAATGTCGAGCTGTCCCGGATGGATGCAGAATTTCGCGCCAAAGCCTTGCGATTTGGCAAACTTGGCCTCACGTTCGAGGCCCTCGAAACCAACCAGATCGACATATGCGGTGTCGATGGGTGAGCGCAGTCCAGCCGCCACAGACGCGACCACGATTCGAGATCGCGCATACAAGAATTCGAGCCCGTTTGCGGATGGGACGATTCCCAGTTCAGCGGCGAAATCGACAGCCCCGAAGGCCACCGCCTGGACCAGTCGATGGTTGGCAATCCTTTCAACGTCCTGAAGCCCAATCGCAGTTTCGACAATGGCAATCACTGGAAGTCCGTTGTCGTGCAAAGAATCCAACGCGCACACTGAGGCCTTCGGCAAAACAATGGCGTCAGGTTCGACGTCGGCAAGCGCGGCAATGTCAGCGTCATGATCCGGCGTGTCGACTGCATTCACTCGAACAAGGCAAGGTCCTTGAAATGATTGCGGTTCGCTCAAGACTCGGCTCGTCAGTTCACGCGCTTTGGCTTTCTCGCCGGAGCGGACAGCATCTTCCCAATCAATGACCACAGCGTCTGCGGGTGACCGTAGTGCCTTCGCGAGAAGCTTCTCACTCGATCCGGGCGTGAAGAGAAAGGTCGTCAGTCCGGACAACCAGTTGGGCGTCGCGCTCCTCCACACGGACGCTTCAGCGGGTTCCATCGGTCAGCACCTCAACGCAGGTTCGGTATTCATATGGTCGCCTCTGGCTCATTAACTTGATCCTGTACGTTTCTGCGTTCCACGCCGGGGGGCCACGTGTACGTCTGCTTGTGATACTTGATGTAGTAATGCGTCTCGAGACCGCTCACTCCAGGAACGCTGAGGACTCTGTTCGTGAGCTGAAACAACTCGTCGTTACTTTTGCACTGCGCCTCGAAAAGAAGTCGATATTTGCCAGCCGTAGAGACGATGTAGTCAACCTCCGGCATCGCATCGAGGGCTTCGATAACCGCGGTCGCATCGTCGTCGCAGAACACTCCGACCGTTGCTCCGACCGTCTTACGCAGGTACGCCGTGTCCGATACCGCAACGATGCGTATGACTCCCGAGTCGATCAGGCGTTGAGTGCGCCGACGCACTGCAGTCTCGGACAGTCCTACAGTCTTGGCTAATTGGCCGTACGAGCGACGCCCGTCCTCCTGCAAGCCAGAAATGATGGCCAGATCCTGCTCGTCGAGGGCAATCTCGCCTTCCCCGTGCTCAAGCTCGAACATTCTTTCCTTCTTTCTCTGACTGCTGTTCACATTCGATCGATCCCCATCCAATCCTGGACCGATGAGGTCCTGTCACGCGAGGTGGCTCGGCGGTTGTTTCGATCTCTGCCCAGGCAATCGAGAAGCCGTTTTCTACTGAAAGCGAATTTAGGCTCGTAGAGACCACTTGTCAAGCTATTGACGCCAGTACTATGGTGAGCAAAGCCGATATTCGCCGAATCTACGTCTGATCGAGCCCATATCCGCATTCACAGCAATCCTTCGCAATCGAAAGTGGAGAGCCATGACACCCGAACCATCTCTGACAGGAATGCCTGCTTCCGGCTGGCGGCAGTACGAGATCGAACAGCGCCTGCACGAGCTACTTGCGTCCGATCCACCGCTACACACGGGCTGGCCGGACACCTTGTGGCCAGTACTTCCCGACAAGGCCCTGTCCGCCTCCCGTGCGGCGATGAGCCAATTCGCGCATCTCAACGGCTTTGTAAAACCGTCGAGCCTGAACGTGATCGAAGCCGAACTGCTGGCGATGGTGCGCGACCACCTGGGCGTCCCCGAAGATGGGGCGACCACGCTCACTGTCGGCGGAACGGAAAGCAATTTCTTGGCAGTCAAAGGCGCACTGTTCAAGGCCCGCGAAAACGGTGGAGTCACTGGGCAACCCAACATGGTGATCCCGGAGACAGCGCACCCGAGTTTCGACAAGGCATCGGAAGAACTCGGAATCGACGTCCGACGGATTCCCGTAGGAAAAGAATTCCGCGCAGACCCCGAAGCCATGGCTAACCAGATCGACGAGAACACCGTCCTTCTCGTGGCTTCAACACCGAACTACACGCATGGAACCCTGGATCCCGTCGAAGACCTCGCTGCACTCGCACAGACACACGACTTGTGGTTCCACATCGACGCCTGCGTGGGTGGTTGCCTTCTGCCTGCGTTGAAGCGAGTCGCGGGCGAGTCGTCAACGACACCATTCGACTATCCAGGCGTGACATCCGTGTCAGCAGATCTGCACAAATTTGGATTCACTCCCACAGGAATCTCGACGCTCTCGGTGAATTCGAGCGAACTCATTCGCCATCACTCATTCAGCATCGACGTCGCGTCGAGTTGGCCCTTCAGGCCCTACCGCCGAACGGGCTTCACAGGAAGCCGATCCGGTGCCGTACTCGCAGGAGCATGGGCAACCTTGGTCGCCCTTGGTCAGGACGGGTACGAGCAGATCGCCCAGGAGATCGTTTCCGGGGCAGACATTTTCGCGAAAGGGCTATCTACTATCGATGGATTCGAACTCGTCGCTCCGCATGAAAGCGGAATCATCGTGTTCACCTCTACTGATCCGCAGTGCCAGATCGAACGCGTCGCAAACGTGCTCGAGCGCAACGGCTGGCCGGCAATGCTCGCAGTCAGCCCCCCTCGCCTTCAGTTTCTCCTGAGCCCACTGCCACCGCACTACTACGAGCAATTCGTCGAAGCGATTCGAGTAGCCGCGAACGAAGTACGGACCGGGGTTGCAATCGACGGTGCCGAACTCACCACATACGGCGCCTGAACGAAACCTTCGAGGAAACGGCAAGACGAGATGAGCGGAACCGCAATGAACAAGTACGGCATGTTGATCGACGGCCATGAGACACAGTCGATTTCGGGAGAGACGTACGAAAGCCTCGATCCGTGGACGGGTAAACCCTGGGCGATCGTGCCGGATGGAGGCGCAGCCGACGTCGACCGAGCTGTCACCTCAGCACGCGCCGCGTTCGAAGGCGAATGGCATCGAATAGGGCCCACCGAGCGTGGGGCAAGGTTGCGTAAGCTCGCTGCGATCCTCGAGCGAGAAGCGCCCCGACTCGGCGAGATCGAGACCCGAGACAACGGCAAACTTCTACGCGAGATGTCAGCGCAGACAGCTTATCTGCCCCAATGGTTCTACTACTTCGCTGGCCTGGCAGACAAGATCGAGGGTGCGACGATCCCATCAGCGAAGCCCAACTACTTCGTCTACACGCGCCCAGAGCCAGTCGGCGTAGTGGGCGCAATCATCCCGTGGAACTCGCCACTTCTCCTCGCCACCTGGAAACTCGCGCCAGCACTGGCTGCAGGTTGCACGTTTGTCCTGAAGCCGTCGGAACACACTCCCGTGTCGGCATTGGAGATGGGCAAATGTTTTGCTGAAGCCGGCATTCCACCCGGAGTGGTCAACATTGTGACCGGACTCGGTCCCGAGACCGGCAAAGCCCTTGCATCGCATCCCGGAATCGACAAGATCGCATTCACCGGATCCACTGCTACCGGAATTCAGGTCGGACACAGCGCCATCGAGAATCTCACACGTATGTCACTCGAGCTGGGCGGCAAGTCGGCACAGGTAGTCTTTCCGGACGCTGACCTCGATGCAGCGGCCAGTGGCATCATCGCCGGAGTGTTCGCCGCTACCGGACAGACCTGCATGGCAGGTTCAAGGTTGCTCGTGCACAGCAGCATTCATGACGATTTGGTCAAACGCATCGTAGACAGAGCCAGCACGATCAAGTTGGGTGACCCCAAGATGCCGGCAACTGAGATGGGGCCGGTCGCCAACGCCAACCAACTAGCTACAGTGCTCGGTCTATTGCAGTCCGCGAAGGACGAGGGCGCAACCGTCGCCTATGGCGGAGGTCCGGATCCAAAGTTGGGCGGGCTCTTTGTCCAGCCGACCGTGCTTACCGATGTCAAACCCACTATGCGCATCGCCCGAGAAGAAGCCTTCGGCCCTGTGTTGAGTGTCATGCGGTTCGAAACCGAGGAAGAAGCGGTTTCCGAAGCCAACAACAGCGAATACGGACTGGCGGCGGCCGTATGGACCAAGGACGTTCATCGCGCGCACCGCGTCGCAGCGAAGCTGCGCGCAGGAAGCATCTACGTCAACTGCTATCGGCTGTCCGCACCGGGTGTTCCGTTCGGCGGATTCAAGAAGAGCGGATGGGGGCGCGAAAGTGGACTTGAAGGGCTACGCGAGTACACCGAAAACAAGTCGATCTGGGTGGAACTCGAGGGCGCCAGTCGTGATCCGTTCACCATCGGCTGACACCACTGACTCGCCATCCGATCCAGGCCGTCACAAGCCGCCGAGCAGACTCGGCCAATTGCAAGGAGAGACAATGACTTTGCACAAAGCACCAGCTGGAAGATTCTATGAAGACTTCGTCGTCGGTGACCTCATCGAGCACGCTGCGCGACGGACAGTCACCACCACC
Organism: Rhodococcus sp. IC4_135; assembly: GCF_011602025.1. Lineage (NCBI taxonomy): Bacteria > Bacillati > Actinomycetota > Actinomycetes > Mycobacteriales > Nocardiaceae > Rhodococcus > Rhodococcus sp. IC4_135. The sequence continues at coordinate 68,377 of NZ_JAAOLG010000019.1, forward strand.
GACAACATCTGGTTCACGCTACTTACTCAGAACACTGCGCCGCTCCATTTCGATCATGAGTACGCCGCACAGACAGAGTTCGGCCGGCCACTCATGAACTCGGCCTTCACTCTCGCATTGGTTTCAGGCCAGAGCGTGGCCGAGATCTCACAGAACGTTTTCGCGAATTTGGGGTGGGATGCGGTTCAACTGCCGAACCCAGTGTTCGAGGGCGACACCATCTCATCTTTGAGCAAGGTCCTCGCTGTGCGCGAGTCCACATCACGACCGAACCTGGGAATCGTCACGGTGAGTACGACTGGATACAACCAGCGGGGCGACGAGGTCGTCACCTACGTACGCACCGTCATGATCTACAAGCGCGGGCAGGGACCGCAGCGCGGTAGCGATCGCCATACGGCGGTGACCGTATGACCAATAGGCGGAAGGACAATTCAATCCGGGAAGACTTCCGAAGTGTCGTCGCCCACGTATTAAGTCGCTATTCGCCGGACTATTGGCGACGAGTAGACGAAAAAAGTGAATACCCAACAGAATTCGTAGACGATCTCACCAAGACAGGTGCGCTCAGCGCACTGATTCCGGCCGAGTACGGTGGACTCGGACTCGACTTGGGAGACGCGTCGGTTCTCCTGGAGGAAATCAGTTTTCGTGGCGGCGTGGCGACTCCAGTACACGCTCAGCTTTACACGATGAGTCCGCTATTGAAGTACGGCAACCCCGAACAGAAGGACAAGTACCTACCATCGATCGCAGATGGGACGGTCCGGCTACAGTCATTCGCTGTAACCGAACCCGACGCTGGGTCCGAAACGACGCGCATCAAAACGAAGGCTGTCCGCAACGGCGACCACTACGTGGTGTCAGGACAGAAGGTCTGGACTTCACGGGTCAATCACAGCGACCTGATTCTGCTTCTCGCCAGAACGACGCCACGCGACCAGGTCACCAAAAAGACCGATGGACTCTCGCTGTTTCTGATCGATATGCGCGAAGTTGAAGGGCTTTCGGTCACGCCCATCGAGACCATGGTCAACCACGATACGAACGAACTCCACTTCGACAACATGGTGATCCCTGCAGATTCGTTGATTGGCGATGAGGGCGCCGGTTTCCGCTATCTTCTCGATGGACTGAATGCCGAACGGATTCTCGTTGCGGCTGAGTGTGTCGGTGACGGTCGATGGTTCATCGAGAAGTCACGCAACTATGCCAACGAACGTGTCGTCTTCGATCGACCCATCGGAATGAATCAGGGTATTCAGTTCCCGATTGCGAGAGCCCATATAGATATCGAAGCGGCCGACCTAATGAGATGGAAAGCGGCCGATCTTTTCGACGCTGGACTGTCATGCGGGCCGGAAGCAAATATGGCGAAACTCTTGGCGGCAGACGCGTCTTGGCAAGCAGCCAACGTAGCTATGCAAACTCACGGAGGCTACGGCATGGCTCGTGAGTACGACATCGAGCGCAAGTTCCGGGAGGCACGCCTGTACCAAGTTGCACCAGTATCGACAAACCTGATCCTCTCTCATATCGCCGAGCGGGTTCTCGGCCTCCCCCGCTCATTCTGAGGAGATACATGATGACGTCCGCTACACCAATACCTGTGGCTTCCCGACACCTGAAAATTGCCTTGGTTCAACAGCCCACACCAGGACAGGACCCGAAACGCGCTCTCCAAGAGGGAGAGATCGCTGTCCGTCAAGCTGCCGCCGCGGCAGCAGACATCGTCCTCTTCCCAGAAATGTGGCAGATCGGATACACCGCCTGCCCGGATGACGATGCCGGACGCCAGGAATGGATTTCCATGGCGACCGATGACCAGGGTGAATTCGTCCAGCACTTCGCAACCTTGGCCCGCGAACTAGGTGTCGCTATCGTGGCAACCTACCTACAGAAGTGGGATCCACTCCCCCGCAACGCTGCCACACTCATCGACCGTCATGGCCAGATCCTCACGACCTACGCCAAGATTCACACCTGCGATTACTGGATGGAGGCTGCCCTCACACCCGGCCAAGATTTGCCGGTAGTTCAATTGGATACAGCCGCCGGCCCCGTCGCCGTCGGGATGATGATTTGCTTCGATCGTGAGTTCCCCGAGACTGCGCGGATACTCATGACAAAGGGCGCAGAACTTGTCTTGGTGCCGAATGCTTGTCACCTCACGGACGATCGGATCGCTCAGTTCCGAACCCGCGCTTTCGAGAACATGATGTCGGTGGCGATGGCGAATTACACCAGTACATCCGAGGTCGCCCTTCGCGAGTATCCGCTGAACCTTAACGGGCGCTCGGTGGTGTACAGCGGAGTTTGCTTCGAACCGGACCGAACTCCTCTCGACCCGACTCTCCAACTCGCCGAGGATAGTCCCGGTATTTACTACGCCGATATCGACCTGAACGCTCTGAGGAAGTTCAGGGCCAGTGAAGTGTGGGGCGACGCGTATCGAAAGCCCTACACATACGACGCTCTCGTCAATGGAGAAATCGCGCCCGTTTTCGGACGTGCCGATTCCCGTCGTCTCGCCCCGGAGGTGTCGTGAAATGCAGTCACCTCCGAACATGATCCAAGGCCGGATCGAGGGCTACGCGGGAAAGCTGAGCTACGAACCGGGCGAAGAACTCACTCTCCACCTCAGTTCTCGAAGCGAAACTGACGTCTGCACCGTCGAGATCGCCCGCATCGGGCGAAACCGTGAGGTGGTCTGGTCACAGAACGAAGTGACAGTCATCCACCAGTCGACTCCAGAAGATGCCTACGCCCGCGGGTGCGATTGGTCGGTGACGCTCTCGTTCACGCTGCCCGCTGAATGGGCACCGGGATACTACGAGGTGCTCTTTCGCGCCAACGGAGACGAGGTCCTCGAGACACCTGCATTCTTCGTACTTCGCTCGGCCCAATCCGTCACGAGTCCGAAGATTCTCCTTGTTCTAACAACCAATACCTACAGCGCTTACAACGACTGGGGTGGGAACAACCTGTATACAGGTGGAGTCCAAGTGTCATTTGAGCGTCCCATCGCGCCTGGACTGCTTCGCCGTCCCCCTGGCGAGCTGTTACGAGCCGCCACACCGCATGGAACCTATGATCCCGAGTTAGCTCGACAGCGCGATTACATTGATCGACACCGAGTTTCAGGGTGGAGCGCCGCCGCAGGCTGGTTCAACTGGGAAGAGCCGTTCGTTGTGTGGGCAGAGGAAAACGCGATCGAACTCGACTATGCAGTGAGTTCCGACTTGGAGTTACACCCGGAAGTTCTTGACGGCAAGAACTTGGTCCTGAGCGTCGGGCACGACGAGTACTGGTCGTGGGGAATGCGTGACACGCTCGAACAATTTATTGCCGAAGGCGGAAATGTTGCGTTCTTCTCAGGCAACAGCGTGGGCTGGCAGGTGCGCCTGGATGACGATGGCCGCACCATGACGTCCTATAAGTATGACGCTCTGACGAAGGATCCTGTGAGAGATACCGACAACCGCAGATTCCTAACCGGCTGCTGGTCTGACCCTGTCATCGGACGTCCGGAGAATCTACTGACCGGAGTGAGCTTTACTCGTGGGGGGTACGCACGTGTCGGCTACGGAGCTCCGCGTGGAACCGGGGGCTACTCTGTCTGGCGACCTGATCACTGGGTCTTCGAGGGTACGGGACTTCGCTACGGTGATCTCGTCGGCTCTGAGAATGTCGTAGTCGGATACGAGGCAGACGGCTGCGAGTTCGTTCTCGGAGAGGATGGGTTACCTAGGCCGACGTCGAAGGACGGAACACCGGAAACGTTCACGATTCTTGCGACTTCACCTGCCCGACAATGGTCTAACACACCATCATTCACTGATTTTCCTGCCAACGCAGCCCTGGCGGAGGACGAACCAGGCGATCTCGAGTTTTTTGCCGACCGACTGTTCGGGAACACCGACTCGTCGGCAGCGCGTCGGTTGGGCCACGGAAACGCAGTGCTCGGGATGTACACCAAGGGCGGCGTCGTGTTCACCACCGGATGTACGGACTGGGCATTCGGCCTTCGCGGCCACGACCCACTGATCGAGCGCATAACACTGAACGTGATCGAACGACTTTGCGCCGCGACTCCTGTTGATAGGCACAAAGCGACCGATCACCACTACACGGGAATGTAAGGAAAGGGAACACATGACGCATTCATTGGCAGATATCCCGTCCACCTCAGCTGCACTCGGGACCGCCCGCGTCAAGCGCGGCATGGCTGAAATGCTCAAGGGCGGTGTGATCATGGATGTGGTCACCGCTGAGCAGGCCAAGATCGCCGAAGACGCAGGCGCCGTCGCCGTCATGGCACTCGAGCGGGTCCCCGCGGACATTCGCGCACAGGGCGGCGTCTCGCGCATGAGCGACCCGGACATGATCGACAGCATCATCTCCACCGTCAGCATCCCCGTCATGGCGAAGGCACGCATCGGTCACTTCGTCGAAGCGCAGATCCTGCAGAGCCTCGGCGTGGACTACATCGACGAGTCCGAGGTCCTGACCCCGGCTGACTACGCCAATCACATCGACAAGTGGAAGTTCACCGCTCCCTTCGTCTGTGGCGCCACCAACCTCGGCGAAGCGCTGCGTCGCATCAACGAAGGCGCGGCCATGATCCGCTCGAAGGGTGAAGCCGGCACCGGCGACGTCTCCAACGCCACCACCCATATGCGCACTATCCGCGGCGAGATCCGCCGGTTGACCTCGCTCAGCGAGGACGAACTGTACGTGGCCGCCAAGGAACTGCAGGCCCCGTACGAACTGGTCGTCGAGGTCGCCAAGGCCGGCAAGCTGCCTGTCACCATGTTCACCGCCGGCGGCATCGCCACCCCGGCAGACGCTGCGATGATGATGCAGCTCGGCGCCGAAGGCGTGTTCGTCGGATCGGGCATCTTCAAGTCCGGCAACCCGAAGCAGCGCGCCGAGGCCATCGTCAAGGCCACCACGTTCTACGACGACCCGGACATGCTCGCCAAGGTCTCACGCGGACTCGGTGAGGCAATGGTCGGAATCAACGTCGACGACCTGCCCGTCGGGCATCGCCTCGCAGAGCGCGGCTGGTAGCCCACAATCGATACGAGGATATGCAGCTGAGACGCTGAGAACCGAACAATGGCTGCCATCATCGAGTCTGGAAAATCGGAAACTAGTCTGTTGACGAGTAATTCGACTGTCCCGCAACCGATGTGGCGGCCATTTCGGCTACTCCCGACACTGATGGTGTTACACGGCAAGAGTCGGGTACCACCGATCGCCGAAAGTCCGCTCCCCACTTCTTCATGTACTTGTTCGAGATTCACAGCAGACTTGAAATTCACATCATCTCCCGATCCACAGGCAATGCCGACACAAAAGGCTGCGGCGAGAGGTCTCGCCGGAGATCGGTAACAATCGGAGAGTGCCGTCAAGAGCACACAGATACACTCCGCCAAGGTCGCTACAGCTCACGTGGAACGCAACGGACTATTCCAATGCCGCCGTGTACGACGCCCCACCACCGTCGCTACACGGCGACATACTCCGGCGAGAACAGGTCGATACGAGACCGTTTCGGTTTCTCAAGAATGGTCGAATTTGTCTCGCTTGCAACCAATTCGATGCTTGACTTGCACGGACAAGGCGGCGCCCAACTTGAACCTGGCGAGGACCAGCAGCTCGCACTCCGAGACAAACACACGTTGCCAGGGACACGGCATCGAGTCATCGCAGACACTGTTCCAAAGAATCAGCGTGGAACCTCAGCCGCCGGTGAACAACCCGACACCAGCATCTGAGGTGTCGCCCTCCAGTTCTGCGGAGAGAATGCAGTGGGGATGCGCAACCTCATCTTTGGAGCAGGAACTGAGAAATTAAGCGCACCAACGGAATTCTTGCACATAGATCAGTGCATCAACAAGAATCGCTCCGCAATTGTGCGACCTACCGCAATGACTGCATCTTGATTTGACTGTTCCCGTAAACAACGATGAGCAGGGCCCGCAATCTTATCTTACTCACCAGATCAATTCTGGTTCAGGACTTCTGGTGCATCGGTAAGGGATCTCCGCACCTACCGAACTGGCGCTCTTGCACGGTCAGAAGTGATCACGAATATGGACCTGCCTACGGCAGAACAGCGCGTCCCACTGCAAGTCGGAATTCACGTCTCCACCGCTCAGGAAATCCAAACTTCGCAAGTTGGCGCTGGATTGCGCACCTGCCAATGTAAGAGCTAGACCACCGTGCGTGAGAACACGACCGCTGGAGGCCTCCGCTTGTGTGCAAACTCCGGTCCCGCTGTTGATCTCCAGGCAATTCTGCACACCTGCAACCGAATAGCTCAGTGCCAGAGACATATCTGAAGGAAATGTCAGGTGCCCCAGAACCTGCGGGTCGAGAACCGCAAGCATGTAGGGTACAGATTGTGATACCTCCCACTGCGACGACTGCAGAATAAGGCGCACAACGTCCATACCCGACGTTCGCAGTTGAGCGATCGGTGCAACCGCGCTGAATGAACCTAGTGCCGCAGCTAGTGTGACGACGGACTCGCGATCATCGGCGACGAATTCATCTATTTCGAGCACACTGTCTATGCCGAAATTGCTCGGGCAACGCCAGATCGCATAGCCGCCGATCGAACCATCGGCGCGATCAACTACCGTGACCTGAAAACCTGGACGATTGAGTATATTTGAGCCAGCAGGGAATGCTGCGCCCACGCGCGTCAGCGGGCCGTTCTGCTGCCGCGCCCAGCGATCGTAGACGGCAGCGATTTGGGCTGCATCGCTGTGGTGTGCACGTCGCGCGTTTGAATAGGCACCCGCGCTTGCCAATTCGTGAGTCGGAAATCGAACCGTCAGCAGCTCGGCAATCACCTCGTATCCATATCTCCGGTAAACGGTCGTCGAGGTAGGGAAGAGACTCGTAAGGAGCGCGCCACGTATGCGCGCAACTTCGGAAATCTCGCGCATCAGTTGACGGAGTAATCCCTGGCCTCTGTGCTCAGCACGAACAGTAACGGCTGCGATGCCAGAAGTTGCCAGCGCCGATCCGCCGAACCAAGATTGGAAATCAAGTTCCGAGGCCGTTGCTATCATTCCCGACCGATTGAACACACCCCACACTGTTTGTCCAGGTCGACCAAATGATGCCTCAATGTCGCCTTGGAGCGTAGAACTACCGAAGGCCTCTCGGCACAAGCCGCGCCACTCCTCGGCGTCAGAGATCGACAGCGGTCGAATTGAGGTACTCATGATATATATTTCGCACTTTCGTCTTCAGAGCGTCCCCAGCACAGCCTGACGCATTACATCCAGGCCAACCGACCCGACATCGAGCGCAGTCTTGTGGAACTTTCGGAGTTCAAATTTCGATCCATGCATTAATGCAGATTCTTTGCGCAGCTCCATCCACAAGCGTTTCCCCACGTAATAGGCGGGAGCTTGTCCTGGCCATCCCAAATATCGCTCGATTTCGAACTGAAGCGTCTTCGAGTCTCGTGAACAGTGCGCAGCTAGGAATCGGTGCGCCTTAGCGTAGGTCCAACTGCCACCGCCCATTTCGGCCGGTGCTTCAAAGTTGCAGTGGATTCCGATATCGAGAACGACCCGCGCTGCCCGCATGGACTGTCCGTCGAGCATTCCTAGCTTTTCGGCTGGATCCCCTAGAAATCCGAGCTCAGCCATGAGCTGTTCACCGTAGAGCGCCCAGCCTTCCCCATGCCCGCTGACCCACGATCCAATTCTGCGCCAACGGTTAAGTTCGTCAACCCGCGACAAGGCGTGAGCGGCCTGCAAATGGTGACCTGGGACACCTTCATGATAGACAGTGGTCAACTGCCGCCAGGTGGAGAATTCATCCACCCCGTCTGGCAAGTCCCACCACATTCGTCCGGGCCGCTCGAAATCCTCAGTCGGCGGGGTGTACGTGATGGCGCCAGTACCTCCGGGACTTATTCCACATTCAATGACACGAAGCGCATGCGGAATATCGAAGTGCGTTCCTGCACATGCTTCGACGGCAATGTCCGTCTTCGACTGCATCCATTCGACCAGGGCGCCTCTCCCCCGGATCAGTCTGGTCTCGTCGGCATCGAGGAAGCTGTGCACTTCTCGTAGTGAGGTCCCCGGCAAGATTTTGTCGCCAAGTTGAATCATCTCTGCCGTGATTCGGGCGAGTTCGGCCTGCCCCCATTCGTAAGTCTCTGCAAGGTCAATAACCGTCCCCAGAGAGGCACGCGAATGCAACTTGTATACGTCAATCCCGACAGCGTCGCGATCAGACGCAGTTGGGAGCAAATTGTCCGACAGAAATTCAGCTAGGTCATAGCACGCCTCACGCGCGGACGCAGCAGCCTTCAAAAGGTCGGTGCGCAACGATTGTGCGAGGGACTGTGGGGCAGATTCGACAAGGGTGGCAAAAACTCCACCCTGTCCGCCATTGCGTGAAAGCTGTTGCACTACTGCAATTATTTGCCTCCGCGGACTGATATCGCCGCGATCGGAAGCTTCATGGAGGGACCTGGCGTAGCCATGAAGGACTTCCGGCACTCGGGACATTCGTGTTGCGATGGCCGACCAGTCATCGGCGGACTGCTTGGGCATGAGGTCGAAGATTTCGCGCACCTCTTGTACGGGCGACGCGATGTTGCGAAGCAATGAATCCTCGCGGCCCGCGGAGCGCAACTCCTCTGCGACAGACAGTGATTCCCTGAGAGCAGCGATCGTGACTCGATCCACACTATCGGCACCTTCCGCTCCTTCGAGAGAAGCAAGAGTTCGCCGGCGCAACGCTGACATCTCTGCAAGCCCATCCGGTGAGAGATCGGGAAAACTGTTGTGGGTACCTTCGACGCCAAGATACGTCGCAGCAAGTGGATTCAGGAGCAAGTATCGGTCAAAATAGTCGTCCGCGATGGCGTCTACGACGGTCTGCGTTCGCAAGTTCTGTTCACCTCTCAAGGTTTGATGGACATAGTGGTAGTCAAAACGGCTTCTTGTCACGAAGCTCTTGAGCGCCACCAGCGGAATCACCGAGCGCGCGTGGAACCGTGCGGATCGACTTCGCGATCAGCTGTTGGCCACTCCGATGGTCTGCGCCCATGGGCGGTAGTAGGTGAACGCATCGAAGTCGTTCAGGTTGTAGTTACCTCGGATGCCAGCTGTCGCATTGATCCACGCGATTGGCGCGACTGGCAGTTGTTCTTGGCCGATCCTCGTAATCTGCTGCAAAAGGTCGACGCGTTCCGTGCCTCTTACACCACGTTGTTGCTGCAGAAGCAACTGAACCGCCGGATCTGCGAATCCAGAGGCGTTTAGATAGCCAACATCAGGATCAGAACTGAAGAACGGACTGAGCATATCGGTAGGATCAGGATAGGTCGGTGCCGTGGAACTCAACACAAGGCCTTGTTTCTTGCCCGGCGCGATGAGGTAATCCTGTTGGAGTTCGTTCAGCGAGATTACCTTGAGGTTGAGTTTGATTCCGATCATGGCAGCATTTGCTGCCAGCGAAGAGGCCGACTTTATCGATATGTCTGCGTCAGTCGAGACATAGATATCCGCGCTGAATCCACCAGATACCGTTGAGGCTGCGAGCGCACTCCTGGCCCGATCGAGGTCAAAACTGTACGCCGGCAATGAATTCAGGAAGAGGTCAATCTCGCCATTCGAGAGGACTCCTTGCCAGTGCCCTCTAGTGGGTAGCCCGACTGCGGGCTCTCCTGCCCCGGCCAGGACGGACTTGACGATGCCTTCCCGATCAATACAGTGAGCAATCGCCTGGCGGACCTTGAGATCGTCAAAGGGCTTCACTGTCATTGGGAAACGCAGCAAAAGTGGGCTAAGGCCTGTTGCGGTTCCGACGCGCACGTCGGGGGTCTTGTTCCATTGTGACAGTTGCGCACCTGGTACGTCGAACATGCCATCGTTGGCTCCTTGCTGGGTAGCCACTCGAATCGTTTCCGGGTTCTCAACCACCTTCACAGAAATCTTCTGAATACTTGGAGCCACACCCCAGTAGTACGGGTTCAACTCTCCGGTAATACCGCCACCGGTTGTGTACTCCGCGAGCCGGTACTGACCGGTGCCCATAGGAATGGCAGTTGGCGATCCAAATGCAGACCCCGCTTCGATACCTTGTGTCTTTCCAAAGATCTGAATAATGGACGCCGCGTACTTGAATGTGGGATCCGGCGACGACAGGGTGATCATGACTTGGCTGTCACTCACAGCCTCTACGGACTCAACATTTGCCAACAATGATATTACGGCAGAGGACAATTCAGGATCGAGGTGGCGCGCGTAGGACCATACGACGTCTTCTGCAGTGAGTCGCGTCCCATCCCAGAACTTCACGTCCTCACGCAAGTCGAAACGGTACTCAACGAGGGAAGCCTCGACCATGGTGGCTATCCAGGGCGCGATCTGCAACTCGTGATCGAGAATCACCAGAGTGTCGTAGCCCAACGAACTCAGCACGCCAGTTTGCGAAGTAAAACTTTGAGCGATATCCAGACTGTCCGCGCTCTTGGTAATCGACCAGTTGAGGCTAGGGATCGACGTGGAAGTCACAGGCCCACTCAGGTTTTCGCTGATCACCCCAGCGCTGGTCAACTCTCCACCGCACCCCGCCAAGATCGACCCCCCTGCCGCTAGCAGGCTCGCCTGGCCCAACCTCTTCAAGAGTGTGCGCCGATTGATTTGGTATTGCAGTGCTGTTTGCACAATTTCTCCTTTGGTATCCGCCACTGAGATAGTTGAAACTCTCTGCAACAGTTAGTGGTTCATCGCTGCCACTCCGGCCATGGGGCCGTCGACATACGTCGGACCTCCTCGAAGGAGTTCTCTCGTGTACTCGTGCTGAGGGTCGTCGAATACCCGCTCGGTTGGACCGTGCTCGACACAGTGGCCGCGCTCGAGCACATAGAGATAGTCCGTCATTTGACGAGCAACACCCAAGTCATGGGTAACGAACACCATCGCGACGTCAAGCTCGTCACGAAGATCTCGAAGTAGATTCAAGACTTGCGCTTGGACCATTACGTCAAGGGCGGATGTAGGCTCGTCACACAACAGCACTTGCGATCTTGGTCCCAATGCTCTGGCGATCGCAACTCGTTGTCTCTGTCCACCGGACAGACTTGATGCTTTTCTATCCGCGAAGGATCCCGGCAAACCAACAAGGCTTAGTAGCGCGACGGCGTCGCTGGGCCTGGAATCCATACTTCCGGCAGCAAGAGCGTTCCGCAGAATCTTTCCGACAGTCTGGGAGGGATTCAGGGTTCCGGACGGGTCCTGGAAAACCATTTGGACAGGCTTCGCTCGACAGCGTTCCCTCGTCTCCATCGGTGTCTCGACTACACCTTCGTCCGCGACCTCCAGGCCCGCGATAATTCTCGCGAGCGTGGTTTTGCCGCTACCAGATCCTCCAACGATTCCGACGATCTGCCCTCGTCGGGCTTCGATAGTGACGCCACGTAGCGCTTCGTGCTCGCCGAATCGCTTTTTGATGCGCGAGGCGGACAACACAATTGGCCCACTATTCCTATCCCGTGCACACTCCGATGCTCTGTGAGCGGGAAGGGTGAGATCAAGGCTGCGGACACACGCCGTTCGGCGGTTGCCGACCTCGACCAACAGGGGTCGCCCCTTTGCGCAGTCCTCGATTGCGTAGTCACATCGCGGTTTGAAAACGCATTCTGCTCGTCGATCCCCGGGGGTCGGAACACCTCCCGCGACTGACGCGAGACGCGCAACCTTTCTGTCGACGGGCGGATCGGCCATCAAGAGTGATTGTGTGTAAGGATGCAGAGGCCGGTTCGCGAGTTCACCTGGCGCGAACTCTTCAACCACGGTTCCGGCATACATCACATAGATGCGGTCAGCGATGGACAATGCCACAGGTAAATCATGTGTGATCAGTACGAGTGCTAATCCCCGCGCGCGCTGAACTTCACGCATCAGGCTAAGCACCTTGCGTTGCGATGTGACGTCGAGGGCTGTCGTCGGTTCGTCGGCAACAAGAATTCGTGGATCAGACGACAGCGCACACGCTATTCCAACTCGCTGCCGAATACCGCCTGAGAGCTGGAACGGATACTTGCGCGCTACGGACTCGTCGTTGATTCCTACTTCGTTCAGCCGCTTGACAAGCTCATCACGGGGTATACGGGTGCCGATTCCGTCAGAGATAGCACTTTTGACGTTTCGCAATGGGCTGAGCATGGTGAACGGATCCTGAGGCAGCCAGGTTATGGCCGATCCTCGTGCCGACCGCCAGGTCTTCTCGTCAGCGTTCTCGAACGACCTTCCATCGATTTGAATATGCCCCGTGGCAGACAGTCCGGCTGGAAGCAAACCGGTGATTGCGCGAGCTGTCACAGATTTCCCGCTTCCCGACTCGCCGACGATTGCGATGGTCTCGCCGGCGCGGACCCGCAGTCCGACGTCGTCGACGATCACCGCGCCTGCGTCAGTCTCGATAGTCAAGTGCTGCACATCCAAGGCCCAGTCTCGAGTCATTACGCAGTCCTGCCCTTTTCGTGTCCGTAATCCTGAACTGCGTCGGATAGCAGGGCCACTGACGTCGCAACAACGACGATGGCCAGTCCGGGAGCTAGCGCAATCCACGGATTCGCGCCGAGGTAGTCGATTGAGTTCGCAAGCATCAGACCCCAGTCAATTGAGTTGGCGGGAACCCCGATTCCCAGAAAAGTAAGCGCAGACAATGTCACCAGTGCGTAAGCAAAATTCACACATGCATTAGCGAGTTCGACCGACCTGATGTTCGGCCACAGCTCGAAAACCAGAATTCGCCATCGCGGCGTTCCCATCAATCTGGCCGCATCCATATAGGGCTGCTCGAGTTCTACGAGGGCCGCGTTGCGGACGAGTCGAGCGTCGTATGGCGAGAACAACACCATCATCAGCCCGACGGCCATCAGGTACCCACCACCGCTTATCCCTGCGAGCACGAGCGCCACCAATAGCGCGGGGAGCGCATAGATCGCATCGACGAATCGCATCAATCCCGCACCTACCCAGCCACCGGCAAGGGCGGACATCAGCCCGACCGCACTTCCGATCACCAAGGCACCTGCAGCAATGAGAAACGCTCCGACTACCGGCGCGCGTCCGCCAGCGACGAGCTGCGCGAGGACATCTCGCCCCAGATCGTCAGTGCCAAGTAGATGTTCTCGCGTTGGGCCTTGAACTCCGATCAACAGATCTTGGACTTCAGCCTGGCGCAGCATGAGCCAAGGGCCAATCAGCGCAAGTAGCAACACTATTGCGACCAAGCACGATAGAAAATAGATTGTCTTGCTCGAACGGTGCCGGCGTCGTCGACGAGCCGTCCTCGGAATCGTAGTCATAACTAAACCGCCTCACTCAGATCGACTCGCGGATCGAACGCGGTACTCGCAACATCGACGAGGAGATTGAGCACTAGAATGAAGGCAGCCAACACAATGGTCAGTGCCTGGACAACCGGTAGATCTCCAGCCGAAACGGATGCAATCAGCAAACTGCCCGCTCCAGGAAGAGCGAAGATCTTCTCCACGAGGACCGTACCGACGATGAGCGTGGTCAGCGTCAACCCGGCCGCCGTTGTTATCGACGTCATGCTGTTACGGAAACCGTAACTCAGCAGAACGCGGCCCCCGCTCACTCCCCTAGATCGAGCGAACGTCACATAATCCTGCGAAAGCGCGTTACTGAGCGCGGACCTCGTGACTTTGACGACCAGACCGATCTGTCCAAGCGCCAGTGCTATCGCCGGCAACAGAAGATGGTGAAGTCTTCCGAAAAATCCTGCCCCAGGCCCGAATACGGGGAGAATGTCCCACTTCAGTCCGAAAAGGTACAAAAGCAATAGCGCCACGGCAAACGACGGCACCGAAATCGCCAAGATCGCAGTACTGGATGCAAGACGGTCCACGATGCGCCCCTTGTGGATCGCAGCGACTGTCGCCATGGGGATCGCCACGATCATGGCGATAACAAAGGCAAAGATCGCCAGTTGTAGTGATAGAAGGCCCTGATCAACGATCAATTTGTCGACCTGCACATTCTGTACGTAGGAAGTGCCGAAATCGCCGTTTAGTGCACGCCGCAGCCAAGCCCAGTACTGAACGAGGATCGGATCGTCGAGGTGATGCTGTCGGCGCAAGTCATCGAGGACGGCTTGACTCACGGGGCGTCCGCCTGTCAGTGCGCCGACAACGCCACCGGGTGCCACGAACTGGAGAGCGAAAACACCGAATGACATGGCCAATAGAAGAGTGAAGAGCGCCACTGTCCGCTTAGCGAGCGCCAGGGTAAGGAGGACATGGGGACTGCGGTGTCCCTCCCGTCCAGTCTTGATAGGCATGTGGCGAATCTATCACCCAAATAGCGCAATGTCGCCGATATTCGCTAACAAAACACTTGAGATGTTTTGATTGAGCTGTTTGAACCCTCCGATACGCCTTAAACCGGCAATCGACTTAGGGTTCACTGATTGCGCGTCGGTTCGCCGGCAGGGATACCAGAACCGTAAGGAACAGACACACTCGCCAGGATGAGCAGAATCTGACACATCCGTTCTGGGTCCACAGGTCCGGGCCCACCATCGAACCGATACGTCTCTATCGAGGGCGCGGATAATCCGTGCGATCGCGGTACCACGACGCGCATCCTAATGACGGCCCCTTCGAAAGACCTCGTCCAATTCCGCAAGTGCCCAGCCTAGTTCGGGGTAGATCCAGAAACCGAAGGGTTCAGAGCTCGTAGAATCCTGCGCCGATTCCGATTCGGTGATCGAATTTCACTATGCATCAGGACTGAAAGTGTTGATGCAAATGCGAACTGGTCGGTCGGCAGCCTGACCGATGATCCACCCGAGCAGCCGAGAGGCTTCGATTCCGACCACTCGCATCAGTTTGGGCGGCACCGAGCGGAGTGAAAGTTGCTCGTCTGTTTGATATTTCACGCCTTGCAATGAAATACAGGCGCCGTGATCAGGCGGACCAATTGCAAGTGCGTGCGATGGCAAGCCGATGACTAGGCTGCCTCCACCGCCCTTCCGGCGAGCGCACCTCTCCCACGACGTGACCTCGTCCGGCCCTTTTCGGCAAACACGCACTCGCGTTCGCGTTTGCGTTCGGCGAACACAGACACGATCGAATTCGTCCGATGTCTGCCCGGGCACGCCGAACACTCGCCGGCATGTCAGTCATACAGGCCGAAAGTCCGCGACGCGTCTTCTGCCGGGGCGAGCCCAAAACCTCGTCGTAGACGACTTTTCCGCAGGACCGGAATAGCAGAAGCGACGTCGACCGCTGAACATGCCAGCCGGCGGCCATCACGATCATCGCTCCCCACGCCGACAGGTCAACCTGCCTGCTCGCGACCTCGCCTGAACCAGCCGGGATACATTGCCGAACTCGACAGTAAGACATTCTCATTCACTACATCTACGAAAGAAAGTGGTGGTGCAGGCATCGCCTGCACCACCACTTTTTACTCAGCTCGCGTTGGCATACTTCCTGGGATTTGCGTCGAACCGTGGTCCACAACCCTTGCAGCAGAACCAGTACCGGTTGCCTTCGTAGTCACGAAACAGGCCCTCGGCCTCGGCACGCGTCTTTTCGATCACGCTACCGGGCATGACTCGACATTCGACGAGTTCGCTACTCCCCGAGTTGAGTAGGTCTTCTCCACCGGGTGGCATCGCCGTACCGACAGCGCCTACAGCACCGTTGTCGTCTGTCGTCGGGGTATTGCCACAGCCACAGCTACTCATTGCGATTCCTGTTCTCTAACGGACGGACGTGACCCGGGAAGCGAGCTCACACATTCCGAGCATACCCCCTATAGGTATGTGAGCCAGAAACTATAGGAGAGTCCTGTCGACATTTCACTCCCCTCGATCATGTAAGCCACTGCAGGAGAACGAAGAATCGATCACCCAGCCCTCACTCGCCTCCCACGCCACAAGGATGCGACATTGATACCTATAGGGGGTATAAGTTAGGTCAGTACACAGACCATACCCACGAGGTCTTCGACGAAGAGGCTCAATGAAGAACTGGAAAGCAATCGGTGGCAGCCGATTCGCCGTAGTTGGAGCTTTGCTGTTGGTCGGCGCGCTCTGGGGAAGCTCGTTCCCCCTGGTTGCTGTGGCGGCACCAACTCTCGGCGCCGTCGGCACGACGCACGGCCGCTTCATTGTTGCAGCGTTGGTTCTCGCGCTGATAACGGCTTCCAGCAGATCGACCTGGCGTGCGGTCGGTTCCCGGTTTCCCGCATTCCTACTGCTGGCAGCCCTCAACGTCGCCGGCCCCCTCACCCTCGTTGCAACTGCGATCGTCGGCCTCAACTCGTCGACGGCGTCGATCCTGAATGCCACGACGCCGATGTTCACCGTGTTCGTTGCCGCGTTCTGGCTTAGGCAAAAGATCACCTGGCGAAAAGTCTCGGGTGTCGCGATCGGCATTGCCGGCGTCTCGGTGCTCGTCGGCGGGATTCCGTCAGCGCTCGACAGTCGCGCAATGCTGGCCATCGGCGCATCTTTGACTGCGGCACTGCTGTACGCAGTCGGTGGTGTCTACACACGAAAATCGTTCCAGGGCACCCCACCGATGACACTTGCCCTCGGCCAGCAGCTTGCCGCGGTTGTCCTACTGGTACCTGTGTCCGCCATCGCTCCCCCGCCGGGGCCCGTGACCGTCGGTCCACTGATCGCAGTGACCGCCCTGGGACTGGGGGCTACCGCCGGTGGCTACCTGGTGTACTTCTGGATAATTCGCCAGGCGGGTCCTGTCGCGGCTTCAGCCGTCACTCTTCTGGTTCCGATTTCGGCGTCGGCCATCGGAGTGCTGTGGTTGAACGAGCCTGTCACCTTCGCGCTCGTCAGCGGGCTTGTCATCATTCTTGCCGGAGTCGGCCTGCTCCTGGATCTTCCACCGACACGGGGTCCGTTGCGCAGTGTTCCTCCGGAGCAGGTGGACAGCGCCGGAGAACGGTCGGTCAGCGGGTGATCGGGGCAGTCCAAAGACCCACCAGCGCGTCCACGAGGTCGGTGGTGAAGTCCTCCCACGACGTGAACTCGTCCGGCCCCGATTCTGCAAGCGCGCGCTCACGTTCGGCGAACATGTGCACGATCGCGTTTCGTCCGATGTCTGCGCGGGCACGTCGAACACTCATCGGCATGTCAGTCAGACAGGCCGAAAGTCCACGAAGGGTCTCCTGAAGAGTGGGCGAGGCCAGCACCTCGTCGTAGACGATCTTCCGCAGGACCGGATCGGTGAGAATCTGCGCACTGAACCGCGCGTACCACGTCGGGCCACCCATTTCGGCGTAGTGATCGGTCGACGCCCGAACCAGACACGAAATCCAGTCACGAACATCCTCGGACCCTTCGATCTCACGCAGCAGATCACCACGCTTCTTCTCCACCTGCCGAGAATGTTTGTTCACGATCGCCCGGACCAGATCGGTCTTGGTCCCGAAGTGATAACCGACGGCGGCGTTGTTGCCCTGGCCCGCCGCCTCACTCACCTGACGGTTCGACACCGCGAAGACTCCGTGTTCGGCGAACAACTGCTCGGCGACGGCGAGGATGCGGTCTCGGGTTGCGGCAGAACGCGCGGAGTTTGCCGCGCCGCCGGCGTCGGCCGTCGCATCCTCAGTCCTCGTAGTCATGTCCACCATCATCCTCGACCGTCCGAAATTGCTCGGTACCGGAGACGTTCGTCACGATCGACGACACACCCTTCCGTTGAGTCAGTCACTTGATTTAACTTTAGTTCAAGCAACTGACTTAAACCATTATTCGTTCTTCCTCCGATGGAGTTACCGCAATGTCGTCAACCACTTCTCCACCACCGACAACGCCGCCACAGACAACGAAGTCACCAGCCACCACGGCAGTGGTGGCTGTACTGGCGTTTTCCGGCATCGTCGTCTCGCTCATGCAGACGCTGGTCATCCCGATCATCCCGCACCTGCCCGAATACCTGAATGCGCCGGCGTCCGATACCGCGTGGGCTGTGACGGCCACGCTGCTCGCCGCCGCCGTCGCCGTCCCGACCATGGGCCGCTTGGGCGACATGTTCGGCAAACGCCGTCTGCTCCTGATCAGCATGGCGCTGTTGGTGACCGGTTCGGTGGTCGGCGCACTCAGCTCGAGTGTGATCCCGCTCGTTGCGGGCCGAATCCTGCAGGGCCTCGCCGCCGGCGTCATCCCGCTGGGTATCAGCGTGATGCGCGACGTGCTTCCGCCGAAGAAGCTTGCCGGCGCCGTTGCCATGATGAGCGCTTCGCTGGGAGTCGGTGGTGCTCTGGGACTTCCGATCGCGGCTCTGATCGCGGAATACGCAGACTGGCACGTTTTGTTCTGGGCTTCTGCAGTTCTCGGCGCACTCGCTGCCTGTCTCGTTGTCGTCCTGGTCCCCGAATCGACGGTTCGCACGGGTGGCACGTTCGACTTCGGCGGGGCAATCTCGCTTTCGGCAGCCCTCATCGCTCTACTCCTTGCTATTTCCAAGGGTGGCGACTGGGGTTGGACGAGCACGCTCACGCTTTCCCTGTTCGGCGCCTCGATCGTGATATTCGGATTCTGGGCCTGGTGGGAACTACGTACCCCCAAGCCCCTTGTCGATCTACGCGTATCCATCCGCCGCCAGGTGCTCTTCACCAACCTCGCATCCATCGTGTTCGGATTCGCGATGTTCGCCGCCAGCATGGTCTTTCCCCAGGTCGTCCAGTTGCCTGAAGTCACCGGTTACGGCCTCGGCGGTTCGATGCTCACCGCAGGTCTGGTCATGGCTCCCTCCGGCATCATCATGATGCTCATCTCTCCGCTGTCCTCACGCATCACCAATTCGCACGGCCCCAAGGTGACGCTCATGCTCGGCGCCGTTGTGGTCGCAATCGGTTACGGCATCGGTATTTTCGCCATGCACTCGATTTGGGAACTGGTTGTGATCGCCGTGATCATCGGTGCAGGCACCGGTATGGCTTACGGCGCAATGCCCGCTCTCATCATGGGCGCTGTTCCTCCGTCCGAGACCGGCGCAGCCAACAGCTTCAACACCCTGATGCGCTCCCTCGGTACATCATTCGCCAGCGCCATCGCGGGTGTCGTCATCGCCCAGATGACCATGTCCATCGGCGGGGCAACGCTGCCGTCGGAGAACGCTTTCCGCGTCGTCATGGCTCTCGCTGCCGGATCCGCCGTCATCGCGCTCGTCCTGGCCGGCTTCCTCCCTCGGTTCAACAGCTCCAACTCCCGCAAGGAGATTGGTAGCGATCACTCCGATACCTCCCCGACCACGTCGAAGGAATCCGTCCCGACGCACTGAGCCAGCGAGCAAGACGCATTGTCGGCCCCGGCGGAGTTCAACTCCGCCGGGGCCGACGCGTTCGAGGCGTTTTGCGGTTGATACACCTGCGGACGACAGTTTCGTGACATGCTCCGTTGAGATGAGTGCTCGTTCGATACTCGGGGAAAGGATGCCGCGATCGCCGCTCCTCGTGCTGACGTCGCCCTTGCCGTCGCCGCTGCTGCCGTCCTCGGCATAGGCGTCGGTGTTCTACTTGCCGATGTCGTCGCCGGCCTGGCTGCAGGTGCAGGCGCCGCGGTGGTATTTCGGTTTGCACTTCGGATGATCAATACCCGAAAGTGAGCGTTAGCGGGTGGTCTACTTCAAGACCCGGATCGCCGAGCCCGGGAGGATTCCGCTCGAAGGTGGGTAGATCGACGTTGCTCCGTTGAAGAACATGTGAGCAGGTGTCGTCGACACCGGAAGCAGGTCGATGTCGTTGAACAATGCCCGCTCACTTTCCTCCCAGATCTTGCAGGACTCGTCGCCGGGAAGAAGCGAAGCCTCAGTGGACAATTCGATGTACTTCTTGTTGTCGAGGGAAGCGAAGTTCACTCCTTCGGGCTTCGGCGGGCCGGTGAAGTACTTGGCAAAGATACTCGGCGTATCACTCCCCAGCGTCAAACCGATGGAAACGTCCCACGACGACAGGTCGGTGGTGCTGAACGTGTTGGCGATGACGAAACTGTAGTCGCCGCCGGTCAGTTTCACCTTCGCACCCAGTCCTTCCCACTGGGTTGCCACGTATTCCGCGGCGGCAGAGTTCGTATCGCGCGAGTTGTTGAAAATCACGTTGAGTGCTAGCGGTCGCCCGTCCTTCGTCAGGACGCCGTCGGCCCCTGCCTTCCAGCCTGCGTCGGACAACGTCTTCTTTGCCGCGTCGACGTCGAATTCGGGGATCGCTCCTTCGACACTGTTGTAGTCGCAGGCAAGGGGTTCCGAAACCGCAAGGGCGCGTG
The DNA here is from genome assembly GCF_011602025.1 of Rhodococcus sp. IC4_135. Taxonomy (NCBI): domain Bacteria; kingdom Bacillati; phylum Actinomycetota; class Actinomycetes; order Mycobacteriales; family Nocardiaceae; genus Rhodococcus; species Rhodococcus sp. IC4_135. The sequence continues at coordinate 88,693 of NZ_JAAOLG010000019.1, forward strand.
CGCGGGTTCCTTTTCCGCCGGTGGTGATCTCGGTGTAGTCGTCCAGATCGACTGCTTGAACGAGCGCCTGCCGCACAGCGCGGTCCGACGTGGGTAGAGACGCGAAATGATTGAAGATGAACTCGCCGGACAACGTGGTGTAGGTCTTCGAATCCAGACCTGCGGCCAAGACTCGTTCCTCGTCCGAACCTGTCACTGCCGCGGCATTCACTCCGCCGGTGAGAACAAGATTCGCGGTCGTACTCGGATCGGTGACAATCTTGATCGTCACCGTCTTCGGTACCCCGAGAGTGTCGGAAGTGGTCTCCCCGTTCGGACTCCAGGTGTAGCCGTCGCGGCGTTCCATCGTGATGTGATCGTTGGGAACAACTTCGGTGACCTTGAACAGACCCGTTCCGTTACTACTCGAACGGATACTGGCCGGGTCGTCGAGCGTCGCAGCGCACGGCAGCCGCAACGCGCCGATTCGAGAGAGCAAGAAGGGTGCCGGTTCGGCTGTAGTGACCGTCAGTTCGTCACCGTCCGCGGACGCGACCGTCGACAACGGTACGGTGGATCCGCGTAGCGGTGAAGCGTTTTCAGGGTCCATGACCCAGTTGATGTCATCGGCCGCGGTCTGTGCGGTGAAGGAAGTGCCGTCGGCGCACGTAATACCCTTCTTGAGCACGAACTTGAGTGTGTTCCCTTCTTCACTCCAGCTTTCTGCCAGATACGGACGCACAGTGCGTGTTTGCGCGTCTATGTCGATCAACGAATCGTACGAGTACGCGTTCACGATCTGAGTCGACGTAAGGTTGGTGATCAGAGGGTGCAGATTTCCGGGATCGGCGTTGATGACGGTCGTGAAACTGCCGTCCTGTGCATACTCACCGACCGAACCTTCGGGACTGGATGCGCCGCCACACCCGGCCAGGGTGAATACGCCAACGCTGATAACTGCTGTCGCGGAGACAGAACGGGCTTTCATACGAGCCGCCATCTACTAGAAGTTGCCATGGCGACAATCGTGCGGGACTGACGTGGTCTGTATCTCGTTGAAGTGCCCCATACAGTCGGTCGTACTCTGTTCGATTGCCACTATCGACCGAGCGAGCGCAGAGGCTAAGTACGACGCTGTCGTTGACGGCTAAGTACGACGCTGTCGTTGACGACTAAGTAGAACGCTGTCGTTGACGGTGATTCGCGACGTTGATTCGATTGCCGCACAACGCAGGCATGCAGTAGCGGCGTCGCCCTCCCCGACTCGTATCGACGAACACCCCGTTGCATGTCGGCGACGCGCATGGGCGGAATCGTTCGTACCCCAACGTGCGCAGAGTTCCCAGCAACGAGTATCCGATCGACAACGTGAGTTCACCCGCGAGATCGATTGTGCCGTCCGGTAGTGCATTCCACCGATAGTCGTCCTGGGAATCAGGCACGAGCCGAACGTGATGCGGGACGGTTTGCAGGAGTCGATGAGTGCGATCAACGAGCTCGTCGCAGGTCGGAGCATCGAGAATCGAACGAACCTCCTCTCTGAGCGCCTGCACGTCGGCAAGTTCACCGCGGGTAGGCCGACGCCCGTTGGGGAGCGCATCCGGCGAGAGTCCGTGTTCACCGAGTAGATCGTGAAGCGCCTGAGGGTCAGGCAACGCGTCCCCTGCCTCCACCCACACTCGGGGTGAGGTATTGACCAGGTCGGTCGCGAACGACGCACCGGCGACGTAATCGTCTAAAACTACTTGCATCCCTTACCGCCCTGCTTTACCGTAATTGAATAACCCAACTTTACACCTTACGAAGGCGGCGGGATGGAACACTGCGTAGACCACAGACTGCCGGAGATACTCCTCGACACCCATCACCGATTGCGCCGCGCCGGCACCGTGGCATCGGAGACACCCATCGTCGCCGCCGATCTCTACTGGTCGATCGGCGCACTCGCCCAATGCCTGGCCGCAATGGACGAGGTCATTTCACAACTTGGCACCAACGCCCGAAAGCAGTTGCGAAGCGGAAAGTTCGACGTCGAGAGCGGGCCGTTCGAAGGCGAACCCGACGCCGCCCTACTCACCGCGATTCTCGCCCTCGCCAGAGCGTCGAGCAGTTGCGAACCAGTGCAGACGGCAATCGGCAATGCGCAGATCGCGGTCAGCGATCTCGTCGCCACAAGGCACATCAGAACCTGACACACGCTGCAAGCGTCCCGACTCAGTAGAGACTGTATGGTTGGTTTTCGGGAAACCTCCAAGTACATCGAACAGCAGGAACCGGGTTATCACTGTGAGTGCAGGGACATCGACAATCTACGAGGACAGGACGGTCCGGATCGACGATCAGGGCGTCACGATCCGCCACTACTACTTTCCGTTTGTCAGCAAGTTCGTTCCGTACTCGCAGATCGAAACCGTCGACCTCGGCGTCATGTCATGGCTGAGTGGACGCCTACGAATCTGGGGAACAACAGATTTCAGCTCGTGGTACAGCCTGGACCTTTCACGCCCGTGGAAGGAGACCGCGGTGGTACTCACCCTCGCCGGTCGCGGAGCGCCTTCGTTCAGCCCCAAAGACCCGGATCGTGTCGAGACCGAAATCCGAAGTCGCATCGGATCACACGCCGCGAACTGACTAGCTGAACTCGGATTCGACGGTGACGATCTCACTCCAGTCGGTTCGATCGAACAACCGCGCCAGTGCAGTGAACAGAACTTCCGGGTCGATGGCGCTCTCAGCTGAGTGCACACCGACCCGATCAGAAATCGTTCCGTCGGCCAGCCGCGACACCACCTGAGCAAGGCCGAGCGCCAAGGGGATTCCGGTTGCACCGGCCATGTCCGACAGCAACTCCGATACCGGTGAATCATCAGCGATCCGTGCCACGACGCGCGTCTTTCGTCCATCGAGCACCCCTGTGGCCGAGGCGAAGAACGACGGCAAGGATCCGTGGTCGGCGCGCGTGAGCATGCGAGGCGCAGCACGGATCATCCGGCTGAGCGAGGGCTTGCCCAATTCTTCAGCGGCCGAGTCGAGATCGATTCTGCCCTTGTCGATATCCGAACGTAGAACGTCGAGAAACGAAACGGTTTCCGGTGTGATCACCATCAGATTTGCCGAATGACCTGAGGGGCGGAAGGTTCGATGAAACATCACCGGCTCCGGATGCCCGACCACGTAAGCGTTTCCGCGGCGTCCGCCGGGCAGTTCCAGTGAGATGGAACGCAACGGTGCTTCTTTGACGATTCGTCCCGCACGAACGACCGGCACCTTGCCGCTGATCTGCTGCATCCAGTGAACGGCGGCTGCACTCAATGTGTCTACCGACTCGTCCTCGCCTTCGACATCAACCGGCCAGGCTGTGTACAGGTCGTCGACCACGTCCAATCGCGAGACTGCCATCGCGGCCAGGAGATTACTCATCCCGGGACTTGCGCCCATGCCCACTACCGCACAGATTCCGGCTTCCCTGGCAGCGCAATTCAATTCCAGCATGTCGACGGCCGGTTCCCAGTCGTCGCAGATGTCGAGATAGTGAGTCCCGGTCTCGATCGCTGCCTGGAGAATGCCGACACCGAAACGGAAGAACGGGCCGACGGTATTGATGATCACGTCTGCGTCGTCCAACAATTCACGTAGCGTGCGACCGTCTGTGACGTCGATGCTGCGCGCCTCGACTTGCGCTGATGCCTGAGCCAGTTCAACTGAAAGACGATTCGCAGCATCGATATCACGATCCGCGACTACTACGCTGCCGATTCCCGGCAATGTTGCAGCCAGTCGAACTGCTGCCGAGCCCATCGCACCGGCGCCGCCCAGTGCGACAACCGTAATTCCGTCAGCCATGAATTCCCTCCAAGAATGCAGTCTGATCCGCTAGATAACCAGGAACGAAGATCGAACGGGGAGCAAGAACGGCTACCAGAGCCGACATCACTTCCGAGTCTTCGAGGTTCTTGTCCACAATCGAATGGGTTGCGTCGGGATACTTCTCGACCACCAATTGCCCTGGAGCGTCGAGCACTTCGCGATACACCCTTTCGGTGTCTGCCACGTCGACGTTGACGTCTTGTCCGCCGATGATCAAGAGCACCGGAACCTTCACGGTTTCGAGATCGGCTCGCGCATCCGATCGGTAGTTCTTTCGGATGAAGTTCCATCGGTCTTCGGTGAGACCGTCGGCCTCGCCGGAGGCCACGAGATCGCCGAACGTTGCATCACGGGCCAACTGATCCAAGTTCTTCGCACGATCGACCCGCGCTTTCTCGAATTCGTCGGCCGACGCATTTCTCTCGGAAAGTTCGGCAAGAGTATTGAATTCGCCTTGTTGGAGCCAGTTGATCGCCGGACCCACGGCAATGACGAACGCTACGTCCGGGTCGAGGTTCACCACCTTGGGCATCACCCACCCTGCCTGGCTCGCACCCCACAGACCGATACGAGACGGATCGACGTCCGAACGGCCCCGTGCCCACTCGATTGCCGCTTCCGTTTCCGCCGCCCGATCGTCCATGCTCTGATCGAGCCAATTGCCCGGTGCCCCATTCACCCCCGGCTTGTCCCAGGAGAGTGACGCGTACCCGGCCTTGGCGAACGCCTCCCAGACCGGCCTGTAAAAGGTCTCGTGTGTTGCATCGACCGGCCCGTCTCCGTGGACGAAAACCACGAGCCCGAAGGGACCGTCACCGTGTTCGGGCAGTGCAAGGACTCCCTGGAGCGGCACCGATCCCCCGGAGATCGTCACTTTTTCCTCACGGATGTCATAGGTGTTCTGGTACAGCGTCCAGCCCACCAGACCCACGATCAGAACGACGACCACTGCCAGGGAAGTAACCATCCACCTGCGTAAACGATGGTTACTCTTCCTCTCACTCACCGATCCCACTGCCATCTTCCCGCCTAACGTACGAATTTGAAACGATCGTATTGCATTCGATAGTACAGTTATGGGCGAAGATGTCGAGAGGCAAGGAAAGGACACGGCAATGACGGACAGGGACGTCGATGTGCCCACGAGGATCTTGATCGAGGCTCTACTGCGCACGGACGGAACTGTCGACGGGCGCACCCTCTATGCCACCGCCGACGCCCTCGACAAAACAGATCAACAGGTTCGGCTGTGCATCAAGCGGTTGGTCACCGAGGGGAAGTTCACTCAGGAAGGTCGCGGGCGGCAGGCCACGCTACGAGCAACGCCGAAAGCCGTGCGCGAGATGGAACCCGACGTCGAATTCGTTCGACTGGCCTATCAACAAGATCGCAACACTGCGACACCGTGGGACGGGTATTGGCATCTGGTCGGATTCGCAATTCCGGAGTCGTCACGGAAAGCACGAGATGCGCTGCGCACCAGGGTCGTATACCTCGGCGGCGCGCTCGTCCAGGGCGGTCTGTACGTCTCGCCGCACGCCTGGGAACCGTACGTTCTCGATGCGGCCGCCGAACTCGACGTCGAACAGCACCTGTCTTCTCTCACCACTCGGGATCTGAAAGTGGGCAGGCTCGAAGATCCCGTGAAAATTGCCGCACAGTTGTGGCCGCTGGACGAGATCGCAGCCGGATACGAACGGCTGCTCGACGTAGCGACTGTGCGCCTGGAGAAACTGCAGAACACTCCGGGCACCGATGCTGTCACGATGACCATCGAACTCGCGGCGGAATTCACGCGAGCTATGGAGCCGGACCCTCTGCTGCCGCCGGAACTGCTGCCCACCAACTGGATCGGCACGCGGGCGCGCTTCGTCACGGCACAGTGCTGGGCGCTTCTGGCACAGGTGGACGGTGCAGACGAATTACCGTCGCTGTTCCACCTGTACGCAGATGCGATCGGTGATCAGGACGCGAGCGTGCGCTGACGGGGCGGCAGCCCGAAACGACCGAGCACTTCGTCGACTGCGGTGGACGGTGTGACAAGCCCGCGATCCTGGAGCCACGGAATGGTGCTGTCCACCAGATGTTCGAGTGTGCGGGGCAAGGCGAGGGGGAGCAACGTAACGCCGTCGGCGACCTCGGCAGCTCGGATATCAGCGATCAAACTGCCGAGCCCGGAGGGTGTTCCGACGTAGTGAAGCGAAACCGGGACCCGCGGAGCAGTCAACGCACTGTCCAACTGTGCAAGCTCTTTTCGGGCGGAGCGAGCTTCCGGTGCGATCAGAATCTCGAGATCGACCAGCACTGCGACACTGTCGGGATCGCGGCCTTCTTCGGCGACAGCAGCACGGATCCGGGCGCGTTCGAGCTGCGCCTCACGCAGATCCGCAGCGCGAATCCGAACCACATTGGTAGGGAATGAAGCCAAATCGAGAGCCCTGTCGCTCTCGGTGAGGTCCACCCAGTAGTCGCCGCCGATGATCGGCAGGTTTCCTGGTGCGCCCTCAGCGGCCGGATGGTGACCGGATCCGGTCAACTCGACCGCCACGTGCAGAGAATGCGAAGCGAGTGAAGACATGTGTGACCTCCGAAAATCAGAAAAGTGTGGGATGAGCGAGACGAATCGTCAGCTCGAACACATTCCTGACGAGGTACGGCACAGATCGACATGACGACGGTACCACTGACCGAGAGTGATGCTCACTCTCGAAGGGGTGGCGGGAAAATCCGCTGGTGCCATGGCTGCCATGCTAGTTGTCCATTCGAGTTTTCGGGGACCGAGCTCAGCTCAGACGCACTCGGCTGCGCCGGCGTTGTCGTCGGCAGCTCCGAGGAAGGGGCGGGTCTCGGGCACGGGGTTCCACGCTCCGGCCGTCTTCGCGTACTTCCAATCACGCTGATTCGAAACCAGGATGTTCACGGCGTCGACCAAGCGCGTCACGTCGTCCGAGCTGCTACCGAGCCCGAGGCTGGCGCGGACGGCGCCGCCGGAGAGACCGAGGCGCGCGAGAACCGGGTGTGCGCAGAAGCGACCGTCGCGAACTCCGATGCCGTGTTCTGCGGACAGGAATGCGGCGATCTCGCCGGCTTCGAATCCGTCGACGGTGAAGGTGACGATTCCGACGGCGTCCGGTGCGTCGTTCCACAGTCGCACCAACGAGACTCCCTCGATGGCGGACAATCCGTCGGTGAGCTGCGCGGTGAGTGCCTTCTCGTGCTCGGCGATGACGTCGAAGTCCAGGGCGTGCAGAGTTTCGCATGCGGTCGCGATTGCTGCCGCACCGAGCACGTTGGGGGAACCGGCCTCATGACGTGCAGGCGCGCAAGCCCATTCGGTGGACTCGACGGTCACCTCACGCACGGCGCCTCCGCCGGCGAGGTACGGCTGAGCTTCGTCCAGCCAGTCACGGCGTCCGACCAGTACGCCGGCGCCGAACGGCGCGTAGAGCTTGTGGCCCGAGAACGCCACGTAGTCGACGCCGCATTCCTGCAGGTCGATGCGACGGTGGGGAGCCAACTGAGCAGCGTCGACGAGAATACGTGCGCCGCAACGGTGCGCGATGTCGGCCAAGCGTGCAATCGGCAGGATCTCGCCGGTCACGTTGGAGGCGCCGGTGATTGCGAGCAGCGCAGCAGGCTTGGTGCACAGTTCACCGATCAGACGCTCGATCGTCTCTTCGATGGTGTCTGCAGCGGTGACGATACGAGCGTCGTTCCACGGCAACAGGTTTGCGTGATGCTCGACGTCGAGGACAACGGTGCTGCCGGGGACGCACTGGGCCAGCAAGTTCAGCGAATCGGTGGTGTTCCGCGTGAAGACAACGACCTGATCGTCGGCACAGTTCACGAAACGGGCAACGGATTCACGAGCGTTCTCGTAGGTGAGCGTGGAGATCCGGGACGCGTAGCCGGCACCGCGGTGAACACTGGCGTACGTCGGCAACAACTCGGCGATACGGTCGGTGACCTGGGCCAATGCCGGCGCGCTCGCGGCGTAGTCGAAGTTGGCGTAGGAGCATTCGCCGCCCTGAACCAGCGGAACCTGCAGGTCGGCACCCGAAACCTTGGCGATCGGAGCGGTGCAGCAGGTGTCGGCACTCAATACAGCAGTCATCGAAGACAATCCTCACGTTCAAGGACTCGTTCGTCGGGAGATGGCCCCGGAAGAGTCCGCGCTTGCCGCATTCGTTTTCGAACGCAGCCGGGTCGTCACCCGGAGCACCCCACCGCGGAGGAGGGTTGCCGACCAGCAAGCCGGGGCTGAACACTGGTACTCGTGACCTGGCAACGAGGATGGCAGGAACCTCCCGTGCTTGTCAAGACGAAGCTGGGAAGACCGTCGTCACGGCGCGATCGTCCGACAGGCGAGGTGGAGCGCAAGCCTGGTTTCCGGATCGGCCAGATCCACCGAGAGAAGTCGCTGAATTCGATCGATGCGACTCGATACGGTGTTGCGGTGCAAGCCCATTCGAGTGGCGGTATGAGCCAGAGACGATTCTTCGTCGAGGTACGTCGAGAGCGTCTCCAGCAACTCCCCACTCGCATCTCGTAGCGGCGCGAGCAGTGCCGCGGCCGCGGGCTGAAACGTGTCGGTTCGCGTCCACGCCAGTAGCAACTGCGCCAACCCCAGGCGGTCCACGTGCAGGAATCGGCCCGTTTGCGACCGGGAACCGGCGAGCCGAGCGGCATCCCCCGCCTCCGACAGAGACGCTCCGATTCCGGCTGGCCCATCGTGCGCGCGTCCCACTCCCACCCATGTCTCCATGGTGGGCCCCAATCGGGCTTGACCTGCACGAATACTCTCGGCAATCCTGGTGATCGCCTCCGGACGCGGCTCACCGGGCAGAGTCGTCCACGCCGCCCAGCCGTCAGCCTGTTCGACGACAGTGGCGTCGATCCCCTCGGCGGCGAGGGCGTCTGCAACTTCACTGCGCCTGGCGACCAGGTCGACCTCACCCACCGCCAGGACTTTGATGCCGATGTGCCATCCGTCCAGCACCCAACCCGCGTCGAGTGCGCGCCGGAGCAGTCCGGGTGTGGCGTCTGCGGACGTGTCGATCAGTTCACCGAGCAACGCGCTGCGCCGGCGCGCTTCACGCTCGTCGACCATGCGTGCAACGGCCAGGCGGTGCCCGACAGCCAACGAGGCAACGTCGAGAACCACTGAGAGAGAGGCCTCTTCGACGCTCTGTCGCACCGGAAGCAGTACAGCCAGCCAGGGCTCTCTGGCCGCGCCGGACATCACCGGGCACGCGATCAGGACCCCACCGGAGTCCAACTCGACGGTGGTCGGTGCCCCACGACCCGACAAAGTACCCGCGCCTGCTCGATCAGCCTCTGACAAGAGCTCAGCGCCCGTCAGCGGACGTCCGGACGAGTCCAGGAGAATGAACGAACGCTGAAAGGTGTTCAGTAACACCGACAGAAGATTCTCGACGCTTCCGCCGGCTCGTTGGCCCGCGTGTGTCGCCCGCAGTACTGCGTCAGCCATCACCGCACGCGAATTCGAGAGAAGATCACGAAGATCCACGCTGAACTGCCAAGGGTCGGAGACCCCGAGCACCACCAGCCCGAGCCGATCCGCGAGCAACGAGAGACTCACATCCCCGGCCGCAGTGCTGTGAACAGCGACTACCTGGCACCCGGTCGCTGCCGTGCGTCGAAGGAGCGCATCGAATCTCCACTCCCCCACATCGATTCGATCGAGAATCACCAGAACCGATCCCGAACCCGCCGCACCCGACACTGCCTCCGCCGACTGTGCCGATTCGCCGGTGAGTGCCCCCACTGTCGTGACGACGGGGTCGCCCTCGCCCGCGAGTCGATACAACCCGACAAAGACCGGGTTGTTCAGCAACGCCGAAACACTCGCGCTCATCGCGCCTCCATCAGCACAGCGTCATGGTCGATTCCGAACGCCCGCGGGCCGACAACCTTCAATCTGCCCACCTCGTCCGCCCACCACGGTGGGCCGGGCAGGACCAAGACAGCTACATCCTGACCCTGGTGCACGGATTCACACGAGACGAAGGCACCGGTCCGGACGTCGAGCAGCGTCACGATGTCCGGGCATGTTGCGATCATCTCGCCATCCAACGCGACGGTCAGGAATTCACTCTCGAATTCGACTCGCATCACCGCAGAATCGTGTTCGAGAATCACGTTGCCTCGACGATCGTCTGCGCCCGGGCGGCTACGACGCACCGCACGCACTCGGCCTGTCCCCAGCGCCCGCGCTCCGGCGCTTCCGGCGATCTCCTGCCAACTGCCGGGCGCACCGATATGCTGCCCCAGTTCGTGCGCTCGGGAGAGAGTTCCCGGAATGCAGGCCTCCCGCACGGTCCGCGCATCGATCGACGCGATCGCCAGAGCGCCCCAACCGCTGGTTCGCCCGATCAGAGAGCGCACTGCTACCTCGGCGCCCAGCACATCCACTCCGTCAATAACGGTGATCAGGCCGCCTGGCTGGGCGAGGGTGACCGGGCACAATTCCAATCCGGCTGCGGCGAGAGAGAAGTGATCGAGCCGCGGCATCGCCCGACCGAGCAGGTCCGCGTCGACGACGGGAACTCCCAACGCCAGCGCCGCCGCAATGCCGGAAAGAGCGTTGAGTCCACCGCCTTCGAACGTCATCACTGCGGTCGGACGCTTCCCGGTCCACCGAGTCAAAGCTGCTGCAGTATCGGAAAACTCACGCCCGGATGGCAATTGCTCCTCCAAAGCCAGAGCCGATCCGACGATTCCCACCGGCATGACCAGTGCCCCGCCGGGCAACTTCTCCGGCGCGATGACCTCTACCGAAGTGGACGCAATGAGTGGACGAAGCATCTCCACGAACAGGCGTGGATCGCCGCCCCCGCCGCAGCCCAAGACCACCGCCCCCGCTGCGATCGCGTCGAGGTCGGCCTCCCGGACCGCGTGCAGGCTGCTCACGGCTCGTTATTCTGCCAGCACGGGTTGCTCGAGCGTCTCCACCGGCCGGAACGGCCGATCGAGTCCGAAACTCGCCGGACCGAAGACCGCCAGTGCCTCGGGTGTTCTCATGATGGGTGGAGTCGCGATCCCGATGACCGCGACGCGCTGCCCGTACCGCAAGCCCTCGGTGGTGATGGGTTCGGCAGTGTCGGCCTCGACGATGCAGATCAAGTCAGGCACGATGGCCACCATGACTCCGGATTGCACGGCGATCAGATTCTCGTTCTGGAACTGGACTTCCAGCTCTTCGTCTCCGACGCCGGCGATCCGCACCGAACCCCGAGCGAACCCCTCATCGGTTCGCCGGTCGACATCGATCACCTTGCCGTGAAAGAGAACTCGCCCGTATCCGTAGAGCGTGTCGGACAGACTGTCCACCAGTGCCTGGACGGGGTCCACCCGCTGCTCACGCGAAGCCCTGATGGACCGACCGATGGTCAGGGCCAACGACAGAGTTCGTGGGATAGCCGTGCGCTTCACATCTGCACCCGTCATCGAGTACTGAGCGATGTGCGCCATCCCCCCCGAACCTCGACGTCACCCCGCGGGCGAGACCTTCCAATCTGCTGTTGTCGCTGCCGGTGTCGAAGATCGCCACCTCGTCGTGCTCGTTCGCCATGGCGAGCGGGCTGGCCGAAATCCCGTACACCGAAAAGGTTTCCATTTCGAGCTGAGGAAATGCCCGTCCCATCCCGTCGGCATCGACAACCGGAAGTCCGCGCCGTGCGGCCACCAGCAACGGGATCATCGAATTGATTCCCCCGCACTCCATCGGCATCGTCGCATCCGCGGTTCGCCCCGAGTGCCGCTCCAATGTGATCAGTGCCAGCTCGGGTTCCGTTCCGCGTGGCATTTTCTCGACCACAACGGTCGGTGCACCCATCTGCGCGACGGGGATCACCCACGCGTCGTCGTCGAGTTCCTCCGGATCCAGAATCGTGATCTCACCGGCTTCACCGAGCGCCTGCGCGACCAGCATCTTGCCGACAAACGGATCTCCACCGCCGCCGGTGCCCAACAGAGCTGCGCCCCTGGCGAGGTCGTCGAGGTCTGCCGTTCGTAGTGTCCAACTCATCGTGAGCCCTCCTGACCGGTGGAGACCAGACCACTGTGCAGTGCCAGGTCACCGACTGCCTTCACTCGAATACGTGTTGCGTTGCCCGGCAGGTACGGAATCGGGACCTCGTCGAACTCCACGATCTGCACGGACTCGGGTCGTGCGCCCGCGGCCACCGCCCGATCGATCGCCTCTTGGCGGGCGTCGTCGGCAAGAACGTGACGGTGGCCGTCCCGCACCGCTTCGACACGGTCGACTTCACCACTGACCTGCGCGATGGCGGCGCCGATCGCGTTGGCGACGTCGAAACGCTCAGGGCGAATCACCGTGCCCAGGCCGGGAAGTTCACGCTCCAGCAATACCGATCCGCCCCCGACCGCCACTACCGGTAGCGGATCCGACGTGGTTCGCATCTGCTCCACGGCGTCGGCGACTCTCCGCGAGATCCGTTCGAGCGCCGTCGACACCAGGCTGCGGTCGAGGTGCGCCACCGCATGGCGATCGCCGACGTCGGCCAAGCCTGCCGCGACGGCGATGTCGGTAGCCGTCAACGTGTCTCCACCGAAGACGAGTGCCCGTGAACCCAATTCATATCCCACCGATCCGGGCCCCACCGTGAGTCCGTCTGCATCCACCAACGAACCACCGCCGATGCCGATCGAGAACACATCCGGCATACGGAAATTGGTCCGCACCCCGGCAACGGTCACCTCGGTGGTTGCTTCTCGCGGAAAACCGTTGGTCAGTACACCGACATCCGTGGTGGTTCCGCCGATGTCGATCACCGCACAGCTCGCCAGACCGGACAGCACAGCGGCACCGCGCATGGAGTTGGTCGGTCCCGACGCGAAAGTTGCTACCGGATAACGCCTTGCGTACTCGATGTCCATCAAGGTGCCGTCGTTCTGGCTCAGATACAGCGGTGCGACGATGCCGTGCTCGACCAATGAACGGGCGAGTCCGTCGACGATGTGATCGGCGAGCTCGCGCAGAGCAGCATTGATGATGGTCGCGTTCTCGCGTTGAAGCAGACCCACTCGACCGATCTCGTGCGAGAGCGAAATTGCGACGTCCGGTCCGAGTTCCTCTCGGATGATTTCAGCGGCAGCAACCTCGCATTCGAGATTGACCGGAGAGAACACCGAAGATATTGCGACCGAACGAGTACCACTGCGAGCCATATCGGCAGCATGGCGACGAATCTCGTTTGGATCCAGCGGCGAGATACGACGACCGTCGAACTCGTGCCCACCGTGAGCGAGGTAGTGCCTTCCCTGCACAGCGGAGACCAGGTTTCGCGGCCACCCCACCATCGGGGGCAGCGCGGCAGTCGCCGGAAGTCCCAGCCGCAGCGCCGCGGTGGGAGCAAGCCCGCGCTGCTCGATGAGAGCATTGAGAAAGTGCGTCGTACCGATCATCACTGCTTGAACAGCATTGGGAGAGAACGAGTACTGCTGCTGCAGCGCCGTCAGCGCTCCGCCGATTCCGCCGGTGATGTCCTTGCTGGTCGAGTGTTTGACATGCCCGATGACGGTGGTCCCGTCCATCAGGACTGCGTCGGTGTTGGTGCCGCCGACGTCGATTCCGATTCGCATCGCGAACTCCTTTCTACAGTTGTAGTGCTAGTGCGTGAGTGCAGACGAGCCCGAAGGCTCTTGCGGCGCTTCGGTTGCGGTGCGTCCGACTCCGCGAATCAGGCCGAGTCGGCCCGCGACGACATAGAGAACAAATGCCGAGGTCACCGCGTTGATGGATGGCAGTCCGAAGGTGCTGTAATGACCGATCAGCGCCGAGACGATCCAGATCACCAGCGTGGCCGGCACCCAGGTGGGTGCCGAACTCGGTAGGGTGCCGGCGGCGCGACTCTCGTCCAGATCCTTGCGCCAGGTCTTGACGATGAAGTATTCCGCCACCATGATCCCGGCAATGGGCGGGAAGCCTACGCCCAACAGGATCAGGAAGTCGGTGAACGAGTTCAGGATTCCGGCGGCGGCGAGGACCGAACCCGTGACGCCGACAACTGCCGTGACAACGGCGCGGTTGATCCTTCGACCGAACACGACGTCGATGAAGTTCACGATGCCGAGGCCCGAACTGTAGAGGTTCCAGTCGTTGATCTTGAAGGTGCCGAGAACGATGATCAGAACGCCGACCCAGCCGACCGACGAGAGAATGATCGTGGCGATGTCGGAGCTGCGAACGGCATGCGCGAGAAGTACACCGGTCAGCCCGATCACGTATTCACCCAACGTGATTCCGACGAGCGTCTGCTTCACGACGTCGCCTGCCGTGCGATTGAAGCGCGTCATGTCGGGTGTGATCACCGCGCCGGCTATGAAACCGCCTGCGACGATGGTGGTTCCCGCAAGAAAGCTGAGCTCCGGCCCGGCCGGAGCAGATGTCATCAGATCCGACAGCGAGTGATTACGTAGTTCGGATATGACGGCCCATCCCACCAGGATCAGGAACAGCGGAACGGTGATGTTGGCGATCAGCTGCATGGAGCCGAACCCGCGCAGGACTATTGCAGTGATCAGGAGACCGAAAGCCAAAGCCCACGCCCATTGCGGCAGGAACGGCATGATCCCGTGCAACCCTGATGCAGAGACGGCCGATTGGATGCCGAACCAGCCGATCAGGCTGACCCCGATCACCAGTCCGATCACCGCCGAGCCGGCATGACCGAACCCGCACCAGCGCGCGACCACCGACGTGTTGAGCCCCTCACGAACTCCGATGATTCCGATGAAGATACAGACGACTTCGAGTATCACCGCGCCGACTGTCAATGCCCAGAAGGCATTCCAGAACGTCATACCGTAACCGAGCGTCGCACCGAGCAGGAACTGCGCGAGTGCCGACACCTGACCGAATCGCTGTACTGCCACCGAAAACCACGAATACCGTGCTTCGTCGGGTACGCGGGTGAGCGCGTAGTCGTCACCGTCGGAACTCTCGCCGCCGCCGGCGGTTGTCGATGCTTTGTTCATGACGGACTCCTCGAATAGTTGGGAAGTGTTCTCGGAGAAGACGGTACGAATGTGTCCGGGGTCACGCCTATGGGCGAATCGACGTTTCTTCGTGTTACGACAATGCATTTCGCACAGTCTCAATTTCACGCAGTCGCGATTCCACAGTCGTCATGTGGCACGGGTCTAGCGCAGCGCGTACCCGCCGTCGGGGTAGAGGGTGGAGCCCGTTGTGTACGTGTTGGTGAAGAGATAGAACACTGCTTGTGCGATCTCGTCTTCGTTCCCGACGCGGCCGAGGACGTTGTTCTCTGCACTCCACGTGAAGGCCGCCTCGCGAACCTCTGCCGGGCGCTGAGCCCAGAGATGCCCGTCGATGGTTCCGGGCGCGACGGTGTTGACGCGAATCGGCGACAACTCGACCGCCAACCCGCGTCCGAGCCCCTCGATTGCCGCATTGGCTGCCACATATGCCGCAGCGGCCGCTGGCGGCCGCACACTGGCAGCGCCGGACATGAGGACCACCGACGCGGTGGGTGTCAGCTTGTCGAGTGCAGCGTGCACGACGCGGTACTGCCCCCAGAACTTCGATGTGAACGGCGACGCCGCATCCTCGACACTCTGTTCACGAAATGAGCCGACCTGGTAATCGGCAGCCGTGGTGAAGAGCGCGTCGACGCTGGGGATGTTGGTGAAGAACGCTTTCACCGAGTCGTCGTCCGAGGTGTCGACGGTGAACCAGTGTGCGGCTTCACCCAGCTGCGAGGCCGCTGCTTCGAGTTTGGATGCGGTTCGGCCACCGAGCACAACCTGCGCGCCGGCGTCGACGGCAAGCTGCGCCACTCGCAGCCCGATGCCCGTTCCGCCGCCGATCAGGACGACGGTCTTGCCTGAAAGAAGAGAAAGTGTAGTTGTCATGCAGTGACTGTAGAAGCCGCTAAAACGACCCGATATGTGCAGAATGCACCGATTTCACGACCACACGGGGCAAAGTGCCCAGACTCATGTGGTCCAGCGTCCTGGCGGAGGTTCCGCAGATGTGTCGTCAGCGAGCGGAAGCGGTTGGTCGCCGAGAAATGCCTCCAACAGGCCTCGACGACGTTTGCTGCGTCGACGTTGCCATCGCATCTGCTCCCGTTCGAGTTCGCTTGTAACAAAACAACTCCCACAGCCGAAAACATCGGTGAACCGCAACAGCGAAGGGAAGTAACGAATATGGGATCAGCAGACGTAATGGCCTGGCTCGCCGAGGGTTACCTCGCCGGCGATCCGATTCGCTATCCGCTCTATGTCGGATCGATGTTCCTGGCAATGCCGTTCCAGCTGATCGGCGTAATTCTGGGTCACCCCTTCTGAATCGTCACATCAGGCCAGGGCGGTCGACGTAGAACGGCCAGAGTCGCGATCACGGCGGCCGCCAACCCGATGAACTCCCCCATCAGAGCCGCCCGGGTGTGATCGACAGCCGGTGACCACGACGGCTCACCCTCGTGGATCGAGAACACTCCCACTGGCACCGGTATGGGGTCTCCGCGCCACCGCCGATGCAGACGCGAAACCGTGATGATCGTCGTTCCGTCGCTGGTCTGGTGCGGTTCTCCGAAAATCGTCGAGGCCCCTGATTCCCCTCGAAATCGCTCCACCGCATCACGAATCTCCATGATCTCCATCGTCGCACCGAAACAGCACCCCTGTGCGAGTATCGATCGATGGCCGAGTGGTGGAATCCGAGCAGGCGCGTCGAGCGATGGTGGCAGACGATCACGCTGGCTTGGCTGCTCGTTTTCTTCGGCCCAAGCGCCATCGACAAGGTCATCACGGAACCCACAGCTTGGAATTGGGTATGGTTCGCGATCTGGCTTTTCGCGACGGTCGGATCTGCTTACTACACCGTCCAAGCCTGGCGAACCAGGAACAATCCGCAGCCGGCGTGGCAGGACGGGACAACTGCCCCCTCCGAAGTACCCGCCGACGACGTCCGCAATGCACTCGCGTCGACTGACGACCGCATTCCGGCAATCAAGGCACTACGCGAACTACATCCGGGCTTGGGCCTGAAGGATGCGATGGATCTGATCGACGCCCAGCGAGGCGAACAGGGCCCGAAGCACTGATAGTTGCGACCATCACAATCACAGTTAGGTATCGGCGTCTCGCTGCCGGGATCGAGCGAGCACGCCAGGAGTTAACCACCTGACAGACAGGCTGTTTCACCGAGTTTGACAGATACGATCGATCAGTGAGCGTCGACCTGACCGATGCAGCTCACCGTACCAATCGAATTCGTCTTTCGGCGTTCCACGAACAGCTCAATTCGGCTATTGTTCAACGATTTACAACAAGATCAGCGTCTACCCACGACAATTTTCGCGACAGTGCAGCATCATTCGCTCAGTTGAGTTTGACCGAACCTTGGCGTTACGTTGAATTTCAAAGCAATAGCCCGGTCTTGACTGCGATGGTGTGAGCGAAACGCCCACCTACGCGTGACACGTGGCCGCCCTGACGGGCGCTGTGAATGCCTGAACGTTCGAGGAGTGGAATGACTGCGGTCAAAACTGCGTGGCGTGAACTACGGAAACCCGTGTTCATTCCCGCGTCGATAGTGATCTTTGCCCTGATCGCCTTTGCCGTGATCTACGCGGGAACCGCCGCGGATGCTTTCGAAACACTCAACAACGTGATCAGCGACGGCGTCGGCTGGTGGTACATCCTCTCCGCGACCGGGTTCGTGATATTTGCTCTCTACTGCGGAATCAGCCGTATCGGCAACATCCGATTGGGACGCGACGACGAGCAGCCCGAGTTCGGAATGCTCTCGTGGTTCGCGATGCTCTTCAGCGCAGGCATGGGTATCGGGCTCGTGTTCTACGGAGTAGCAGAACCGCTTTCGCACTACGTGACTCCTCCCGTCGCCGGGCAGATCGCCGGATCCACGGATGCCGCGGCCAATCAAGCAATGGAACTGACGCTGTTCCACTGGGGCCTGCATGCATGGGCGATCTACGTCGTCGTCGGTCTTGGTCTGGCGTACATGACCTACCGCAAGGGTCGTCCACTGTCGATCCGTTGGCTGCTCGAGCCACTCCTCGGACGCGCTCGCATCGAAGGAAAGATCGGCCATGCCATCGACGTCGTCGCCATCGTCGGCACGTTGTTCGGCGTCGCTACGTCGCTGGGATTCGGTGTCCAGCAGATCTCGGCCGGCCTCGACTACCTCGGCTGGGTGGAGACCGACAACTGGTTGGTCATCACCATCATCGTCATCGTGACGGGCATGGCCACCTTCTCGGTGGTCTCCGGCGTCACCAAGGGCCTCAAGTGGCTCTCGAACATCAACATGATGCTCGCTGCAGCGCTGGCCCTGTTCGTCCTGATTCTGGGACCGACACTGTTCCTCATGCAGTCGTGGGTGCAGAACCTCGGCGGATACGTCCAAGCCTTGCCCGAGCTGATGCTGCGCACGTCCCCGTTCGCCGAGGACGGCTGGCAGGGCGCATGGACCATCTTCTACTGGGGTTGGTGGATGAGCTGGGCACCGTTCGTCGGCATGTTCATCGCGCGCATCTCACGCGGCCGCACCATCCGCGAATTCGTCTTCGGCGTGCTGCTCGCCCCCACGCTGGTCGGTTCGCTGTGGTTCACGATCTTCGGTAACTCCGGCATCCTGCGTCAGCGCAACGAGGGCACGATGCTCGACGCATCCGGCGCCGTGGACACCAACACGTCTCTGTTCACGCTTCTCGACGGACTTCCGCTCGGAACGATTTCGAGTGTCCTCGCGATCGTCGTGATTGTGTTCTTCTTCGTCACGTCCGCGGATTCCGGCTCGATCGTCATCGACATCCTCGCGACGGGTGGCAGCCTGGAGACGTCCAAGATCACGCGCGTCTACTGGACGTTCCTGTCGGGCGCCGCCGCCGCGGTTCTCCTCATCGTGGGTGGCAGTGGATCGCTGACCGCGCTGCAGACCGTTGCCATCGCCACCGCTGTGCCGTTCTCGGTCATCATGGTGCTCGCGTGCCTGTCGATGCTGAAGGCGTTCCGGTACGAGGTCGCTTCGGCACCGCGCTACCTGCGAGTTTCGACCAATACCCCGGCGTCGACCGACGTTCCACAACCCACCGAGAAGCGGCTCCGCGATCTGAAGATCTCGTCGACCTTCGCCGGTCTGACCCCGTCGCAAAACGGGATCACGACGGAACCCTCCGACGCCCACATGCTCGTCGCGGTGCACGAAGTTCCCGCCCGCGCGGTCAACATCGACCCGGACACCGGCGCCGTCGACTTCTCCGAGGATTCGAAGGTCGTCGATCCGCTGGGCGGAGAGGTGTTCGACACACCCGAGTTCGCCGACTCGGCAGAAGGCCACGCGCAAGCTGCCAGTACGGACTGACCGGCACGTTCGGCATGTTGCATTAGGCATATCTGTTCACCAACTCGCAAACTTGTCATGAGACTTTCAACTCGACAGTTCGCAGGACTCTAAGTTTCGTGAGTAGAACAGGACCAACGGGTTTGCCACTCCAGTCGCAGTCGGAGACGGAACAGTCTTTCGGGATTCCGTCCGTATTCCTACGGTCGGCGCATGCACCTGCGCCGCGCACGCTCATCGACATCGTGCGGGCCTCAGCCGAGGCCAACCCGGAAGCACCTGCCATCGACGACGGCGACACCACACTGTCGTACTCGGAGTTGCTCGACGAGATCGAGCTCGGCGCACGCTGGCTCGGTGATGCCGGCGTCGGCGCAGGTGACCGCGTCGGAATCAGGATGCCATCAGGTTCACGGTCTCTGTACGTGGCGATCCTGTCGATCCTCGCAGCGGGCGCAGCGTACGTGCCCGTCGACGCCGACGATCCGGAAGAGCGCGCCGAGTTGGTCTTCGGTGAAGCGCAGGTAGCAGCGATCATCACCGGCGACGGTATCCAGCCGGGGACGGCGCCAAAGCGGCTCGAGCATCCTCCGGTTCGCGAACCCGAACCCGACGACGACGCCTGGATCATCTTCACCTCCGGGTCTACCGGCACCCCCAAGGGCGTCGCGGTCACGCATCTCAATGCCGCGGCGTTCGTCGACGCCGAGGCGCGCATGTTCCTCCAGGACGAGCCCATCGGACCTGGTGATCGCGTCCTCGCGGGACTGTCCGTGGCATTCGACGCGTCCTGCGAGGAGATGTGGCTCGCGTGGCGTCACGGCGCCTGCCTCGTTCCGGCGCCTCGTTCCCTGGTCCGCAGCGGCATGGACCTCGGCCCGTGGCTGGTCTCGCGTGACGTCAGCATCGTCTCCACCGTGCCGACCCTTGCCTCGCTGTGGCCGGCCGAAGCTCTCGAAGCCGTTCGGCTCCTGATCTTCGGTGGCGAAGCCTGCCCACCCGAGCTGGCCGAGCGCCTCGCCGTCGAGGGCCGCGAGGTCTGGAACACATACGGGCCCACCGAGGCGACCGTCGTGGCCTGCGGCGCGCTGATGGACGGCAAGAGCCCCGTCAGCATCGGACTCCCCCTCGACGGTTGGGACCTTGCCGTCGTCGACGCGCAGAGCAATCCCGTCGCAGTCGGTGAGGTGGGCGAGCTGGTGATCGGTGGCGTCGGCCTGGCCCGTTACCTGGATCCCGCGAAGGACGCCGAGAAGTACGCGTCGATGCCCTCGCTCGGGTGGGAACGCGCCTACCGAAGCGGCGACCTGGTCCGTCTCGAGACCACCGGCCTGATGTTCCAGGGCCGCGCGGACGATCAGGTCAAGCTCGGCGGCCGGCGCATCGAACTCGGTGAGGTCGACAACGCCTTGCAGAACCTGCCGGGCGTCAGCGGCGCTGCCGCCGCCGTGAAGAAGACGGCTGCCGGCAATCAACTCCTCGTCGGGTACATCGCGAGCACGGATCCCGACTTCGACCTCAAGGCAGCTCACGCTCTGCTCAGCGAGCAGCTACCCGCGGCCCTCGTGCCGCGTCTGGCGTTGATGGACGAACTTCCGACGCGCACGTCGGGCAAAGTCGACCGCAACGCGTTGCCCTGGCCGTTGCCCGGTGCCGGTGAGGACGCCGGGGCCGCGTTGGGGCTCGACGGCACCGCTGCCTGGGTTGCCGGTCTGTGGGGTTCGATCCTGGGCGCGCAGATCACCGGACTCGACGACGACTTCTTCGAAGTGGGCGGCGGATCCCTCTCCGCTGCTCAGTTGGTGACCGCCCTACGCGAGCGGTTCCCCGAAGTGACCGTCGCACAGCTCTACGACCATCCACGGTTGGGGTCGCTCGCCGAATATCTGGACGAATTGGCGCCCACCGCAACTGTGGAGCCCCGCATCGTCGCTCCCACACCGTTGAAGACTCAGCTGGCGCAGATCGCCGTCACCGTTCCGCTCACGACGCTCACCGGACTGCAGTGGGTGACGTGGCTGGCGATCGCGAACAACGTCCTCGGTTGGTTCGTCGATGTCAGCTGGGCTCCCACCGTCTCGTGGTGGTGGATCCTGTTGGCGTTCATCGTGTTCATCACGCCGATCGGGCGCATGACCATCGCCGTCGTCGGAGCGCGCCTGCTCCTGCGCAAACTCGAACCGGGTACGTACCCGCGAGGAGGTAGCGAGCATCTGCGTCTGTGGATCGCGCTGCGGCTCACCGAAGCCAGTGGCGCAGCCAATCTTTCGGGTGCTCCGTGGATGCTCTACTACGCACGTGCCCTCGGCGCCGACATCGGCAGCGGCGTCGATCTCCACACGCTTCCCCCGATCACCGGAATGCTCGAACTCGGTGACGGCTGCTCCGTCGAACCCGAAGTCGACCTCTCCGGCCACTGGATCGACGGCGACGTCATTCACATCGGCGAGATCAAGATCGGCGACGGCGCCTCCGTCGGTTCACGCTCGACGCTTCTGCCCGGCGCGCGTATCGGTCGGGACGCCGTCGTCGAACCCGGATCTGCGGTGTTCGGTCGGGTGAAGGCCAACCAGCAATGGGCCGGATCCCCCGCCACCAAGATCGGGAAAGCGAATCATCCGTGGCCTGCCGAACATCCGAAGCGCGCACCCGGCTGGGTACCGGTATACGGCGTCACCTCGGTCTTCCTGGCCGGTATGCCGATCTTCGCTCTGATGGCCGGGATCGCGTTGATCGGTTGGTGGATTCGCGACACCGACACGCTCGCGAGTGCCGTGCTCCAATCGCTGATCATGCTTCCGGTCGCGACCATCTTGAGTTTGCTCGTCTTCGCAGTCATCACACTGGTGGCCGTTCGTCTTCTCTCGATCGGGCTGACCCCCGGTTACCACCCTGTCCGCAGCCGCATCGGCTGGCAGGTGTGGGCGACCGAACGCCTGCTCGACTCGGCCAGAACCTTCCTCTTCCCGCTCTACGCGAGCCTGCTGACGCCGGGATGGCTCCGCCTCCTCGGCGCCAAGATCGGCAAGAACGTCGAAGCATCCACCGTGCTCCTCCTTCCCAAGTTCACGACGGTCGCCGACGGCGCATTCCTCGCCGACGACACCATGGTTGCGAGCTACGGCCTCGGCGGCGGCTGGATGCACATCGAACAGGCGAAGATCGGCAAGCGTGCGTTCCTCGGCAACTCCGGTATGACCGCTCCCGGTCGACGCGTCCCCAAGAACGGTCTGGTGGCGGTTCTGTCGGCTACCCCGTCCAAGGCGAAGTCCGGGTCATCGTGGCTGGGTAGTCCACCGGTACGACTGAGAAGGGCTGCCGGGGACACCGACGCCGCCCGTACGTTCAATCCGCCGATGCGCCTCAAGATCGCCCGCGGAGTGGTCGAAACCTGCCGACTGCTCCCCGTGATGGTCACGTTCGGCATCGGTCTCGGTGTTCTGTTCGCCCTCGAAGCACTGGTCGGTGCAGTCGGATTCTGGTTCGCTGCGCTGCTGAGCGGGGTAGTTCTGCTCGTCGCCGGAGCAGTGGCGGGCGCGATCACCATCGCCGCCAAGTGGATCGTCGTCGGACGCATCGCCAAGGTCGAGCATCCGCTGTGGAGTTCGTTCGTCTGGCGCAACGAGGTAGCCGACGCATTCGTCGAGACCGTCGCAGCGCCGTGGTTCGCCCGGGCGGCGACTGGTACCGCCGTACTGAACATCTTCCTACGTGGGCTCGGGGCAAAGATCGGCAAGGGCGTTTGGTGTGAGTCGTACTGGCTACCCGAGGCAGATCTTGTGACTTTGGGCGACGGAGCAACGGTGGAACGGGGGTGCGTCGTGCAAACTCACCTCTTCCATGATCGGATCATGTCCATGGATACCGTCACCCTGGGAGCAGGAGCAACGCTGGGACCGCACTGTGTCGCGCTACCCGCAGCCGGCATCGGCGCGGGAGCGACGGTAGGGCCTGCATCTCTGGTGATGCGAGGTGACACCGTTCCGCCCTCCACCCGCTGGCAGGGCAATCCGATTGCGCCGTGGGTGGCGTCGTGAAGCCGAACAGAATGCTCGAGGAGCCGATCGATCCGTACCTGCCACTCAACGGCAACCGCGGTTACCGCGTGTCTCGGTACGAACTGGAACTGACCTACAAGGTCTTCAGCAACCGGCTCGCCGGCAAAGCTGTCATCACCGCAGTCACCACCGAGAGCAGATCCAAGTTCAGCTTCGACCTCGCACAGAACCTGCAGGTGTCGAAGGTGTCGGTCAACGGTGCCCGCGGCACGAAGTACGCGCACCAGAACAACAAGCTGACCGTCACGCCGTCCGCCAAGATCCCCGCCGGCGGTGCATTGTCGGTCACCATCGCCTACAACGGCAATCCCGAGCCGATCAGGAGTCTGTGGGGCGAAGTCGGCTGGGAGGAACTCGACGAAGGAATCCTGGTCGCAAGTCAGCCCAACGGCGCGGCGTCCTGGTTCCCCTGCGACGACCACCCGATTTCCAAAGCGTCGTACCGCATTTCGATCACCACCGATTCACCGTTCTACGCTCTCGCCAACGGCAAGCTGATCCGCAAGCAGACCCGCGCGAGTCAGACGACGTGGGTCTACGAGCAGACCGAACCGATGGCAACCTACCTGGCCACCATTCAGATCGGCCAGTACGAGCATCGGCAGGTGAGCGCCGGCCCGGTGCCGGTCTTCGCCGTTCACCCGCCGCGGCTACGCGCAGCGTTCGACATCGATTTCGGACGTCAGCCACAAATGTTGGAAGTCTTCGGAAAACTGTTCGGCCCGTATCCTTTTGCCGACTACACGGCTGTCGTCACCGACGACGAGCTCGAAATCCCCATCGAAGCGCAGGGGCTCTCGATCTTCGGAGCCAACCATTGCACAGGTAGGCGCGGCTCCGAACGTCTTGTCGCGCACGAGCTTGCCCACCAGTGGTTCGGTAACAGTCTCACTCTCGGACAATGGTGCGACATCTGGCTACACGAAGGCTTTGCCTGTTACGCGGAGTGGATCTGGTCCGAGAATTCCGGTGGCCCGTCCTCTGACCAACTGGCCGCCAACGCCTATCAGGGACTCCGGCGGAAACCCCAGTTCTTGATCATCGGCAATCCCGGGCCCGCCCACATGTTCGATGATCGAATCTACAAGCGGGGCGCGTTGACTCTGCACGCCCTGCGCGGCGTTCTCGGAGACGAGAAGTTCTTCGAACTGATCCGCCAGTGGACCACGAAGCATCGACACAGCACGGTCAGTACCGAGCAATTCACCGATCTCGCTTCACGTTTCACCGATACTCCACTGCGGCCTCTGTGGGACGCTTGGCTGAATCAACGCCTGTTACCGCGGATGTGACGTACTGGATTTTGACGAACAGGCTTCGACGAACGGACCTCGACGCACGCCGCCCGATGATCTGAAACAGTCGGGCGGTGTGCATCTACGGCCAGTGCGCCGTCGACTACCGGCGCCATCACGGCAGGCAGTGCGCCGATCCCTTTCAGAAGATCCAGCACTTCGCTGTTCACGAAGTCCATCGATGCACTCACCCCCGCGGCATCGGCACGACCTGACGCAATGTCGAGCATCGCCGGGCAACAGTCGACCGGGGTGACCTGATTTCCGTTCCGCAACGAGTCGCTGCACACCACGCCGAAACATTCCGAATGCGCCGATTAGCTTTGTCTTACCTTTACTATATAGATGGGCCGAGGGACGACCCCGACAACAAAAACTTCAGGGCACGCTTCCTCGACAGGTAGATCGGGGGATCGATGTTCGTTGTATTCACAATATGTTTCGTGATCGGAGTTGTCGCTCTGATCGGAGCCTTTGCCGTCGGCGAGGTTGCGGATCTGGGCGGCGGCCACGCAGACGGGCTGCCATTTCTGAGCCTGACAACGTTGGCCACAGCACTTTTCGGTTTCGGTGCCGGCGGCGTTGCTGCCACTCTCGCGGATGCTCCGACGTTGGCAACAGTGACTGCAGCACTCGCACTCGCCGCCGTTCTCGTTGTCGTCACGCGCGGCCTTCTCCTTCCCTATCTACTTGAACAACAAGATAATTCGCACATCGGGCGAGCTTCATACTCCGGGCTGTTGGGCACGGTCACCCTCACCATCGCAGCCGAAGGTTGGGGAGAAGTCTCGTTCGTCGACGCCGAAGGCAATCGCGTGCAGGCCAAGGCCGTCAGTGCACAGCCGATCGCGCTCACCACCGGCACCACCGTCTACATCGCCGATGTAGACGATCAATACCTTCACGTCGTCACGGTTGACGACGCGATCTAAGGACTCGATACATGCTGCCAATCATCATCATTGCGGTTGTAGTCGCGGTAATCATCTTCATCGTTCTCCCCGCGATCTACGTGAAGAACTACGTCAAGGTCCCGCCGAACGAAGTGGCGGTCTTCACCGGTCGAGGCAAGCCGAAAGTGGTACGCGGCGGTGCCCGGTTCAAGATTCCCGGCATCGAACGCGTCGACATCATGTCGCTCGAGCCGTTCAACGTCAGCATCAACCTCAAGAACGCGCTCTCCAACGACGGTGTTCCGGTCAACGTCGAAGCAGTCGGATTGGTACGGATCGGCTCCGCTGACGAAGCGGTTCAGACTGCCGTGCAACGATTCCTGACCTCCGACCTCGACGAACTCCAGCAGCAGATCAACGAAATCCTCGCCGGTAGCCTGCGCGGAATCACCGCAACCATGACCGTCGAGGACCTGAACTCCAACCGCGACTCCCTCGCCCGCAGTGTGGTCGAGGAGGCCGGCGGCGACCTCGCCCGCATCGGCATGGAAGTCGATGTCATCAAGATCGCGGGAATCTCCGACTTCAACGGGTATCTCGAATCGCTCGGTCAGCGTCGAATCGCCGAGGTCAAGCGTGACGCCGCGATCGGAACCGCTGAAGCCGAACGTGATTCGCAGATCCAGTCGGCAAAGGCGCGCCAGGCAGGGTCCGTCGCCCAGGCCGAAGCCGACACCGCGATCGCGAGCGCGAATCAGAAGCGCGACGTCGAACTCGCTCGTCTGCGAGCACAGACCGAAGCCGAGAACGCCGAAGCCGACCAGGCCGGACCTCTCGCGCAGGCAACGGCGGAGAAGGCCGTCGGCATCGCACGTGAGCAGGCCGAGGCGGCCCGCGTCGAAGCTCGCACCGAGGTCGAGCGTCGACGCGCCCAGCAATCGGAAGCCGCATTGCAGGCAGACGTCATCGCACCGGCCGAGGCCGAACGGCAAGCTTCCATCGCACGCGCAGAGGGCGAGCGACAGGCTGCGATCCTCCGCGCACAGGCACAGGCCGAGTCCGCGAGGCAGGCCGGTGGCGCTCAGGCCGATGCACGAAAGCTCGTCGCCGACGCCGTTCGCTCCGAGCAGCAGGCTGACGCAGACGGTCTGCGAGCACGTCTGGAAGCCGAAGCTGACGGCCGCAAGGTAGCGGCCGACGCAGTTCGCGCCGAGCAGCAAGCCGAGGCAGATGGTTTGCGCGCCAAACTCGAAGCGGAGGCTGCGGGTAAGCGTCAGATCGCCGAGGCACTCAACTCCTACACCCCGCAGGCCGCGCAGTTGCTCACTCTGCCTGACGTTCTGGCGGCACTGGTCGACGCCACCGCGGCGGCAGCGAAGCCGGTCGGCGACATCGATCGCATCTCCATCGTCGGGGGAAGTGACGGGGCGCAGGGTTCGATCGGCTCGATCCTGGGCATCAGCCCCCAGGTGATTGCCGGCGTCATCGAAACTCTGGAGAGCTCGGGCGTCGATATCACCGGATTGCTCAACGGCTTGAACAAGACCGCATCGGTTCCGGCTGGTACGGCAGACAGTTCGGTTCACAGTTCTGAGAACGGGTCCGCAACTGTAGACGCGTGATTGATCCCGGCCCGCCGACTCTCACCGGAGTCGGCGGGCCGGCGGCATCAGAGAGCCGGAAGATGCGAACGTGACTTGAAGAGGATCAGCACAAGGCAAGCAGCCGCGGCAACGGATCCGAACAGGAGCGTCACCGTATAGCTCAGCGCCGGAATGCTTTCCGACAGCATCGCCAGCAGTGCCGGCACGGCAAATCCGATATAGGTGATCGAGTAGAACACTGCCGTCAGCCCTGCCAGATCATCCGGCCCCGCAATTCGCTGGATCTCCAGCAATCCGGACACCAATGCCATGCCGTACCCACAGCCGAGAATCGCTGCAGCGACGATCGCAACCGCCACGGTCAGCGTCGACGCGACCAGAGCGGCAGCCGCCATACCGACCACCAGAAACACCAGCGCCACCAGAGCGCCCCGCGCGCTGCGGTCGGTATCGATCTTGCGCCCCAATGACTGAATCGCGAACCCGCACGTCAGCGCGACCATGCACAGCAGAGCCGAAAAGGCCACGGGCGCATCGCCACTGTGCCCGGTCATCAGCGATGGAATCACTGCATACGCGACACTGGCAGCACCGAACACCCACGGGGCCAAGGGAACAACGACGTAGAGGAATCTGCGATGACCTGCCGAGGGGATCTTGAGGTCGTCGATCAACCTGCGTCGCTCGGATTTCTCCTGCGCCGGCCGGGTTTCGGGCGCACGCCACAGCGCCACGCCCGCAACCACGGTGATCACGATGTGCAGCACGTACGCCAACGCACTCGGCATGGGCGCCCACTGCGCCAAGATTCCCGCAGCACCCGCACCCAAAGCGAAGCCGGCGGTCAGACTCATCGCCGCTCGCCGGGCGCCCGCACCTTCCGACGCCGCCGAATCCCAGGGCTGCGTGGACAACTCCTTCACCCACGAACCGCCGACGGCCATTCCGATCCCCAAGGCGATTCCGCAGAGGATCCTTCCCAGAATCAGGACAGCGGCGGAGTCGGCACCGAAAGCAAGGAGCGTCGAGCCGGCGATCGCGATGATCGGCGCCGGAAGCATGATCGGGCGTCGGCCCAATCGATCGGACAGCGGTCCGCCGAGCAGGAGAGCCGGCACGATCCCGACCACGTAGGCGAAAAGGAAGAAGTCGACCATCACCGGCGAATAGCCGTGGTCGAGTCGGTACATCACCAGCAGTGGCGTGAACTCGTTACCACCCCACGCTGCAGCGAACATGCTGGCGGCGACGGTCAGCCACAGCCATTTTCCGCCGTCGGCGCGTGCACTGTCGAGACGAGGTTCGGCCGCGGTCCCAGCGCCCATCGTTTGGGTGCTCATCACAGAGTTCCTTCGAAGCCGAGTCCATGCACCTGGCGCATGTGCGTGAGTACGGCAGTGTTGTATCCGTCGGCATCGCCTGTTTCGACAAGGTCGGTCAGCGCGGTGTGATCGACAAGGATGCGAGAGAGTTGGCCGGGGTCGCGTGAGATCGACCGCGCTGTCATCCGCCGTTGCCTGTCGCGCAGACTCGCGTAGAACGAGTCGAGCAGTGGGTTCCCACCGGCGGCAACGATCATCTTGTGAAAATCCGCATCGATCGCGCTGAACGCGGCAACGTCCCCGCGATCAGCAATCTCACGTTGCTCGATCAGGTTCGCGCGCAACGCTGCGACAAGCGCTTCGCGTGCGTGGGGTCGGACCGACACCACTCGAACACTCTGAGTCTCGACGAGTTGCCTGGCACTGACCACATGTTCCGCCTCCCCGTCCGCGACCGGGACGATCAACGCCCCCTTCTTCGGGTAGAGGCGCATCCAGCCTTCCGCTTCCAGTCGCAGAAATGCCTCACGCACCGGCGTTCGGCTCACATTGGTCCGTGCGGCGATGTCACCCTCACTGATCAACTCCCCTCCGGCGAGCTCGCCGGACAGGATCAGTTCCTTGACTTCGCGGAAGACGGTTTCGGAAGCGGAATACAACATAGACACAAGATGTATTTATACTTCACGCTGGCCCAACCCAGACATGCGGGTCGCCGATCCGAACATCTCGGTCCAATGCGGCATCGATCCAGTTAGCATTGCAAGGTGCCAGACAGCCGAGGAGTCAGTTCGCGATGAATGGCGCACACTCCCGCCTTCGCAGACTGAAGCACTCATGACGTCGCAGATGAAGTCCATGAGGACGCTGACCCGCGAGTGGTTAGCTCTTCCCGATCAATACGACCGCTTCACTCGCTATCTTCGCGACAACGGCCTCACCACTGCCACCCGGCTATTACTTGGCATCATCGTCATCGGGTTGGGCGTGTGCGCGCTACTCAACCGGTTCAGCCCCGCCGGCCCGACGAGCACTATCGCGCTGTTCTTCAACTCTGTCGTCGTGATCTCGTGCTTCGTGGTCGGAGTCTCCTGGTGGGTCTTCGGTCCGACCAAGCGGCGCTCGTTCGGATTCGTGGTGTTCTGCGATATCGCAGTCACGATTTCCGTGGTCGGGGATTCCTCGCAGCTTGCACGATTGCTCACCTGCGTCATTTTTGCGCTGATCGGCATCTACATCGCCTACTTCCACAACCCGAAGCTGCAGGTTGCCCACCTGGTCTTTTCAGTAACGATAATCGGGATCGCGGCGCAGCCGATACTGTTCGGCCCGGACCGCGATCCGGCACTGGGTGCTTCGAAAGTGCTGGTCGTCGTCACCGCACTTGTGGTCTGCGCGTTCATCTCACAGATCGTGCTGACGATGCTCAGCATGGACGCATCCAGCTCCGACCTCGACCCCCTGACCGGCCTCCTGAACCGTCGCGGCCTCGATCGCCACGTCGAGAAGGTACTCGCGGAGTTCCAGCGCCAGGAATCGGCAGCCCTACTGGTGATCGCAATCGACATCGACAGGTTCAAGACGATCAACGACGTCCACGGTCACGACGTAGGCGATCGCATCATTCTTCGGGTGGCACAGCGCTTGTCGTCCTGGGCGCATGCCGATGCTGTCGTCGCGCGGGTAGGCGGCGACGAATTCATCCTCGCTCAAAGACTTTCCGTGCCGGCAATCGGTCCGATGCTCGACTCGATCGGGCCTGCCATGCACTCGAATACCGACGAGATCCCGTCGACGTCGAGCATCGGAATCGCCGTGCGCACACACAAATTGACCGCAGGTGAGGAGCGGGCAACCGCGTTCACGGATATGCAGAAAGTCGCCGATTCGGCGATGTACGAAAGCAAGAGACTCGGCGGCGGACGCGTGCACACGATCGTCACCACCGCGAGCAGGTAGCAGCACGCGAGTTTTCAGTAGTAGACCGGCCCCGGCACTCCTCCGCCCGCTGCCACTGCGTCACCGGTGATAGCGATGCTTCGCGGCGATGCCAGGAAGGTCACGACGTCAGCCACCTCTTCCGCGTCGATGATCCGGTGTATCGAGTTCGTCGCGATACCCCGCTCCACCTCGGCCGCCGAGCGGCCCGACTCTTCCGACTCGCGGGTAATCCGTGCGGTCAACCTTTCGGTTCTCGTCACACCCGGATGGACGACGGTGACGTTGATTCCCTTGGGGCCCAGCTCGTCTGCAAGATTCTTGGTCAGCGCAGAAACACTGACGTTGCGGATCGTGTGGGCGATCGAGGTGGCCTGCCTCGCGCCCAACCCACTGATGTTGATGATCCGACCCCAACCCTGATCGATCAGATACGGCGCCACAGCCCGTGCGGTTCGCAGGTACCCGAGCACTTTCACTTCGACTTCGTCTCGCACGACGTCGTCGGTGGTCGCCTCGAAATCCGTCGGCTTTCCGGCGCTGAACGGAGTCGCTGCGGAGTTGACCAGAATGTCGACACCGCCGAACTCCTTTACTACTTGCCGCACCGACGCCTGAACCGCGTCGTCGTCGCGTGTATCCGTCACGACTCCGATCGCACGAATTCCGAACTCCGAAACCAAATCTCGTGCAACGCTTTCGACCGTTTGCTCAGTGCGTGCGAGTATCGCGATGTCGACACCTTCAGCGGCCAGACCTCTGGCGATTGCCAGACCGATCCCCTTGCTACCACCGGCAACGATCGCACGCTTTCCAGACAGGTGAAGATCCATACCTGCGACACTATCCAACGGGCACGATTTCCAATGCGTCAGACCATCAGGTCCGCGTACAGATAGACGTTGTCGGCGTAGTTGCCCACACCATCCTCGAATTGCAGTTCGCCGCCGCAGGTTACGACTGCCAACTTGCGAGGGCCTTCCGGGCCGGTCAGCACGCTTTCCTCCACACCATCGGCCTTCGGGCGCGTCGTAACCGCAGTCACCTTCCACGACGTGCTCTTGCCCGTCGCGTCTGATGTACGGATCACTTCACCCGGCTCGATCGTGCCCAGGTCGAACAGCGCACCGTTACCCTGGCCGGTCAGATTGACGTGTCCGGCAATCAAGGTCGTGCCGGTGGCGGAATCGAGAGATGCACCATCGAGCCAGATTCCGACGTTCTTGACGTTCTCCGGCGGAGTGAGAACTCCTTCCGGCACGGTGGCGTCCACGATCGGCGCCTGAACCCCGACCGGGTCGAGCGAAAGGGTGTTGGGAGTCATCAACTCATCAGTGGGCGCTGCCGGATTCGCGGAGTGCGACATGACAACTCCCGGACTCAGCGGGATCGCGGCACTGTCATCGGATGATCGCAGGCCGACGAAGGCCATGGAAGCACCAGCGACAAGCACCGCGACAACGGCCAGGATGTACGCGACACGACGCCCCTTGCCGGTGTTCGCGGGCCGATCATCGTTGGGATCGTCGTATGGATTGGATGGATTGGGATCCGACTCGTACATGGTCATCGAACTGTCTCCTGCGGGATGAGGTGCCCCCGGCACCTCTTGCGAATTGACGCCCCCTGCGTCTGATCAGTGCCGGCACCGATCACACAGCCTGTGATCGGTGCCGACGTCTACTGCATGTGCCTGGTGTCAGGAACGCTTGCGGCGGAGAGCAACTGCTCCGGCAGCAGCCATTCCGACAAGCCCGAGGCCGGTCACTGCGACGGCGACGTTGCGGCCCGAATTCTGTTCAGCAGCACCACCGTCGATGGCAACCGGGCGAGGTCCGGTGGCAGGCTTCGGAGTCGTCGGCGCCGGAGTTGCAGGCGTGGCAACGGGCTGCGAGGGAACAGGGACACCCGGAACTACCGGCACGACCGGCACAATCGGAACGATGGGCACGATCGGAACAATCGGCACGATCGGAACGACCGGGGTTACAGGCGTCGTAGTGGCCGGGGTCGTCGTCGACGGTGTCGTGGTTGCAGGTGTCGTTGTTGCTGGTGTCGTTGTTGCGGGTGTCGTCGTGGGCGCTGCGGCATATCCGACGCTTGCAGACGCATTCATCGAAGCCGGCCGAACGGTGTCGAACGACGCGAAGATCTGACACTCTGCCCCGGCCGTGTTCCAGTGCAGGTTCTCGACCGAATCCGGAATGACACTTGCGGTCACGGAGTAGTCCCCGGCGTTTGCGGCGGCGAGGCAAAGATCAACGGCAGTCGGTGCATCTCCGCGACCGTCAACGGTCAACTGGTTTCCACTCAGCGTCGCCTTGGCATTGTCACCACAGACAGTGAGTTCCGTTCCCGCCGAGGACTGAACAGTGATCGGCTTCCGGTACATATTCGTGTTCAGAGTGAAGACGGCGGTCTCCCCGGCCTTCAGAGTGCCCGTCGCCGGCGTCTTGCGGGCAAGGTCAAGCGTTTGCGTCACGTTCATGATCTCGACGATGCGAGCTCGCTCGTCGGCGCCGATGTTCCTGTCGCACAGGCCTTTGAAGTCGGCCATCAGCGGATTGTCGTAGTCCGAGACACACCACACCAGCGTCTGGCGCGCCGAACGTGCATTCTCACTGCCATTGCCCGAAACAGTGCCGTCGAGTTTGGCGGGATTTTGCAGCAACCAACTGATGACAGCGAGATCGTCGGCCGACAAATCGGGATTGCCCGAAGACGGCACCGTCGCGCCCATCTCGTCGTTGTGCTTGTCGACCGGCAAACCATTTTCGTCGACGCCGGAACACGGATCGAGATCGAAGTCCGTGCAGTACATCCATTCCGACTTCGCAATTCCGTCGACGTCGCGGACACCGCAGACCGGAGTATCCACCGCCGTCGAGGTACCTCGATCGGTGGTGCCGTACATCGGCACGATGTTGCCGTCGTTGTAATGGTCCAGTCGAACGCCGGAGATGTCGAGCATCTGCTCCGAGGGTGTGTACTCGGTGCCCTCGCACAACCCGGCAGTGAACGCCGGAGCGGCAGCGGTTCGCACCGGCAGTGGCGCGGAGACGGCCGGCGAAGCAAAAGCAACGCTACTGCCGGCCACCGTTACGGCAATAGCTGCGGTTAGCGAGAGTCGGAGAGCAAGCGGTCTCCGCCGTGAACCAGACACAGTCATCAAAGCTTCCCTTTCAAGACATTTCGGTAGCGGGGAGGTTGCCTGGAATCCCAAGACCACGCCGTCCAGCACTCACTTCCGAGAGGATCGGCCAGCTACTTTTGGCAACCGGCCAGTTACTAGATGGCAATGTAGTGCATGTTTCAAGAAAGTCCACCCATGCTCCGAGCAGGCGAACGTCGCAAGGCGCTACGGGCCACAAGTTAGCCGAGTCGGTGACTGGAATCTTGTCCAACCGCACAACCGTCACGATCAACCCAAAAATGGCTCACCCAACCTCGAAGAGCACGGCAATCCTCGACTGCTAGCCAGTCGATAACTCACGGTTTCCCGGGAAACCCACAGGAAGGGGCGCTTTCGGTCCGCACACAAAAGAAGAGGCCCGCATGGCGGGCCCCTTCAGTGGATAATTCAACAGAGACTGCTTTGTCGGAATCCCGACAATCTGCGGGCGTCCGGCATAGCCTTCCGACCCAAGGCTATGTGATTTGCATCACATTCAAAGATTCAGTCGGTTTTGTTCACAGCAGAAAGCAATCTTTTGGTCCTCTTTGGAGTGATTGCCCAGATCTCCGACCGAGACAGCCGGTCGCCGATCGCACGTGACGAATGCGGCTCGGGGTCAGCTCCGTACCGGCGGCGCCTTCCTCGTGGTCACCGCGATGCGATTCCACGCATTGATCGTCAAGATGACGCTGATGAGCTGGGCCAGTTCCTCGTCCGAGAACTCTGCGGCCGCCTCGCTGTACACCTCGTCCGGAACGAAACCGTCGGTAAGGACTGTCACGGCCTCGGTCAAAGCGAGCGCGGCGCGTTCGCGATCGGAGTACATCCCTCGCGCCTCTTCCCACGCGTTCAGTAGGTAGAGCTTCTGCTCCGTCACTCCGACCTTCCGAGCATCACGCGTATGCATGTCCAAGCACCACGCACAATGATTCAGCTGCGACGCGCGCGTGAGTACCAGCTCGACGAGCGTCGGCTCCAGCCCCTTTCGCGCAGCGGCATCCAACGCAATCATGGCCTTGTAGACCTCGGGCGCCAGCTTTGCGATATCCAGTCGTTGTCCTGTTGCTGTAGTCATACTCAAACCGTAATCCCGGAAAGACCCCGAAACATGGTTCAATCCGGTGATGAATTCATGGGCCAATCTTGGGTTCGATCTACATATCGAGTTGCCACAGGGAATCGGGGTTCGCACTGCGCTGCTTCAGACGCTTCGCGACGCGATCGACAGTGGACTGTTGAAGCCCGGCACCAGACTCCCACCTTCCCGCACACTCGCAGTCGACCTCGGAGTTGCCCGAAACACTGTTGCGGACTGTTACGCCGAGCTCGCCGCAGCTGGGTGGCTTGTCACACGGCCGGGTTCCGGAACCGTGGTCGCCACACTCGCCAGCACACACAGTCGCGAGGTCGAGCCGTCACCGACCCGACGTCGCTTGACCTACAGCCTTCTCCCCGGATCGCCGGACGCGTCTGCGTTTCCCCGCACTGCATGGATTTCGTCCGCCAGACGTGCTTTAACCACCGCACCGACCGACGCGTTCGCAACCACTGATCCCAGGGGCCGAGTAGAACTCCGAAACGCCCTCACCACATACCTGAGCCGCACCAGAGGCGTTCGCGTCGATCCGAACCGCATTGTGATCAGCGCCAGCTCGGGCCACGGGATCTCCCTCCTTGCCCGCGCACTCGGAGGAACGATTGCCGTCGATGCCTTCTGCCTTCACCTGCACCGACAGCTACTTGTCGACGAAGGGCTTCTGACGATTCCCATATCGGTCGACGAATCAGGCACTTGCACAGACGAATTGGTGTCAACATCTGCTGAGAGTGTTCTGCTGACACCGACCCATCAGTTCCCCCTCGGAGGCCCCCTCACACCGGCGAGGCGCGCGACCGCTCTCGAATGGGCCGCGACTACCGGCGGCGTCATCATCGAGGACGACTACGACGGCGAATTCCGTTACGACAGAAAGCCGGTCGGCGCACTCCAGGGAATCGCGCCGCAGCACGTCGCGTACCTGGGCACTGTCAGCAAGACACTGTCGCCGGCCATTCGCATCGGATGGATGGTGTTGCCGGACAGGCTGATCGATCCCGTCCTCGCAACAAAGGGACCCTACGAACGCTGGGTCAGTTCAACGGATCAATTGACCTTGGCGGACTTCATCGAGTCCGGAAGATTCGACAGTCATATTCGAAAGATGCGGACCTCGTACCGACGACGACGCGATCAACTGGTTGCGACCCTTGCGCAGCGAGTACCCCAGGTCAGGGTCGAGGGGATCTCCGCGGGGCTTCACGCTGTGATCCGTCTTCCCTCCGGCACCGAACAATCTGTGCTTGCAGCAGCCAAGGCGCGCGATCTCGGGCTCGAAGGGCTGTCCGTCTTCCGACATCCCGACGTGTCGTCAGTCGGCAGTGACGGCATCGTCGTCGGCTACAGCACGCCGACGCAGTCGCAGTACTCGAGGACGCTGGACGTGCTCTGCGAGGTGCTGCAGGCGGCTCTGCGATAACGCCTGTCGGTTCTGTCCAGCCGTTCACCTGCCCTGCCCTGCCCTGCCCTGCCCTGATCGAGTGAACGGTACGTTCGGTCGATCTGAGGCGACGAACGTACCGTTCGCTCGCGGTCGGGGGGTGTTTTGGGTATGAGAAAGCCCCCCAACCATGACTGGTTGGGGGGCTTCTCTTACAGTGTGTTCGGCGGTGTCCTACTCTCCCACACCCTGTCGAGTGCAGTACCATCGGCGCTGAAGGGCTTAGCTTCCGGGTTCGGAATGGGACCGGGCGTTTCCCCTTCGCTATGACCGCCGTAACTCTATG